>NZ_JBWCCN010000021.1:0-149449 GCF_056279485.1 Pseudomonas sp. TE12508 | reverse complement strand
TTTGCCGTTCGAAGTAGCGGCAGCCAGGATGTGGCTGTAAGCCTTGCCCAACTCTGCAACCAGCGGAGCAACGTTTTCCGGCAGTTGATGAGCGTGAGCGGCGTTATCGGCCACCAGCACTTTGGCCACACCAGCGATTTTCGCAGCGGCTTCAGCCACGGCGCCAGCACCCTGACCTGCAACCAGAACGTGGATATCACCACCGATCTTGGCGGCAGCAGCCACAGTGTTCAGCGTGGCCGGGGCCAGTACTTTGTTGTCCTGCTGGTCATTTGAATAGTCAGCAATCACCAGGATCGTCATTCAGATCACCTTCGCTTCGTTTTTCAGTTTCTCGACCAGTTCAGCCACCGACTTGACCTTGATACCCGCGCTGCGTGCAGCCGGCGCTTCGACTTTCAGGGTCTTGTTGGTGGAGGCGGTGGAAACGCCCAAAGCGTCCGCAGTCACTACTTCGAGAGGCTTCTTCTTGGCTTTCATGATGTTTGGCAGGGACGCGTAGCGCGGCTCGTTCAAACGCAGGTCGGTGGTGACGATGGCCGGCAGTTTCAGAGAAACCGTCTGCGCTCCGCCGTCGATTTCGCGGGTCACGGCAACGCTGTCGCCGGACACTTCGACTTTCGACGCGAACGTGCCCTGACCGTAGCCGCTCAATGCCGCGAGCATCTGGCCAGTCTGGTTGTTGTCGCTATCGATGGCTTGTTTGCCGAGGATCACCAGCTGAGGCTGTTCCTTGTCGACAACAGCTTTCAACAACTTGGCAACCGCCAGGGAAGTCAGATCTTCAGCGGATTCGACGAGGATGGCACGGTCGGCACCCAGAGCCAGCGCGGTGCGCAGTTGCTCTTGAACGGTGGACGGGCCGATGGAGACGACGACGATTTCAGTCGCAACGCCTTTCTCTTTCAGACGTACGGCTTCTTCCACTGCGATTTCGCAGAATGGGTTCATCGACATCTTGACGTTAGCGAGGTCGACGCCGGAATTGTCCGCCTTGACACGAACCTTGACGTTGTAATCGACCACGCGTTTCACAGCTACCAGGATCTTCATTGGGCAGTGTTCACTCGAAAATAGTTGATCGTTGCTGTCAGATAGCCCCGGCTGCGCGCATTTGTTCGATGCGGTCTGATCCCAGCCCCAGTTCCCTGAGCACCTGTTCGGTGTGTTGGCCAAGGCCCGGCACAGCATCCATACGCGGTTCAAAAGCGCTGTTGCTGCCGGGCGGTAGCAGACTCGGGACGCTGCCGGCAGAGGTCTCGACTTCCCGCCAGCGATCACGTGCCTGGAGTTGTGGATGGTCCCAAACACCCTGCATGTCGTTGACCCGGGCATTGGCGATCTGCGCATGCTCCAGCCGATCGAACACGGCATCGAAATTGAGCGTGGAGAACGCTTCAACGATGAGTTGCCGTAGCGCGTGACGGTTTTCGACCCGCTTGAAGTTGGCCGAGAAACGCTCGTCTTTGACCAGTTCGGGCGTAAGGAGCACCTTCTCGCAAAACAGCTGCCATTCACGCTCGTTCTGCAACCCCAGCATCACGGTGGTGCCGTCGCCGATAGGGAAGGGACCATAGGGATAAATAGTGGCGTGCGCGGCGCCGGCGCGAGGTGGCGGAGGGGCGCCGTCGTAGGCGTAGTACATCGGGTAGTTCATCCACTCGACCAGGCTTTCCAGCATCGACACATCCAGGTGGCTGCCTTCGCCGGTACGTTCACGCAACAACAGCGCCGACAGAATTGCGGTGTAGGCGTACATGCCGGCCGCGATGTCGGCGATCGAGCAACCGGCCTTGGCCATTTCTTCCTCGCCCGGGCCGCCGGTCACCGACAGAAAACCGCCTTCGCTCTGAATCAACAGGTCGTAGGCTTTCTTCTTTTCATAGGGGCCACCGACGCCATAGCCGGAAATGTCGCAGACAATCAGCCGCGGAAAGCGCTGATGCAAGGCCTCGAATGACAGCCCCATTCGCGCGGCCGCACCGGGTGCCAGGTTCTGCACGAGCACATCGGCGGTGGCCAGCAAACTGTCCAGTACCTCGGTGGCCGAGTCTTGCTTCAAGTCCAGGGTCAGGCTTTCTTTCGAACGATTGGTCCAGACGAAGTGCGAGGCCAGGCCGTTGACGCGTTGGTCGTAACCCCGGGCGAAATCGCCTGTGCCCGGACGTTCGACCTTGATCACGCGGGCGCCAAGGTCGGCCAGTTGTCGGGTGCAGAAGGGCGCTGCAATGGCATGCTCAAGGCTGACGACGGTAATGCCATCGAGCGGGCGGAGGCCTTTGGGCTGGCTCATAGTGTTATCTCTCTTGTTATTAGAAAGAGCGCGGCAGCTCGAGCAGGTGTTCGGCCACGTACGACAGGATCAGGTTGGTGGAGATGGGAGCGACCTGATACAGGCGGGTTTCACGGAATTTGCGCTCGACGTCGTACTCGCAGGCGAAGCCAAAGCCACCGTGAGTCTGCAAGCAGGCATTAGCCGCTTCCCAGGAGGCTTTCGCCGCCAGGTACTTGGCCATGTTGGCGCTGGCCCCGGCGTTGATGCCGCTGTCGTATTCCTCGCAGGCACGCCAGCGCATCAGGTCGGCCGCCTCGATTTCGATGTGCGCTTCGGCAATCGGAAACTGCACGCCCTGGTTCTGTCCGATCGGGCGCCCAAACACCACACGGTCGCGGGCATAAGCGCTGGCCTTTTCGATAAACCAGCGACCGTCACCGATGCATTCGGCGGCAATCAGGGTCCGCTCGGCATTCAGGCCGTCGAGGATGTACCTGAAGCCCTTGCCTTCCTCGCCGATCAGGCTGTCAGCGGGGATTTCCAGGTTGTCGAAGAACAACTCGTTGGTCTCGTGATTGACCATGTTGGCGATCGGCTGCACGGTCATGCCGTTGCCGATGGCCTCGCGCAGGTCCACGAGGAAGATCGACATGCCTTCGGATTTTTTCTTTACATCGGCCAACGGTGTGGTGCGCGCCAGCAGGATCATCAGGTCGGAATGCTGGATCCGCGAGATCCACACCTTCTGACCGTTGATTACGTACTTGTCGCCTTTGCGTACGGCGGTGGTCTTGATCTTGGTGGTGTCGGTGCCGGTGGTGGGCTCGGTCACGCCCATCGATTGCAGGCGTAATTCCCCGCTGGCGAGTTTTGGCAGGTAGTAGCTTTTCTGCGCTTCGCTGCCGTGTCGCAGCAGGGTGAACATGTTGTACATCTGCCCGTGCACGGTCCCGGAGTTCCCGCCGCAGCGGTTCACTTCTTCAAGGATCACCGATGCTTCGGCCAGCCCCAGGCCGGAGCCGCCATATTCGACAGGGATCATCGCGGCCAGCCAACCGGCATCAGTCAGGGCCTTGACGAAGGTTTCCGGAAAGCCTTTTTCTTCGTCGACTTTGCGCCAGTAGGCGGCATCAAATTCAGCGCAAAGAGCGCGTACGCCTTCGCGGATGGCATTGAGTTCTTCAGCGTTGCGGTCGGTCATTATTATTCTCCTCAGTGCGTCACGCACGGCTTTTGCCCTGCGTGACCGGGTCCGGCATAGAGCAATCAGATCGGGTTGAAACCCAAGGCAGCGCGAAAGCGATTCTTGATGTAGTGACCATCGCGCGGTGGCAGCACCCGTGGCGGGTTTTCCGCTTTGATCTTGATCGTTGCGAGCTTGACGCCATCGCGGGTTGCAAAGCGCTCGCGCAAGTTGTGTACGCCTTCCATGTCGCGGATTTCATCGGTCCAGCTGAAGCCGCAGGTTTTCGCCACCTGGTCCAGGGAAATACCAAAACCCGCGTGGCTGACCTGCATGCCGGTTTCGCCAAAGTGACCGTTGTCCAACACAGCAATGGTCAAGTTGGCGGGCTTTTGCAGCGCGACGGTCGCCAGTGCGCCGAAGCCCATGAGCAACTCACCGTCACCCGTGACGACCACCACCGATTTGTCCGGCTGGGCATTGGCCAGGCCCAGGCCGACTGTGATTGCGCTGCCCATGGCGGCCCAGAGGTAGTAATTCAGATCATTGTCACCGGCCGCCATGACGTCATAGGACGCCGATCCCAGACCGGTCACGACCAGCACGTCGTTGCGATCGGCCAACAAGGCTTTGACCACTTCGCGGCGGCACAGGGTGTGGTTTGCGCTTACTTGACCCATTTCTTTTCTCCAATCAGGCGCTGGCCGAGCAGCAGGGCAGTGGCGGAATCACCGTTGAAGGCCATGGTCGCGGCACCGTGCAGCAACGGGGCGACGTCTTCGGGAACGTCGGCACGCCAGGTCATGACTTTCATCAGGTTCAGAGAGGCTTCGGTGGCCTGACCCATAGGGTTCTGCCACGCGTTGAATTCGGCCCAGTCACCGCGCATGGTGACCACCATCAACAGCGGGAAACCGGCACAGACTTGAAGGGCCAGGGTGTTGATGCAGTTACCGACACCGCTGGACTGCATCAAGAGGGCGCCGCGCTCACCGCCCAACCAGGCGCCGGCGAGGTAGCCGATGCCTTCTTCCTCAGTGGTGAGGACGACGGCCTTGATGTCCGGGTCTGCGTACGACATGCGGATCGCCGCGGAATGGCCTGCATCCGGTACGAAGACCACGTGTTTGACATCGTGGGCCTTGAGCACGCGGAACACGTCCTCCTGCCAATCCTGCCCCACGGTTTGTTCAGCTTCTGTTGACATGCCTATCTCCCAAGCAGTGCTGCTTTTGTGTTTTCACTCATTCTGGGAGCGCTGGAGGAGAACGACGACTACCGTTTTTGTCTTTGAGATATGCCCGTTTTGTATAGCTGGACGGCGGATGCGTGCGCAGCAGTGAGCGGCGATAACCACGAATTATGGGAAGAGGAAAACTGAGTGTTTGCCATTCACGAAAACGCTGAGCCTGAGCGTGGCGCCATAGCTTTTGGGCATATCTGGTAGAGCGCGATCGGCTCTTATTGGGGGAACAGGACTAGCGTAGTTTTCCGGCTACGTCGGTACAGCGCGTAACCGATGCAACCACAACTATAAGATCCGAGGATTGCACCTATGTATGACAGCTTCCTGCCGTTGGCTTGCCCCGTCCTGTCCTCTGTCCATGACCTGTTCCGCCCGCATCCATCCTCGACGTGCCGTTACAGGCACTTTGCACTTGCCTTTTTCATTCCGTAGCACTGCGGCTGACCTTGCGTTTTTCAGCGCCACGCGGGCGCTTGTCCAGGCTACTTTCCAGAAAATACGACAACAGGTGCGTTATGAAAAACAGGCTACCGGCTGCGGCAGGCATCTTGATCGCCATGCTGCTGGGGATCGTTATCGGCTACATGATTTTCCTCAACTTCCCGGACAAAGCGGCGGCGACCCGAGTCGCCGGTTACATCTCGATCATCTCCGATATTTTTCTACGTCTGATCAAAATGCTCATCGGCCCCTTGGTGTTTTCGACGCTGGTGGTGGGCATCGCTCACATGGGCGACGCAAGCGCTGTGGGCCGGGTCTTTTGCAAGGCGCTGGGCTGGTTCGTCACCGCGTCGTTGATTTCGCTGTCGGTGGGGTTGGTCATGGCCAACCTGCTGCAACCCGGGCACAACCTGGGCTTGCCATTACCAGAGGTGACGAGTGCGACCAACCTGCAAACGTCAGTGTTCACCCTGAAGGATTTCGCGACGCATTTGGTGCCCAGGTCTTTCGCGGAGGCCATGGCCACTAATGAAATTCTGCAGATCGTGGTGTTCTCGCTGTTTTTTGGCGTGGCGTTGGCCTCTCTAGGCAAGAAGGCCCAAGGACTGATCAATGTCATAGAGGATTTGTCTCACGCGATGTTGAAAGTCACCGGTTACGTGATGAAACTCGCGCCGCTGGCGGTGATGGCGGCCATGGCCGCGACCGTGGCGGTCAACGGACTCTACATTCTGGTGAAATTCGCGGTCTTCATGCGTGACTTCTATTTCGGGCTGATCGTGCTCTGGGCAATGCTGATGTTTGCCGGTTGGATGTTCCTGGGGCGGCGCGTGTTCAAACTGGTGGTGCTGATCAGGGAAGCTTTCCTGCTGTCTTTCGCCACGGCCAGTTCCGAGTCGGCTTACCCGAAGATTCTTCATGCGCTGGATCGTTTCGGGGTCAAGCGCAGGATCTCGAGTTTCGTCATGCCCATGGGTTACTCCTTCAACCTCGACGGCTCGATGATGTACTGCACGTTTGCCGTGCTGTTCATCGCTCAGGCCTATGGCATCGAGATGTCCATCGGTACGCAGATCACTATGTTGTTGACGTTGATGCTGACCTCCAAAGGCATGGCCGGCGTGCCGCGCGCTTCACTGGTGGTTATTGCCGCGACCCTGACCCAGTTCGATATTCCCGAAGCCGGTTTGCTGCTGATTCTGGGAATCGATACCTTCCTTGATATGGGCCGCTCGGCCACCAACGCGGTGGGCAACTCCATCGCCACGGCGGTGGTGGCCAAATGGGAGGGCGAGTTGGTGAGTGAGGACGAGGTTGAGCGTCATGCCGCAGCGCTGGATGTTCAGGGTGACACAGGAGAAAAACCGCTGACGGTCTGATCTGTTATCGGTGCGTCTTCAAGATCAAAGGGTGAGCATTCACAAACGTGGCTGCTCGCTCTTTGTCGTTTATTCGAACGTAAGGGGCGGCCACATGTTTCGCAAAGGCGCTTGATGCAACAGCACAAAAAAAGCCCTTACATTGCACTGTCGTGGGCAGGCTGTGAGGGCAAAGGGAAAGGGGAGAGCCGCGACGATCAGGACTTGCGTTGCAGGGTGTGGTAACCCAGTTCTGACCTGGCTTTCCTGAGGGATTTGCCTTCAGCGATCAAGGCGCGGATACGGGCTTCAACTTCTTCGATCGAGCGGGCGCAGGCGGCCACTTCATGGGCTCGATCCCGGGGTACGATGACCACGCCGTTGGCATCGGCGACCACAATGTCTCTGGCGCACACGCGGGCCTGGCCGATGGACACTGGCTGGTTGACCGATTCCACTTCGACCCGGTCCTTCCCGGTACGCATGAACCGGCCTTTGCTGAACAGTGGGTAGCCGTCCCCGAGTGCCTTGCTGACGTCCCGGCAGACACCGTCGATAACGGTCGCCGCAATCCGTTGACTCCCGGCATATTGGGTCATGATGTCACCCCAGACGGTGCAGTCGGTGCGCCCGTCGTTGTCGATCACCACCACGTCACCTTCGGCCACATCATCGATGAAATCTCCGACCGTTCCCGGCGGGCAACTGGCGCTGACGTAGCGCACGGTGAAGGCCGGCCCGACCACCACTTGCCGATAGTTATCCAGGGGCATGATGCCCAGGCACTGGCCAGGCAGGCCCAGTTTATCCAGGGCATCGGATACGCCCGGCGTATCCAGGCCTTCAAACAGGGCAACCAATTCTTTGTCTTGGGGGGACATGTGTAACGCCTCGCAGTGATGACAATCGTTCAGACAGAAGCCGCTCACATGAGCGGCTCGGCTTTGTTCGCAATGCACTTCAAGCCGGGGTGTTCAACTTCGCCCGTGGCTCGGAAATGGTCAGCAAGAGGATGAAGCTGATAAATGAGCCGACCGCCAGCCAGGCGAACACATAGTTCCAGCCATAGTTGTCCAGCAATAGCCCGGTAATGAAAGGAGTGGCCGCCGCGCCCAACTGACCGACCATGTTCACGACGGCGTTGGAGATGGGGAACGTTTTTTTGGTAGTCAGCCCCATCGGATAAACCATGTAGGAAGAGAAACCCAGGCTGAGAACGGCACCGGTCAACAACAGCAGCAAGCCGTAGGGAATCGGTTCGGCGGGCGAGTTGATCAGCAGGTACATCATCAGTGAAGTGCCGAGTGCTGACAGCAGCATGCCGGGCTTGCGTCGCCCACCCATCAGTCGATCCGAGCAGAAACCACCCAGCAGGTTGCCGAGCACGGCGCCCACCCATGGCGCAGCCGACACCAGCCCCATATTCATGATCGAGAATTGTTTGACCGTCATCAGGTAGGTCGGAATCCAGGCGAGCAGTACGCTCGACACGCCCAGTTGGAAGCAATAACTGGTGGCACAGCCCCAGATGTTCCAGGACTTGAACACCTGCCGATTGGTCTCCAGGGGCGTTTCGTGGCGGGCACGTATAACTCGATCGAGTTTGCTCACCCAGGCTGGAGTCTTTTTGGGGCGGGTTTGTTGAGTCGCTTCAGTACTGCCGGTTTCCTCGATGATGTAGTTGAGCTCGGCGGCGTTAACGAACCGGCTCCGGGAGGGATGGTCGGTGACCATGAAATACCAGACCACCGCCAGTGCGATGCCGGGCACGGCAAAGAAGTAAAAGATCTCTCGCCAGCCCCATACCGAAATGATCACGGCACAGAGTGGCGGCACGATCACCGGCCCGAACTTGACGGCGGACAGGAAGATCCCTGAGGCGGTGCCTTTTTCTCGCGCCGGAAACCAGTTGTTGATGGTCGTGGTCATGCTGATCGGTAATGGACCTTCAGCGACGCCAAGGCCCAGGCGATACAGCTTGAGTGCCAGCAATGAACTGGCTGTGCCCACCAGGCCCGTCAGCAATGAGGTCAGTACCATGGCGCCGGGCAGGATCCGGCTGACGCCGAAACGGCCGAAGGCAAAACCGGAAGGGATCTGTGCCAATGCATAGGCCAGCAGAAACAGGCTCATCAAGCCACCGGCCTCGGCATTGCTCATTTCAAACTCTTTACGAATAAACGGCAACGCGACACCCAGGTTGGCCCGGTCGGCGGCTGCGATGGTGTAAATCAGAAAAATCAGGGCTGCAACCACCCAGCGGTAATTGCTGCGCACAGCAGGTTTTATGACTTCAGGCATAGACATGGGGCAGACCTTGTTTTTGTCGGTGTTGTCCGGCCAAAGTAATAATTATGAAACCGTAAAAAAAGCGACAAATACTCCTGTCAAAAGATCGCTTTTATTGATGAAACTGTGAGGCCTGATTCGCGCTGTATAAAATGTGCGAGCAAAAAAAAACCGGGCTGAAAGCCCGGCAAAAATAGCGCAGTCAATAATGTGCTAAAGGGAATTCAGGATCGCTTCATAGCGGAGCTCAGTTCGCCAGGCCGGCCTTTTCCAGCACCTTGTCCAGCCATGACTGGTCGATGGCGCCAGTGGCGATTTCGGCTTTGACCTGTTGTTCGTGGGCATCATGCTCTCGCGCCCTGAGCAGTATCTGTTCGGCGTGTTCGGGGGAGAAGGCAACCAGCCCATCTTCATCGCCGACAATGATGTCACCTGGGTTGACGGTCATCCCCCCGATGGACACCGGGACATTGATCTCACCGGGGCCGCTTTTGTAGGGGCCGCAATGCACCACACTGCGGGCATAGCACGGCGTCTCTTCAAAACTGGCGACATCACGGATGGCACCGTCGACAATAAAGCCGACACAACCACGTTGCTGCGCATAGAGCTTGATCAGCTCACCGATGACCGCATTGGTCGCGTCACCCTGGGCGTCGATCACCAGCACATGCCCCGGTTCGATCAGCGTCAGTGCCTTGTAGATGTAGAGGTTGTCGCCGGGGCGAGTCTTCACCGTCAGGGCGGTGCCCACCAGTTTGCCGGTGTGGTTATAGCGCGTCAGCCCCCGGGCACCGATGTGGCGCCCGAGGTTGTCACTGATATGCGGCGTGACGACGCTCTGAAAAGCGTCCAATAGCGAGCGTGGAGCCTGGGGGGGAGAAGGGAAGATGCGTGAACCGGGCAATGACATAGCGACCTCCATGAACGACTGAACCCTAGTGGGCTATGCGTTCATAGTAAGAAAGGTTGCCCGGTACTATTAGCGATATTTATCCATGCAAAAACATCACTTTTTTTCTCGAATCCAGCGCCAGCGTTACCACACCATGTGGCTGAAATCACAGCAGTGCGTTGCCAGACGTGCAACCTCGACACTGAGCCCCTGAAGACGATCAGCGCGGTGTACGGCGATGTAGTGGATGGGCGGCAGCGCGGGCTCGGTTTCGATGACCTGCAGACGGCCCTGGTCCACCAACGGCGAGAGACACTGGCGAGGCAGGTAGCTGATGCCGACACCGGACAGGGTCAGGCCCAACTGGGCAATCAGGTAGTTGCTTTTGATCGTACGGTTGACCCGGACGTCGTTCTGGGCGAACCAGCGCTCATAGATCAATCCAGTGCCGGAGCCGCCTCCCTGAGTAAGAACGGTGTATGAGGAAATGGCTTGCATGCTCATTATCTCTTTGCCCTGATGCAGCGAAGGTGCACACATCCAGGCATTCTCCACCGAACTCAACGGGGTGCTGACGAAACGCGCGTCGGCAAAAATGTCGGGAACGATGATCAGGTCGAGCTGATCGTTCTCCAGTTTAGCCACCAGTTCGGTGCTGAGCTCGACCGAGGGTTCCAGTACCACTTTGGGATAAGCGCTACGTATACCTTCGATCAATGTTGGGAGCCAGGTCATGGCGGTCAGCTCGGTGACGCCAATGCGAAAACGTCTGACCAGCACTTCCTTGGAGCTTATGCGTTCAAGCAGGTAATCGCGCTGGCGCAGAATCTCCGTGGCCTGCTCGAACAACTCCGTGCCTTTTTCTGTCAGGCGCGCACTGCGTTTTGAACGATCAAAAATCGGCATGTCGAAGGCATCCTCCAACTCCTGAATACGCTTGGAGATGGCCGACTGGGACATGTTCAGTTTCATGGCCGCGGATTCGAAGCTACCCAGTTCAACAATCCAGTAGATAGCTTCCAGTTGCTTGAACGTGATCATTACTCGGGCTCAGTTGAGAAAAAGTGCTCCATTATTGACTAAAAGCATCGAGTTGGCGCAGCTGACAAACAGCAAAACCCGGCCATGGCCGGGTGCCCAATGGGCGCTTTTCAATCGTGCCGTTGTAAGGGTCAGACCCTGGCAGCACTCGGTTTTGAACAACCCTTGAGCCCAGTGCGCTCTTCGATCTCACCGCTACCGCTGATGTACCCATAGCGCGAAAGATTCGGCATCAACATCGCAGCGATGAAGGTGATGGTCACTACCGCCGCGACATAGAAGAAAAAATATGCCTCGACACCCTGTGATCGGAGTGACAGGGCCACGTACTCGGCAGTGCCACCGAATGCGGCGTTGCCGACGGCATACGGAAAGCCTACGCCCAGCGCACGCACCGCAGGCGGGAACAGTTCAGCTTTGACGATCCCGGCGATGGGGGTGTAGAGCGATGCAATGACCAGGCCGCCAAACACCAGCAGGAACGCTGTAAACGGGCTGCTGACTGATTGCAGCGAATAGAGCAGGGGGATCACCAGCAGCATGGCCAATCCGGAAAACATCAGCATGTGCGCCTTGATCCCGATACGGTCAGCGAGCAAGCCAAACAGTGGCTGGCAGAGCATGAAGCCGACCAGGGCCGCGGTCATGATGAAACTCACCGTCTCCGGGCTGAAACCAGCGGAGATCACCAGGTACTTCTGCATGTAGGTGGTGAAGGTATAGAAGTACAGCGAACCGCCGATGGTGAACGCCACGACCAGGGCGACTGCCCGTTTGTGTTTGAACATGCCGCGCAGAGAGCCGGCGTCTTTGCGGTTCATGTCTTTTTTGGTCGCGGTTTCATGCATGGCGCGCCGCAGATACACCACCACGATCGAGCTCAGGGCACCGATGAAAAACGGAATCCTCCAGCCCCATTCACGCAACTCATCGCCGGTCAGGGTTTGCTGGAGAATGACTACGGTCATCAAGGCCAACAACTGCCCGGCAATGATGGTGAAGTACTGAAACGATCCATAGAAACAGCGGCGGCCCGGTGTCGCGATTTCGCTGATGTAGGTGGCGCCGGTGCCATATTCCGCACCGACGGACAGGCCCTGGATCAGCCTGGCCACCACGAGCAGAATTGGTGCCGCGACCCCTATAGTCGCGTAGGTCGGCATGACGGCGATCAGCAGCGAGCCGGCGCACATCATGAACACCGAGATGATCATGGAAACCTTGCGGCCGCGAGTGTCAGCGATCCAACCGAAAATCCAGCCACCGAGCGGGCGCATGAAAAAGCCGACGGCGAAAACCCCGGCGGTTGCCAGTAGTTGGCTGGTGGTGTCCCCCTTGGGGAAAAACGAAGCGGCAAAGTAAATGGCGGTGTAGGCGTAAATGAAAAAATCGTACCACTCCACCAGATTGCCCGAGCAGGCACCCATGATGGCTTTTACGCGGTTTGGCGCTTTCATCGGAGCGGTTTCGGCGGCGTGGTCTTTGGCGTCTGTGATTGATGCGGACATGCTGTTCACCCTTTCTTCAAGGCGAGGCGATACGAGGAGCACGCTGATGCGTGTCCGACGTGACTGGCTCGATGGGTTGTTGGGCTTAACGAAGAGGCGCGAACCCGCTCACGGCCGGGTTTTCTGAAGAGAAGGAGGAGGGAGGATGCACGAGCGTGGCAAGCTGTACGTGGCCCGGGGAAATCGGACAGGTCAGGTAATACGAAGCGTTGAACATCATGGCGCGAGCCCTCGAATCTTATTCTTGTAGTGAGTCGAGCGCTCTTTGGCGCCGACGTTGATTGCACGCTACCGCAGAGTGAGGAGGGTAATAAGCCGTCAGGCGGGCCTAACTGATATACCTAAATTCTATAGCTTGGCGTGCAGCCCCGGCGGGCCGGGGCATACAGGCGGCTCGAAAGCCTTGAGGCCTCACGACACGCGGTTTTCGGGGCATTCCAAGGTGCGTAAATGCGATTACACTCACAGCACTTTCGACGCATATCGCGCCGACCCCGATGCTGACTGGCCTGGTAATGGATGTCGTTCAACTCAAAACCCTGATTCATGTTGCCGAACTGGGCAGTCTCAGTAAGGCCTCGGATCGGCTTCACATCGCGCAACCGGCCCTTAGCCGACAAATCAGAATGTTGGAGAAAGAGCTCGGCGCCTACCTGTTCGAACGACACGGGCGCGGGATGGAAATTACCGACGTTGGTCGGGAAGTGCTGGCCCATGCCACCCGAATCATGGAGGAAATGGAATCCATCAGAAGCTCGGTTGTCGGTGGCCGATCGTCTTTTCGTGGAACGGTGGTCATCGGTACGACGCCGACGGTTGCCGAGATTGTCACCGTACCGTTGGTGCGCAAGATCCGCGAGGCGCATCCCAATCTGGCCGTCCGATTTTCCTCGGCCTATAGCGGCTATCTGCTGGATTGGGTGCAGCGCGGCGAATTGGAACTGGCCATTTCCTACGATCCGCAACCCCTGCATACGCTCAGGATTGTGCCGGTGATGATGGAAAACCTGATGCTGGTCGGCCCCGCCAGTGCCAACCTGCGCATCGACACGCCGGTAACCTTTGCCTCCCTGGCCGAGCAACAACTGGTATTGCCAAGCGCCCGACATGGCCTTCGGGTCATTCTGGATAACTGTGCCAGAGAAGTCGGGATCAAACTCAAGACCAGCGTTGAAGCCGACTCGTTCGGCGCGATGATCGATTTGGTCCGCAATGGCTTTGGTCTGACGGCATTGCCACTGGCGTCGATTTACGCCCAAGTCGAAGCTGGCGTGCTGTGTGCGGCGCCGCTGATCGATCCGGTGCCCATGCGCAAACTGGTTCAGGTTTTTCCGGCGGACAGGCGCGTCAGCCCGGCTGCCAAATTCGTCGGAGAGGCCTTCATCGAAATTGCTGCCGACCTGGTCAATCGCAAGATCTGGGCTGGACACATGCTTTGAGCCATCGGCCAATCGGTTAACCCCTACCCGTAGTTGCGCAACTGCTCACGACTTCTGCTTTTTCTCACCACTGATGACACTGTCTTGAACCATCAAACGCGACTGCCTGGCGTATTCGGCATTTTTATATTGGGGATGCTGCAAGTGCTGGTCTGGGGAGGCTCGTTCTTCCTGATGGCCGTCATGGCCGATCCGATCATGAAAGAGACCGGTTGGGCCAGCCAATGGGTGTATGGCGCGTTGTCGCTGAGCATTCTGGTTTCTGCAATGCTGGCGCCATTGACCAGCCGGCTTATTGCTCGCTATGGCGGCCGCCCCATCCTGGCCAGTAGCGGCTTGGGCGTCGCCATCGGGCTGTTTCTGATGGCCAGCTCGACCTCATTGCCGATGTTTCTTTTGTCTTGGGCAGTGATTGGCGTCGGTATGGCGCTGGGACTGTATGAAGCGCTATTCGCCGCTTTAGGTTCTCTATACGGGGAGCGGGCGGGCAGTGCGATTACCGGGATCACGCTTATTTCAGGGTTTGCGACAACACTGTCATGGCCCGCGGTTGCGCTGGTCATCGAGCACGTTGGCTGGCGCACAACGTGCGTGGCTTATGGAGTGCTATTGGTCATTGCCGTGGCACCGCTTTATCTCTGGGTGCTGGCGCGTGGCGCGGGGCCACTCGCAAAAAGCCATGCCATGAGCGATGAAAACCTCTCAATCGACCGGCGGATCTATCTTTTGCTCACGCTGATTTTTGCGTTGGGTGCAGTGATCATGACGGCGATATCTGTCCAGCTGATTTCATTATTGCAGGGGCAGGGCTACTCGCTTGCAGCCGCCATCGGACTGAGCGCCTTGCTCGGTCCGAGCCAGGTCGGCTCACGCGTTCTACAAGTGTTTTCGCGAAAGCGACACCCTATCTGGACGACATTGATCAGCGTGGTATTCGTGGCAATCGGTCTGTTGCTGGTGACCATCGCGCCGGCAATGACCGCTCTGGGGCTGGTGATCTACGGCGCGGGTAATGGTTTGCGGGCGATCGTTCGAGGCCTGCTGCCACTGGCCCTGATGTCGCCCACCCATTATGTTTTGCTGATGGGACGCATGGCTCGGCCTTCGCTCATCGGTCAGGCCTTGACCCCCCTCGCTGGCGGATACCTGTTGCAGACCTGGGGCGCTAGCGGTGTGCTGGCGGGCCTGAGTTCGCTTGCCGTATTGAATGTGCTTTTGGTGTTTTTGCTCATTCGGTTGGTATGAAAAGAACAGCGCTGAGCACTCATGGCGGCATCGGTGATTCTGCGCAACAACGAGCTGCCTTGGTTGAGCGCGACGGAATCGAAGCCAAGCGTATCGACGAAGGACACGCTGCGCTCATTGGCCAGTTCATGGCCGACGGGCACCAGGAGCACAAGCCGGGCCGTGAGCATCCATTGTTCATCTGCGCCCGGCAACGCGATCAATCCTGAGTCTGGACCTCGGCGCTGTTTCTTACGCTGTAAACGCTGATCCCCCGCGACGTTTTCCTCGAACGTTCGGCGACTGCTTGATAACGCTTGAGCAGTCGCCTTCGGGCTAAAGCGCCTTGCCGAAGCGGAATGAAGCGCCATAAGCCGAGTCGGGTAAATGGCTGCGGCCATCTGCCCTTAACCTGGACCTGAAGGTACCGCTTTGCGGCTGGGTCCTGTAGAGGCCGCGCTTTTGTAATTCGGGAATGATCAACTCCACGAAATCTTCGAGTGTGCCAGGGCTGATCAACGGATTGATCATGTAGCCGCTGGTGCCGGAAATGCGTGCGTGTTCTTCGATCCGGTCGGCTACCTGTTGTGGGGTACCCACCAGAATCAGGTCGCTGCCGCGGGTGACTTTGGCAAAACGTTGCTTCACATCCCCGGCGGTCAACGGCTTACCACTGCCATCGGGGTGCATGACATAGGACGTCAGCCCTTCGGTGTGGGTCGACAATGCATCGCTGTCGGCATAGCGACTGATATCGATGCCCGTGTCGCCCGCATAACTGACCAGTTGCGCTTGAAGATGGTAGTTGCTTTGCAACGCGTCATATTTGCGCTGCGCTTCAATTTCGGTTTTGGCGGTGACGATGCGCAATACGGTCAGGGACTTCACATCCTCACGCTGGCGACCGAGAGCCTGGGCCTTGGCCCATATGTCCTCCAGGCCCTGACGGATTTCCTGAGGGTTGGATTTGGCAATGAAGATCAGCTCGGCATGCTTGGCGGCGAACTCGCGACCACGACCCGACCAGCCGGCCTGGATCAGTAGCGGTGTGCGCTGCGGCGACGGTGAGGTGAGGTGCGGCCCGGCGACTCGATAGTGCTCGCCCACGTGGTTAATCGGCCGTACCCGATCACCCCGGGCATACAGCTGATGAGCTTTGTCCGCGACCACCGCATCGTCGGCCCAACTGCCTTCCCACAGCTTGTACACCACATCGAGAAATTCTTCGGCGCGTTCGTAGCGGTCATCGTGTTTGATCATCTGTTCAAGGCCGAAGTTACGCGCGGCGCTGGACAGGTAAGAGGTCACGATGTTCCAGCCCACCCGCCCGTTGGTGAGGTGGTCCAGGGTGCTGAAACGCCGAGCGTGGGAGAAGGGGTGTTCATAGCTGGTGGTAACCGTGACGCCGAACGCAAGGTTTTCGGTGACCGCGGCCAAGGCGGGAATGATCATCAACGGATCATTGGCCGGAGCTTCCACAGCCCATTTCATTGCGGCATCGGCATTGCCACCAAAGACGTCGTAGAAACCCAGCACGTCGCCGAAGAACAGCATGTCGAGGTTGGCCTGGTCGGCAATGCGCGCCAGGTTCGACCAGTAGCCCAACGAGTTGATTGCCAGGCGCTCGTCAGCCGGATGCGTCCAGAGGCTCGGCGCACCTCCACAGCCCACACTGGCTTGTTCGTAGAGTGCAAACAACAGAGGTTTTGGATCGGACATCATGGCTCCTGAACAAATTTGAAGGGGCATTTCTGTATCAACTTCAGCTCATAGATTGAAACGCACTATAAAAACAAAATGTAATTATTTAATGGAATAAGAGCCTTGTATCAGGCTATATGGAACCTAAGCCTCAGGCGCCATCCTTACCGGGCTCGGCATCGCTCAGAATGAATGGCTGCACTTCGAAATACCTGCGATCTATTGTTCTTGCTCTACGCGCCAGAGGAGTCAGAACGCGTATTGCAGGCGGGTGTAGTAGTAACCGCCGGTGAAGCCGAAGGGTGAATAACTGCCCCAGTTATCGCCGAACGAAGAGTTGCTTACGCCGATATGGTCGGGGTACTTGTCGAACAGGTTCTGCGCGCCGACGGCCACGGTCAGTTGTTTGTTGATCGCATAGGCCACGTCGAGGTCAGTGATCCATTTGGCCGAGTACTCGCGATCCAGGCTTGGATCGCTTGAGCTGTTGACCTCGGTGTAGGTGCCATAACGGGTCAGCCGCAGATTGACGTCGAAGTCGCTGATCGCCCAGTCGGCGGAGAAGATCATCTTGCTGCTGGGGGAGGTTTTGGTAATCAGTGCTCGCGATTGGCGTCCGAGCAGCTGGAAGTCGCCCAGGGCGGTCAGTTGTGACGGTGTGTCGTTGACGCTGAGGATTTTCGTGTGGTTGTAGTTCAGTGCCGCAGTCCATCTCACCGAGCCGAACTGGTTCAGGTTCTGCCGGTAATTGCCGACCACATCGACCCCGGACGTCCGGGTGTTGGCGCCGTTGGTGAAGTACTGCGCGCCGGCGGTGGCCGGCACACCAATGCCGTCGAGCAGGGCGGCGACGCCCGGGCCCTGGAAACGTTCGCTGAGCACCAGACGGTCGCGCAGGTTGATGACGTAGCCGTCCACGGTCAGGCTCAGGTCTTCACTGGGAGTCAGGGCGAAACCGAGACTGAAGTTGGTCGAGCGTTCGGGTTTCAACGACTCGGCCCCAAGGGCCTGGGCGCCGGCCGAATCCACCGGCAGAATCACGTAGTTGTAAGACTGGTAGACACCATTGATGGTGTCGAACCCGGTCGAGCGCGCGGTGAAAATCTGATTGGCCAGCGACGGCGCGCGAAAGCCATTACTGATGGTGCCGCGCACCGAAAACACCGGGTTGAATTCGTAGCGGGTGCTGAGTTTGCCGCTGCGGGTGCCACCGACGCCTTCGTTGTAATGCTCGTACCGTGCGGCGACGCCGAGGTACCACTGCTCGACGGGGTAGAAGCCCAGGTCGATGTAGCTGGCGACGCTGTTGCGGCTGACTTTCTGTGCGTCTTCAGGAGTAATGCCGTTGGTGACCTGGGCGCCCGGATCGGGACGCTGCCCGGCGCGCGGATGGCCGGCGGGGAACACGTAATCGCCATCGATATACGAGGCTTCGGAGCCGGCGCGGGTCTCGTAGCTTTCACGTCGGTGCTCGAAGCCGAAGGCGACATCCAGCGGCCTGGCCAGGCCGATTTCGTAGCTGTTTTTCAGATCCAGATTACTGGTCAGTTGGTCCGCAATGTAAATGCCGGAGGTGAACTTGTTCGGGGTGTTTTCGCCCAGCGACGGGTTCTGGTTGTTGTAGGTGCGTTGCTTGGCGTAGTTACGCCCGTAGGTGCTGCTCAGGTCCCAGGCCCAGCTGCCGAAATCCTCGCCCTTGGCGCCGAAGGCGGACTGGAAGTCGGTTTCGTTGATCAGCCAGTAAGGACTGTAACCATCGGGATAGCCATTGGGGCCGGTGGTGATGGTGTTGCGCCCATTGGGCAGGCGGAAATTCTGGCCGTCGTTGTTCTCCCGTGTGGCCAAGGTCGAGAACGAGTAGAGCGTGACGGCATCGTTCAACGGCAGGTCGAGGTTGTAGGCGACATCGGCCAGTTGGCTGCGGGGCAGTCCGTAACCCTTGTAAGTGTGGTGGCTGGCATCTGCCTCGCGCGGGTCGGGCGAGCCGTCGGCCTGCGGATAGTAATGCGTGCTATAGCCGTTGCTGCCGGCCTTGTTGTCGCGTTCCTGATAACGGGTGTCGAGCGAGACATTGAGTACGCCGGCTTCGCCGACCTGAAAACCATAATTGAGCGCCTCCTGCGCGGTCCCGCGTTTGCCGTCATAGCCCTGGCCGAGGGTAGTGTCGGAACTGCCGCCGGTGGTTTGCTTGAGGATGATGTTGATTACCCCGGAAATGGCATCCGAGCCGTACTGTGCCGCGGCGCCATCGCGCAGCACCTCGATGTGATCGATGGACGCCACCGGGATCAGGTCGAGGTCGCTGGGTGCTGCGCCGCTGTTGATGCCGTTGATGTTCAACGTGGCGCTGGTATGCCGGCGCTTGCCGTTGACCAGCACCAACACATGGGACGCCGTCAGCCCCCGCAGGGTGGCCGAGCGCACTACGCCGCTGGCATCCCAACCGGCGCGGTCGGGCAGGTTGAAGGACGGGATGAACTTGCTCAGCGCCTCCAACAGGCTCGGTTTGCCCACCGAACGCAATTGTTCGCCGGTCACCACGTCGATCGGAGTCGGGCTGGTGGTGACGGTGCGTTGGACGGTGCCACGGTTACCCGTGACGACTACCGTGTCGAGAGTCGGTGAGCTGCTTTCGGCGGCCTCGATGTTGAACGAGGCCAGGCCACAGGCAATCGACAGCGGCAGCAATAACGGGCGGTAGGCAGGCGCGGCAAGGCGCGTTTGGCAGTTGAGCATGAGAGTGAAGCTCCTGAATGTCGGCTAAGGTCCGTGTCACTTCTTGCGAGCGGCGACGGCTTCGATTTCGACCAGCCCGCCCGGTAGCGGCAGGGCGACTACCTGCACGGCGGTGCGTGCCGGTTTGTTCGGTTGCGCAGCGCTGCCGAAGAACGGCGTATAGCCTTCCTGCAACCCGGCGAAATCGAGCTTGCCGCCCTTGGCCGGATCGCCCACCAGAAACACCCGAAGCTGCACCACGTCACCCAGGTCCAGGCCTTGGCTTTGCAGCACGCCTTTGAGCTTGTTGAGAATCGAGGTGGTCTGCGTAGCGGTGTCGCCATAGGCAGCGAAGGAGTCCTTCGGTGCTTTCGGGTCGTGCAGGTCGGCGAGCAGGCCGCTGACAAACAGCAGGTCGGTCTGGGCCGGAACCGACACCGCCAGCGAAATCGGGAAACTGGAGTTGGGCAGGGCGATGCGTTTGATCTCGTCGGCGTGGCTGCTGAGGGCGGTGGCGGTCATGAGGAGTCCTGTGAGCAAAGTCATGGTTTTCATCGGTCAGTCCTTTATTGAAAAAAGTCAGGCGGCAACGCCCGGTTGCTGGCGTTCGGCATGGCGGCCGATCAGGGAAACGATGCGTCGCGCCGAGTCGGCGGCGCTGTTCTGCCAGATGCCGACGCCGCCATGGGCGAGGGCGTCGCTGGCCAGGTACGTGCGGCCCTGAGGCTCGTTGAGGATCTGGTAAGCGCTCTCGCCGACCTCGTCGTTGACGATCCACGGGCCTTTGCTGAAGGGCACCTTGGCCCAGTTGATGGCCACCGGTTTTTGCAGCTTGGTGCTGTGGCCGGGGTGCAGCAATTCGACCGCTTGCCGCGAGGAGGCGAACTGTTCGGCGAGGGATTTCTTGCTGAAAGCCTGGGCCGACTCACTGGTGTTGTAGGCCGCGACCAGAATCCCCTGGGCACTGTTCAACCGGTCGCTGGGGTACCACAAACCTTTGACTTCATGGTCCAGGTACGACAATCCGCCGTAGATGTTGAAGTCGGTTTCCCAGAAGCGCGGCGACTGCCAGGCGACTTTGTTGGCCTGATCGCTTTGCGCGCTGAGAATCGCTTGCTTGAACGGCTGGCTGAAGTTACTCGGCAGCTTGGCCAGCAACGGCAGGGGGACCGTGACGATGGCGTAATCGGCGCTCAGCGTCTCGGTGGTGCCGGTCTTGCGGTCCCGGTAGGTGATGCGGCTGCCGTTTTCGGAGGTCTGAATGTCGCTGACCTCGGCGTTGAAACGCACCGTATCCTTGAGCTTGTCGTAGAACGCGTAGGGAATCCGGTCCATGCCGCCAACCGGTTGGAACATGGTCGAGGAAAACTCCGGGATCTCATCGAACACCAACGCGCCCCAGAGCTTGGGGTTGAGCAGGGTCTGTAGCTCCAGCGGTGCACGGGTGATGCCGGTTTGATCGCCGGCGCCGGGGATACGGGTGTACCCCGAGCGCACCGAGCCCTTGTATTTGAAGTCGGCGTTAAGATCGCCATAGACCTTGAGGAAATTGAGCAGCGCCTTGCGATCATCGACGCTCAAGTCCTGGTCCAGGGCCTTGCGGCTGACGGTGCGCGCCAGCAATTCAGACAGTTGGCCGCGGGTGTCGTTGACCGCCTGGCGCAACTGGAAGGCCGGTTTGGTCGGATCGGGCAAGGCCAGCGCATTGCGGCTGCTGTTGACCAGCACTTGCAGCTCGACACCCAGTTCGCGGCAGTAGCCGAGGATCGTCTGGTGATGGCTGGGAATGCGCGCGGGACCGGCGTTGAAAAACTGCCCGTCGTCGAAGTCGACGGTCTGGCTGATGCCATCGTCGAAATCGACCTTGGTGCCGCGCCGTAGAGTCCAGTTGCGTCCACCCACTCGCTCGCGGGCTTCGAGAATGGTCACGGTGAAGCCCGCCTTGCGCAGCTCGTAGGCGCTGACCAGCCCGGATATACCGGCACCGACCACCACCACGTGCTTGCCTTTGCCACTGCTGCCCAGTTGCAGCGGATTGAATGTTGCCGCCACGGCCTGAGGCGTGAGCCCCAGTGCACCGAGGGCGCTGACAGCGGCGGAATAGCCACCGACGGCGGCAATGCGGGAAATCAGTTCTCTACGGGTAACAGCCATCGTGGTGCTCCTTGCGTTCAAGCGGTAAGGAATCCGGGGTAGGGGCGCGTTAGGGATCAGAGGTCGTAGCGCACGGACAACAAGAGGGTTCGCGGGTCGTTGATGGAGTAGAAGCGGGCGCCACTGGAGGGCACGTAGCCCACCGACTGCGGGTAGGCGCGATCGAGCAGGTTTTTTACGGCCAGCGTGGTGGTCCAGTGACCGTCGCCGGAGAGGTAACGGGTGTTGGCGTTCCAGAAGGTCTGCTGGGGGATTTCCTGGACGTCGTCGTTGAGCGCGTTGGCGTAGGACTTGGTCTGGAACTGCGCGTCGGTGCCCGCCAGCCAGGTACCGGGCAGTCCGGCCGGGATGGTGTAGTTGAGACCGACGCTGGCGTTCCAGCGCGGCGAGAACACCAACTGTTTGCCGTTGGCATCGACACCGGCACCGCTGGCATTTTCGAAGTCGTCGTACTGGCTTTCCAGGTAGCCGACGTTGGCGGTCAATTGCAGATCGCGGGTCAGCGCAGTCAGGGTTTCCAGTTCTACGCCATAGGTGTGTGCCTGGCCGACGTTGGTCCGCAAGCTGACACCCAGCGCCGGGTCGTAGGCATTGGTCTGCAAATCCTTGTAGTCGTTGTAGAACAGCGCGAGGTTGGCTCGCAGGCGCTGGTCGAAGAAGTCACCCTTGAAGCCGGTTTCCCAGGTCGTCACGTCCTCGGGCGAAAACGCCTGTTCGGCGGCGGCCTGGGTCGGCGCGCGGTTGTCGTAGCCGCCGGCCTTAAAGCCTTTGGCGACGTAGGCGTACTGGTTGAGGTGCGGTGTCCAGGCGTATTCGAAGCCGAGTTTCGGGCTGGTGGATTGCCAGGATTTGCTTGAATCGGCGCTGAAATTGGTACCGGTGATCTGCCGGTCGGTGTTGACCACGTAGTTGGTGTAGTCGAAGTTCTTGTGTTCGCGGGTGAACCGTAGTCCGGCGATCAGCGACAGTTGCTGCGTGACTTTGTAACTGCCCTGGCCATACAACGCATAACTTTCGGTATTGGTTGTGCTGTATTGCCCCTGGCCGATCACCCGGTTGCGCGCAATCGAGTAGGTCAGGCTGTCGCGCTCGGCGTCGAATTTTTCCCGGTACAGGTATAGGCCAGTGCTGAAACTGAAATCGTCGTAGTCGCCGTTGAGCTGGAACTCCTGGGTGGCATAGTCCTGTTTGTAGGTGATCAGGCTGTTCTGAATGAGGGCGGCCTGCCCGGAGTTGTCGTAGTCCACTGGCTGGTTGAAGGCGGAATAGGCGGTCACCGATTTGAAACTCAGATGATCGTCGAGGGTGTAGATCGCCCGCAGCACCGAGCTGCCCTGGTCGAGGCGGTTCTTCGGATTGAGGCTGCTGTAGCTCTTGAATTTATCGAAGTGGCCGTCGGCATCAAACGGTGTATAGCTGGTGGTGTCGCCACGGTCGAAGGTGCCGGCCAGGGTCAGTTGCACATCCCACGGCGAATCGATCGGGTTGAAGCGCAACTTGCCGCGGTAGGACTGGATGTCGACGTTGTTCACATCCTCGCCGCGGGTCGGGTTGGAGACGGTGCCGTCACGGGTCAGGCGAATCGCCGAAAAACTACCGAACAGCGCGTTGTCCACCAGCGGGCCACTGATCAGCAATCGGCCGTTCTGCGCGTTGTAATTGCCGGCGCCGAGCTCGAAGAAACCCCGGGTTTCCTGGGTCGGATCGCGGGTGATCACGCGGATCGCGCCGGCGCTGCTGTTGCGTCCATACAGCGTGCCTTGCGGGCCGCGCAACACTTCGACGCGCTCGACGTCGTTGAAGTCGAGCATCGAGGAAATCGCCCGCGGGATGTACAGGTCATCGGCGTACACCGCGACGGCGGCTTCCTGGATCGGGTCGGTTTCGCCGATGCCACGAATCCCGTAGGTCTGGGCGCTGTAGGAGATCGACTGGCGGCTGAGGGTCAGGTTCGGCACTTGCCCGGAGAGGTCGCGGATGCTTTTGATCTGCTTGTCTTCCAGGGCTTTTTCGTCGAACGCGGAAATCGCCAGCGGGGTTTTTTGCAGGTCTTCGCTGTGGTGTTCGGCGGTGACTGTTACAACGGGGAGGGCACCATCCATGGTGTTTTCTTCGGCGTGGGCCGACAACCCGAACATCGCCAGCGACACGGCCAGAGTCAAACGGTTTGCAGTGAAGGTGTTATGCATGGTGAACCCCAAGTGTGTAAGCGCAGCGTTGGCGTCGTTATGTTTTTTTGGGCAAAGCGTTGCCGGGGCCATGTTTCGAAAGCCATGGCGGCGGGGGGCTTGAGCCGGTTTCGGATTTGGGTGTGGCAGTTGACCGTGGAATGGTGTCGGCCGGAAAAACGTGCAGTTCCGTGGGCCTCCACCTGGTCAGGGGTCGGTGATGGTTGTAACAGTATTTGTATAATACGGCGCTGTAAAAGTCCGATTAGTTATAAGTTAATTATAAAAAATAGGCATTAAGTTTGTAAGTTAAATGCGTAAATCTGATGTTTTATCTGTGGCTGACATGACGCAATCGCGGGCAAGCCACGCTCCCACAGGTCATGTACATAACCTGTGGGAACGTGGCTTGCCCGCGATGACGGTGGTTCGGCTGGAATCAATATCCGCGTTGTACGTTCGCCTGATTCTCCAACGCCAAACCGTTGAGATAACGCTCAAGGTTGGCCAGGAAACTGTCAGCTATCTCATGGCCACTGTTGGTGGAAATCGCCGAGGTATGGGGTGACAAGCGCACCCGTGGATGGGTGTAGAGCGGATGTCCATCCGGCAGAGGCTCGGGATCGGTGACGTCCAGCGAAGCCAGGCCGATCGTTCCGCTGTCCAGTGCTTCAAGCAACGCCCCGTGATCCAGCAGGCCGCCGCGGGCGATGTTGATCAGGTGCAGGCCGGGTTTGGCGCTGGCGAGCACAGCGCTGTTGACGATATGCCGGGTCGCACCGGTCAACGGCGCGGCCAGCACCAGATGGTCGGAACGGGCAAACAGGTCATGGATATCGCGCGCGGCTTCGACGCCTTCCACCTCGAACGGCGTCTGACTCTGACGCAACGCCAGCACATTGATGCCCAAGGCGTGGGCCTTGCTCGCCAGGCTGCGGCCAATCGCACCGAAGCCGAGAATCCCCAACGTGGTGCCCTTGAGCGGCGTCAGTGCGGTGAAATTCCATTGCGAGTCATGCACCCAAATGTCCGGCAGGCGCTTGGCGGCAGCGAAGATCGCGGCCAGGGCGAACTCGGCGATGTTCTCGGCGGCGCTGCCCCGGGAAGTGCTCAACGGCGGGCCGTTGAACAGCCATTGGGGGTAGAAGTCGATGCCGGAAGACACCACCTGAACCCACTTCAAACCGTAGGGCCAACCCGGCGGCGGTGTGTCCGGCGCCAGATAGCCGCGAACATTGATCGGCCGCGCCAGCAAAATACTGACTTCAGTCGGCAGGTCGCTGGGTACGCCGCTCGGCACATCGATTAATCGGGCGTCAGGATGCGTGTGTGCGAGGCGCTGACGAATCACATCGTTGAAGTCTTCATCCAGTTGGCTGGCGATAATGAGCTGGCTCATGGGCGTTCCTTTTGCTGGCGCTGGGCGAAGACCGCTTTGCCGACGCCTTGCAGCACGGCATCGTTCTGCGGCGTGTGAACACGGCTGCACAGCACATCGCGGTAATGCCGTTGCAGCGGATTTGTGCGGGACAGGCCGGGGTTGCCAGACGCCTCGATGGCCAACTCGACGGCGCGGATGGCGTTGCCGGTCACCAGGTATTTCAGTTGCGCGGCGTTACTGGCTGGCGTGCGACCTTCGGCGGCGGCATCCAGCAGGCTGCGGTTGGCGAACAACAGCGTGTCGATGTGCCCGACGGTTTCCTGAAAGCGCGGCAGGGTGGAGAGCGCCGCGCCGAGGTTGGATGGCTTGCGTTGTTCCAGCCAACCCACCAACCAGTCGCGAGCGGCTTGGGCGACGCCGTCGTAAACCGACGAGAGCAACACCGACATCCACAGGAAGCCATCGCCATCGAGTTCGGGTTGTGGGGCACTCCAGGGGCTGACGCTGACGGCGTGATCCAGGGGCACCAGGACATTGTCGAACACCACTTCATGGCTGCACGTGGCGCGCATGCCCAAATGGTCCCAATCCTCGATGATGCTGATGCCGGGTGTGTCCTTGTGCACCAGCCAGGCACCGACCAGCGGATCTTCATCGGTGCTGCGCGCCCAGACGCTGAACCACGTCAGGCCATGACTGCCGGTGGAGTAGATTTTTCGGCCACTGATGCGCCAACCGGTGGAGGTGCGCCGGGCAACGGTCGCTGGCAAACCACCGCGAGCCGGGGTGCCGAGGTCGGGCTCGACCCGCAGGGCGTTGATCAACGCGCCTTGCTGGACGGCGTCTTGCGCCACTTGCAGGCGCAATGCTTCGGGCCAGGTTTTACTGTCTTGCAGGCGCGCGTGCTGGATGTACTGCATCACCAGGATCAACGCCGTCGAGGGTTCGCCCTTGGCGATTGCGCTGATCGCCTTGCGCGCCTGGGCCAGATTAGCGCCACCACCGCCGAGGGCTTTGGGCACGGTCAGCGCGACCAGACCGTGCTCCTGCAGCAGCTTGAAATTGTCCTGGGGGAAGGCGCCGCTTTCGTCATAAAGGTGCGCCGTGGCGCCGAGTTGTGCGCCGATGTTTTCCAGCAAGGCTTCGAAGTTCGCCGCCTCTACCGATCGCAGCAAGGGCGGATGTTGAGAAGAAAGACTCATGGTGGATTCACTCGATCAAAAAGTGTGAGCAGCAATGATTGGGGGCCACCGTAACCAACTGTGGCGAGGGAGCTTGCTCCCGCTGGGTCGCGAAGCGGCCCCAAATCCAGGCACTGCGGTGATTCAGGCAAACCGTTTTGCGACTGCTTCGCAGCCGAGCGGGAGCAAGCTCCCTCGCCACAGGGAGGGGTCGACTTTAGGGCTCATATCGGCAACAACTTGAACTGCCGGTCCCACAACGGACTGACATCCAGCCGTTCGCTCAGCACACCCGCATCGAAGAACAAATCCGCGACCTCCTGTTGCGAGGCTATCGCCTGGTCGTCCACTTCGATGACTTTCCACGGCTGACTGCGGCTGTTGTACATGTCGAGAAACACCGCTTTGTCGACGCCCAGTAGCTGCGCGGATTTGGCGGCCCAGGGTTCGGGGTTGTTATTGATCCATTCCAGCGTGCGCGCCGTGCGCTGCAAGTAGTCCTGAATCGCTTGTTTGCGCAGCGGGTCTTCAAGGGCCGCGGGGCGCGCCGCCATCAAGTAGTTGCCGGACAAATAACCCTCAGCGGTTTTCAACACCCGGGCGCCACTGCGGAATTTCGCCAACTGGATAAACACCCCATAAATCACCCAGGCATCGAGCTGACCGCTCTGGAAAGCACTGAAACCATCCTGCGGCGTGAGCGCTACCGCCGTGATGTCGTTCATCGTCAGGCCCTGTTCTTTCAGTGCCTTGATCAGAAAGTAATGCGAGGTGGTCGAGCGCACGTACCCGACCCGTTTGCCGCGCAGCTGCCCGACCGATTCGAGTTTCGAGTTCTTGGGAATCAGGAACACCTGGTTGTTCACGTCGCCTTGTATCACTGCGATGAGTCGCGGTTGGCGATGGCTCTGGATAGAGAAGATCGGTGGGATCTCGCTCATGGAGCCGATGTCCAGGCTGCCCGAGGCCAGCGCTTCGACGATCAGGTTGCCGCCGGCAAATTCCGCGTAATCGACTTTGTAAGGGCGGTTAGCGGTACCGGCGTCTTCGGTGAAATACGACTCCTGGCCGCGATAAGTGGCGACGCCCAGGGTCAGGTCCGAAAGCGAGGTGTTTTGCGCGAACACACGCGAAGCCAATCCCATCGAGGACAGCCCCAACGCCCCGAGGGCAATCGAACTGGCCGTCAGGAAGCCGCGACGATTGAACTGCCCTGGCAGGCGATTAAAGGATTCGCTCATGCCAGTGCCTCGCTCTTCTGGTGAACCTGGGCGGTTGTGTAACGGTTGGCGGGTGCCTCAAGCCCAAGGTTGTCGCGCAGGGTCGTGCCGCTGTATTCATCGCGAAACAGACCGCGCTGTTGCAGCACCGGCACGACGAGTTCGGTGAAATATTGCAGGCCATCGGGTAGCAACGAGTTGATGATGAAACCGTCGGCAGCGCCTTCTTCGAACCAGGTCTGAAGGGCGTCCGCAACCTGCTCAGGCGTCCCGACGAAATCCCGTCGTGGCCGGGAGAAACGCAGGGCCACTTCGCGCAAAGTCAGGCCTTCGTCTTTGGCCAGTTGTTTGATCCGGTCCGAGCCGCCTTTCTGGCTATTGGAGCCTAAGTCACCCAGCTCGGGGAATGGGGCATCCAATGGGTACTGGCTGAAATCATGGTCATTGAACGGCCTGCCGAGGGCGACAATCGCATCCTCAATACTCACCAGTTCCACCGCTTGCTGATAGCGGCTTTCAACTTCTGCTTCATCGCGGCCAACGATCGGACGGATGCCCGGCAGGATCGACAGCTTTTGTGCATCGCGGCCGAAGCCGCTGGCGCGCTTTTTCAGGTCCTGATAATAGGCGCGTGCTTCGTCGAACCCCTCGGGGCTGACGAAAATCGCATCGGAATTCTCCGCGGCGAAATTACGTCCGTCCTCAGAGGTGCCGGCCTGGAAAATCACTGGCTGACCTTGCCGGGAGCGGGCGATGTTGAGCGGGCCTTTTACCGAGAAAAATTCACCTTTGTGCGCCAGCGCATGCAGTTTGCCGGGGGTGAAAAACTCGCCGCTTTGCTTGTTGTAGGCGAAGGCGTCGTCTTCCCAGGAGTCCCACAACCCCTTGACCACATTTACATGCTCCTTGGCGATGCGGTAGCGCACCGCATGGGGCGGGTGCTCGGCCTTGCCGAAATTATCGGCGGTGCCACTGAGCCAGGAGGTCACCACGTTCCAGCCGGCACGACCGCCGCTGATGTGGTCCAGGGACGCAAACTGGCGCGCCACCTGGAACGGTTCGGTATAACTGACGGTGACGGTTGCTACCAGGCCGATATGGCGAGTGGTCGCGGCCAGCGCCGAGAGGATGGTCAGCGGCTCGAAGCGATTGAGGTAGTGCGGGCTCGACTTCTCATGGATGTGCAGGCTGTCGGCGATAAACACGAAGTCGAACTTCGCCGCTTCAGCCAGTTGCGTTTGCTGCTGATAAAAACCGAAATTCACGCTGGCGTTGGGCAGGGCCTGCGGGTGGCGCCATTCGCCCCAGCCATGGCCGACGCCATGGACCATCGCCCCGAGTTTGAGTTGGCGTTGCTTGCTCATGATTCTACTCCTTTAGCGCGAAGCCTGGGTAAGTGGGGGACGTTTGGTGTTGAAGCTTTTGTCGAAGCCTTGGGAGACGTCGATGTGTCGGGTCAGCAAGCCTTCTTCCTGATAGATGTCGGCGGTGGCCTGCAAGCCGCTGACGACCGTGTCGTCAATCACCACCGGTTGCATGTGGGTCGCCTTGGCCACGGCCACATGCACCGCGAGGGGCAGGCCGGTGATTTTGGCCTGGGCAGCGGCGTACTCATTGGGGTGCTCGTTGCTCCAGCGGTAGGCCCGGTCGACCCGGGCGACGAAGTCGTCCAGTTGCTGGCGCTTATCGACGATGGCCTTGTCGGTGGCTGCGAGATAAAGGTGATTGCTCAGCAGGTTGCTGCCGCTGACCAGGATCTTGGCCTGACTCTGAGAGGTGACGACGGTGGTGTAGGGATCCCATGTGGACCAGGCATCCGCGGTGCCGTTATCCAGCACCAGTCTTGACTCGCTGGGCAGCAGGAAAACGAACTGCACATCCTGGGTGCTCAGGCCGGCGCCGCGCAGGGCCTTGATGGCCAGGTAATGCCCGATCGAGCCGCGTGTGGTGACGATGCGCTTGCCCTTGAGGCCTGAGACATCCTTGATCGGTGAATCCTTGGGCACAAGAATGGCAGTGGTATTGCGCCCCTCGGCATGAATGATGCTGACCACTTTGAGCGGCGCACCGGCGCCGAGGGCGAACACATAAGGCGCATCGCCCAGGGCGCCGATGTCAACCGCTCCAGCGTTCAACGCTTCACCTAACGGCGCAGCGGCGGGGAACTCGGAGAACTGGATCTCGTAGGGCACGTTTTTCAGTTCACCGGAGACCTCCAGCAGTACCTTGATCGTGGACTTTTGATTGGCCACCAACAGCGGTTGCAGGTCGGCGGCGTGAGTGACGGCGCCAAAGGTGAAGGCGGTGGCGATCAGCAGATATTTGAACGGCTGGGTGAAACTCATAACAGCATGCTCCAGGCGGGTCTTGATGCTTCTTGTCACCTCCGCCTGGAGAAAGGGGTCGGGCTGAATTCAACGTTGGGCGTATCAAACGGCGCTGCCCGGTATACGGCGCAGAAGCCTTAAGGGCTCAGATCACAAAAAAGCCATGGGTGGCGTCGCGGGCCAGTTGCGCCACCAATCCATACTCCCAGTCCAGATAGGCTTGCATTGCTTCGCGAGGACTGTCGGTGCCTTCATAGGGGCGGCGATATCGATCAATGCGCGGTGAAGCCAGATGAGTTTCACCGTCTTGCAGTGGCAGTTGCGCAGCGATCCAGCTGGCCGTACCGCCCTTGAGCAGGAACACCGGCTTGCCGGTCAGGGCCTCGACATCAGCGACAGCCAGCCGTGCCAATTGGCTGCTGCCACAGGTCAGCACGTAGCGTTGTGCGGCCGGTACGTTGGCCAGAGCTTCGCGCAATTGCCCACGCAGCACCCACCACGCACCGGGGATATGGCGTTTGACGTAGTTGGCGCTGCTGGTGAAATCCAGCACCACACTGTCGCCATGGGTCAGCCATTCGGCCAGGGTTTCGGGGCTGATTTCCTCGGCCTGCTGCGGCGTGGGGACCGGCGCCCGCCAGGCACCTTTTTCGCTGAAATGCGCAGGCTGCACGTCATCCAGCACATGCACCTCCCACGCCAATTGCGAAAGCCAGGACGCCGACATGTTGGCCCTCACGCCATCGTCATCGACCAGCACCAGACGCGCGCCGCGCACGCTGGCAAAGTGATCGGTTTCCTGCACCAGTTGGCCGCCCGGTGTCGAGCGGGCCGAGGGCAGGTGGCCGGTTTCAAATTCTTCCGGGGTGCGGACGTCGAACAGGTAAGTGCTGCGGGTTGCTTCTTGTTGCCAGCCTTGCAAGTCGGTCAGAGTTGCACGGCCGACGAGGGCTTTGTCGGCAACGCGACGGGCATCCTGAGCGGCGATGTGTCGGTGTTCTTCGCTGGTCGGCGCGAAACGGCGCGACTGGCCGTGTTGCAGTTTTTGACCGGCCAGGGTCCAGCCGATGGTGCCGTTGCGCAAGGCTGAAACCGGGTTGGCGATACCGGAATTGATCAACGACTGAGTGCCGATGATGCTGCGGGTGCGCCCGGCGCAGTTGACGATGATCCGCGTTGCCGGGTCCGGCGCCAGTTCCCGAGCGCGTAAGACCAATTCGGCCCCGGGTACGCTGATCCCGGTGGGAATGCTCATGGTCTGGTATTCATCGAAACGCCGGGCGTCGAGCACCACCACATCGGCTTCGCTGTCGAGCAGTGCCTGCACTTCTTCCGCCGCCAGGGATGGCGTGTGACGCTGGCTCTCCACCAGTTCGCCAAAGGCTTTGCTCGGCACGTTGACGTCGATAAACAGCTCGCCACCGGCACGGCGCCAACCGTCCAGGCCACCCTCCAGCAAGCCGACATTGATGTAGCCGAGCTCTTGCAAGCGCTGAGCGGCGATCTGTGCGAGGCCTTCGCCGTTGTCGTAGACGGTCACCGGGGTATTCCGCCGCGGGATCCGCGAGTACACCTCCAGCTCAAGCCTGGACAGTGGAATGTTGGCGGCGAACAACGGGTGCGCCTCAGCGAAGGGCGCTTCTTCACGCACATCGACGAGGGCCAGCTCTTCTTTGTTCAACAGTGCCTTTCGAATCTCGGCGAAGGAGCGGATCAGCTCTTTTTTTACAGGGCTTGTACTCATAAGGCTTGGCTCTCTTTGGACAGATCCCAGATGTTGGGGAGAAAGGCGTTGGAATAACCGGAGATAAACAGTTTCTCGCTGCCATCGGGCTGATACACCGCGCGGCGCACGGCGCCGATGTTGGCGCCATAGACATGGATGCTGATGGACACCTGATCATCAAAGGCATTGCTGACTTGATGAATGTCGCCAATCTTGGGCGACACCGCTTCGACCTGGCCGGGTTCCAGCTGTATCCGCTGGCCCTCGGGCACCAGGGCGCCGTCAGGGTTGCGGGCGAATCCCTGCGAGTACTCCGCGCCGCGCAACATGCCGATCAGGCCCCAGACCCGATGATCGTGGATCGGTGTGCGTTGCCCCGGCCCCCAGACAAAACTGACGACGCTGAAGCGCTGTCGTGAATCGGCATGCAACAGGTATTGCTGATAACGCTGCGGGTCGGGGCGGGCAAAGTCTTCCGGTAGCCAGTCGTCGTGGCTGACCAATTGGCCGAGCAGCTTGCCGCCGCGATGCAACAGGTCACCCTCGCGCGGATGGCTGTCGATCAGTTCAGCCAGGGCGCCTATGAATGCTCTGAGTCTCTCTGGGTGTCGGGCCTGGGTCATGGCGATTCCATCGTTCGTTTCGAAGGTTGTTGTGATCATCTAAGCATAATGATTGTTCTTAATATGCTATTTTTTAATGATTAGGTTATAGCTGAAAGGAATTAAGAACTCGATTGAATAGCGTTATACGTTATCGATAGGAGCCAGGGAGCGCTCCGGGCTATCCAGACTCCAGCAATAGAACTATGCTTTTCAGACATCTTATTGACTGTTCTCTATGTGCGGGCCAAATGAAAATTGATGATATCGATGCCTTCGTCGAAGTGATTCGTTGCCAGTCCATCAGCCATGCGGCCGAGTCGTTGCAATTGACCCAGCCGGCCATTACCCGGCGTGTGCAGAACTTCGAGCAGGCGTTGGGCGTGGAGCTTTTCGACCGCAACACCAAGCCGCTCAAGCCCACGTTGATTGGCACGCGGGTGTACGAACAGTGCCGTTTGATCCTGCGGGAAATGGACGCGTTGCGCGAACTGGTGGCGACCGATGCGCCGCCCACCGGGCTGCTGCGCCTGGGTGTTCCGCAAACCATCGGCGATGTGGTGCTGCTCGATGCCCTCAAGCACCTGCGCGTCGAATACCCTGAATTGCGCGCTCAAGTGGCGACAGGGTGGGGCAGTCAACTGGTCGGCAAGATCGAGCGCGGTGAACTGGACGCCGCAGCGGCGCTGTTCCCGGCGGGCAAGATTTTTCCGGACAACATCGTCGGTGAGTCCATCGGCAAGATGGAACTGGTGGTGGTCTGCGCGAAGGCGCAAGTGTCCAAGCGTGCGTGCAAACTCGCCGACGTTTACCAGAGTGGCTGGATTCTCAACCCTGACGGCTGCGGTTTCCGCGCTGGGTTGCAACGCACTCTGTCAGATCAAGGACTGGCTCTGCGGGTCAATCTGGAAACCTTCGGTACCGAGTTGCAGTTGGGCCTGGTCGCCGACGGTCTGGGGCTCGGGCTGGTGCCGCGTCCGTTGCTGGAGCGCAGTGCGCATTTCGATCAGTTGGCGGTGATGCCGCTCAAGGATTTCAAACCGCTGATGGACCTGTGGCTGATCTACCCGCACTTTCTCGGCAACCTGCAAGGGCCGGTCGATGCCTTTGGCAAACTGGTCGCCGGGTCGCTGCAGAAGCTAAAGAACGCGGCATGATCAGCAACTGAGGACATAAAAAAAAATGATAATTAGCTTAGATTAAAATGTGCTTTTTATTATTTTTTGGCATCCCCTAGGCTGGCTGGAAATCCTTCAAGGCCATCCAGGAAGTTTTGCCATGAGCAGCGTCAGCCCGTTATCCAGCGTCTCGAAAAATGTTCGCCAGCGCGTTACTCCCGAAGAATGGGAAGTGCGGGTCAAACTGGCCGCAGCCTATCGGTTGGCGGCGGTGTTCAAGTGGACTGACCACATCTACACGCACTTTTCCGCGCGGGTGCCGGGACCTGAGGAACATTTCCTGATCAATGCCTTCGGGTTGTTGTTCGATGAAATTACTGCGTCCAACCTGGTCAAGGTCGACATCGACGGCACTATCGTCGACGACCCGACCGGTCTGGGCATCAACTACGCCGGGTATGTGATCCACAGCGCCATTCACGGCGCGCGTCCCGACCTGCAAGCGGTCCTGCATACCCACACCCGCGACGGCATCGCGGTATCGGCCCAGCGCGACGGGCTGTTGCCGATCTCGCAGCATTCCATCGGTTTTTCCGGGCGGGTGGCCTATCACGGTTACGAAGGCATCGCCCTGGATCTGGACGAGCGTGAACGGCTGGTGGCAGATCTGGGGGACAAAAGCGTGCTGATCCTGCGCAACCACGGACTGCTGACGGCAGGTGTCAGCGTTGAACACGCCTTCCAGCAACTGCACGGCCTGGAACGTGCCTGCAACATTCAGATCGCGGCGCAGGCTGGCGGCAATGCTGACTTGATCTTCCCGCCGGCCGAAGTGGTGGCCAAGGTCGAGAAACAGGCCGAAGTGTTCAAAAGTGGTGACGGGCCGGGTGTTGCGCGGCACTGGGATGCGCTGATTCGGCAGTTGGAGCGCAGTGATACCGATTATAAGAACTGAGCCAGATATCCCAGGTGAACACGAACCTCATGAACACCCGGAGCAAATGTGGGAGCGAGCCTGCTCGCGATAGGGGACTGACATTCAACATTGATGCTGACTGTGATGGCCTAATCGCGAGCAGGCTCGCTCCCACATTAGATACTCAGTGCTTTACGCGACTTTTTCCGCCGCTTGCCGTTCACGCTCGGCCACCAGTTGACGGGTCAGCGGGATCAGGCGCTTGCCATAATCGATGGCGTCATCAAGTGGGTCAAAGCCGCGGATCAGGAACGTGGTGATGCCCAGGTCGTAGTAGTCGAGCAGGGCTTCGGCCACTTGTTCGGGGGTGCCGACCAGCGAGGTCGAATTGCCTTGTGCGCCGAGCAGGCCGGCGATCCCGGTCCACAGGCGCTTATCCAGACGCGAGCCCTGGGCTGCTGCCGCCAGCAAGCGCCGGGAGCCTTCGTTCGGTGGTTCGCGACGAACAAAACCGTTCTGTTCGGCCAATGCTGTGGCTTGTTGCAGGATGCGCTCGGCACGTTCCCAGGCTTGCGCTTCGGTGTCGGCCAGAATCGGTCGCAACGACAGGCTGAAACGAATGCTGCGCCCATGTTTGGCCGCCTCGGCGCGCACCTGATTCACCACTTCGCGCACCTGTTCGTAGGTTTCGCCCCACAGCGCGTAAACGTCCGCATGCTTACCCGCCACCGCGATGGCCGCCGCCGATGAGCCACCAAAATACAGCGGTATGTGTGGCTGTTGTGGCGACTTCACTTGCGAGTGCGCACCCTCGACCCGGTAGTACTTGCCCTGATAGTCGAAGGGCTTTTGGCGGGTCCATTCCTGACGTAGCACGTCGAGGTATTCATCGGTGCGGGTGTAGCGCTCGTCTTTGCCAATGTAGCTTCCATCGGCGCGTAATTCGCGATCATCGCCGCCGGTGATGATATGCACGGCAGTGCGCCCACCATTGAACACGTCGAGGGTGGTGAACTGTCGTGCGGCCAGGGTAGGGGCGGCGAATCCCGGTCGATGGGCAATCAGGAACTTCAGCTTTTTCGTCACGCTGGCGGCATGAGATGCAATCAGCGTGCTGTCCGGACTGTTGGAGTGGAACGCCACCAGGGCGCGGTCGAAACCGGCTTCCTCATGGGCGCGGGCGACGGTCTCCACATATTCGGGCTGCAACACCGGGCCGCTGCGCGGCTGGGTTTCCGAGGATTGGTGGCCACCGATGTAACCGATAAATTCGATGCTCATGCTGAGTTCCTTGTCTTTGGATAGGCGTGATTCAAGCCTCCACCGGGCAGGGGGTCGGTCTGTGACGTCGAAAGTAGGCGCAGCGGGGCAGGGCTGTGAAATGCCGTTTTGTTCTAAGTTAATTATTAATTAAATGAATCATAAAAAATATAAAATATCAGTAATACGCATTTTAATCGGCATCAGGAATGCATCCGCCACAGGACGTGGGTTGCAGGGTCTAATTATGCAAATAATTTATCTGGATTATTTTCTATCTGATTATTAATCATATTAGGTTATTCCCAAAAAGAATTTCACTGACGTTTTTTATGCGAATAGCATGAATCCGAAGCCATATTCTTGATGAGGAAGGAAGCCTGATGACCGAAAAGACCTTCGATACGCAGAGCACTAGTAGCTCGTTTTCCGTCAGCAAGGCTGTTGAAAGCCAGGGTGCGTCGAAGCTGATCCCCGACTGGCTACACAACTGGCGAACCCCCGAAGTCTTTCTGCGCCTGCTCAGCCCGATTGCGTTGCTGCTCTTGTGGGAACTGGCGTCGCAGCTCGGCCTGATCCCACAACGGATCATCGCCGCACCCTCGCAAATCGGCGGCACCCTCTGGGCGATGATCGTCTCCGGGGAGCTGGGCAAGCATTTGCTGGTGTCGCTGCAGCGCGCGCTGCTGGGCTTGAGTATCGGCGTCAGCGTCGGCGTCGTCGCGGCACTAATCACCGGTTTGTCCAAGCGCGGTGAGGTAATCCTCGATTCGCCGATGCAGATGTTGCGCACTATTCCTTCCCTGGCGCTGGTGCCGTTGTTCATTCTCTGGTTCGGCATTGGCGAGTTCACCAAGATCGCGCTGATCGTCACCGGTACGACCTTCCCGGTGTACCTGAACCTGTTCGCCGGCATTCGCAATATCGATCCCAAGTTGATCGAGGCCGCCAACACCCTGGGCCTGAATCGTCGCGAGTTGATCTGGCATGTGATCCTGCCGGGGTCATTGCCCTCATTCTTTGTCGGCCTGCGTTACTCCCTGGGGATTTCCTGGCTGGCCCTGGTGTTCGTCGAACAGATCAACACCACCGCCGGCATCGGTTTTCTGGCCAGTGATGCGCGGGACTTCATGCGCACCGACGTGATCGTTATCTGCCTGCTTATTTACAGCGTCCTCGGCTTATTGATCGATGGACTGATCCGCACGCTGGAGCGTTTTGCCCTGGCCTGGCGCCCATCTTTTGTGAGGAACTGACATGTCGACTATCGCCGCAAAAAAACTGCAGTCAGAAGCACCGGTACAACTGCGTAATGTGGTGCGCCAATTTGGCCAGCAGCGGGTCATCGATGGCCTGGACCTGGATATCGCACCGGGCGAATTCGTCGCACTGCTCGGGGCCAGCGGTTCGGGCAAGACCACCTTGCTACGTAGCCTGGCCGGCCTGGACAGTATCGACAGCGGTCAGCTGCTGGTGCCCAAGGCACGGGCCGCAGTGTTTCAAGAGCCCCGATTGATGCCGTGGAAGCGCGCCTGGAAGAATGTGATTCTCGGTCTGCACACCCCGGACGCCAAGGCTCGTGCGGTGCAGGCGCTGACGGAAGTGGGACTGGCCCATAGGCTTGAAGCTTACCCGGCGACGCTTTCCGGTGGCGAAGCGCAACGCGTGGCACTGGCCCGTGGGCTGGTGCGCGAACCCAAGCTGTTGATGCTCGACGAACCCTTCGCCGCGCTCGACGCACTGACCCGGATTCGCATGCATCGGCTGATCATCGAGTTGTGGCGCAAACACAACCCGGCGGTGCTGCTGGTCACCCATGACGTGGACGAGGCCATCCTGCTGGCCGATCGGGTGATCGTGCTGGCCAACGGCAAGATCGCCGAACAATTGTCGATCGATCTGCCGCGAGCTCGAGATACCGGTCAGGAGGGTTTTCAGGAAATCCGTGCGCGCTTGCTGAGTTTGTTGGGGGTTGAAGTGGAAACCGTTGCCGTTGCTGAGCGTCAGCTCATGAGCAGTACTGTCCGGCGTTTTGCCCATGGATGACGCAGCTTCCAATTCATTGAGACAGGAATGTTCTGTTATGCCGATCCTCGTTCGGAAGTCTGCACTGGTGTTGTTGTCTAGCGTCGCGTTGTTGCTCGGCGGTTGCGGTGACACGGTTGCGCCTCAATCTTCATCCGCTGCCAAGTCAGACTTGTCCGGCGTGAAGCTGATTCTGGGCGATCAAGCCAAGGGCTTGCGCACCGTAGTCGAGGCGGCGAATGCGTTGGAGGGCATCGATTACAAAGTTGAATGGGCGAACTTCCAGGGTGCCGCTCCCTTATTCGAAGCCTTGCGTGCCGGTGCCGTCGATCTGGGGCCGGCCGGTGATACGCCGGTGCTTGCCGCCGCGACCGGGGGCACGCCACTGCGCATCGTCGCGGTACGGCGTAGTCAATCAAGGGGCATTGCGATCCTGGTTCCAGCCGATTCGGATATCCGCACCGTTGCCGATTTGAAAGGCCGCAATGTCGTGGTGTCTTCGGCCCGCGGCAGCATTTCCCAATACCTGTTGATTCGCGCGCTGGCCAATGCCGGTGTCGATGAGAAGGACGTCAAGGTCGGATTCGTCCTGCCGACCGATGCCTTGTCCGCATTCAACGCCGGCAAGATCGAAGCCTGGGCCACTTTCGGGATCTATCAGGCGTTTGCCGAGCAGCAGGGCGCTCGGGTGCTGATCAGCGGGGAGGGGATTAACACCGGGCTGACCTTCATCACGGCTTCCGATGAAGTGCTCACCGACCCACTCAAGCGCAAAGCACTTAGCGACGTGTTGCAGCGTTTAGCAAAGGCCTTCGAATGGGCTCGGCAACACCCGGACGAATATGCGCGGGTGTTCGCCAAGGTCAACGATATTCCCCTGGAAGTCTCGCAGCGACTACGCAGCTGGGGTGACGAAGCGCTGTTGCCGCTCGAGCCACGGGATGTTCAGGCGCTACAGCAAGTCGATGACTTGTTCGTGGAAAAGAACATTTTTCCCCATCGTGTCGATGTGCAAAAGCTGACGGATGATCAAGTGTTTTCCCTGGTGCCTTTGACATTGACGCAATCGGAGCCGGCACGTTAGTCCGGGGCCAGGCGCGTGTTCAATTTGAATGTTTACAGGAGTCAATGAATGGGCAATGTCCAGAACGCCGCAAGTGTCCTAGAGGTGTTTCGGCACCCGGCACCCGGTGGCGAGCTGCTCGACCTTGGCCGGGTTTTCCGCGAACCCTTGGCACTGTCGCGGCTGCACAGCACGCCCAAGCGTGTGTTGAGTCGTCGCGAAGGGGTCTTGCTGGGCGTGTTCGCGCTGGTGCTGCATGGCGCGGTGATTGTCTGGGTCAACCAGACACCAGCGCCGGCATTGCCAGTGGTGCCACCGGAAATTCCGCCGATGACTATCGAGTTCTCGCAGCCGGCACCACCGGTGGTGGTGCCGCCACCGCCCGAGCAGATTCCCCAGCCCGTGGTCGAACCACCACCGCCGGTTGAAGATGAGCTGGCTGTGAAACCACCGCCACCCAAGCCCATCCCCAAACCAAAACCCGTGGTTAAGCCGGTGCCTAAACCCGTGGCCAAGCCGGTAGAGCAACCCCCGGCACCGCCCGCACCGCCACAACCGGTCGCCACGCCTGCACCCCCAGCACCACCGCCACCGAAACCGGTGACCCCGGCGTCGGCCAACGCCGGTTACCTGAAGAACCCGGCGCCGGAATACCCCTCGCTGGCGATGCGTCGCGGCTGGGAAGGCACGGTGCTGCTGCGGGTGCATGTCCTGGCCAGCGGCAAACCCGGTGAAATCCAGATCCAGAAAAGCAGTGGCCGAGATCAACTCGATGACGCCGCACTGGCTGCGGTCAAGCGCTGGAGTTTCGTCCCGGCCAAGCAGGGCGATATTGCCCAGGACGGCTGGGTCAGCGTGCCCATCGACTTCAAAATCAAGTAACTCAACCCCATCGATAGAACCGCGGGCCACCTGACAAAAGGCGCATCGCTACAACCGATCCATAGCCTTGTTGGAGAGCCTGAACATGAACCTGATCGCATCCCCCTTCGAATCCATCGAACATACCGTCATCTGGCTGTTGATCCTCTTTTCCGTGGCCACCTGGGGCCTGGCCTTGCTCAAGGGCGTTCAGTTCACCCGGCTCAAGACGCAGGATCGAAAATTCCATAAACACTTTTGGGCGGCCTCCAGCCTCGACTCGGCAGCCGAACTCGCCCACGACCAGCCCGGCGCGGCAGCCCGCGTCGCGCTGGCCGGTTATGCGGCGATTCAAGTCAGCGACAACCAGAACACCGATCTCAGTCAGTCGATCAACCATCAAGACCGTCTCGAACGCGCCCTGCGCCAGCAGATCGTGCGAGAACGTCGCTCGCTGGAAAGCGGCCTGGCGATTCTCGCGAGTATCGGCAGCACCTCGCCCTTCATCGGCCTGTTCGGCACCGTCTGGGGGATCATGTCGGCGTTGAAAGGCATCAGTGCAGCGGGCTCGGCGAGTCTGGAAACCGTGGCCGGGCCCATCGGTGCCGCACTCGTCGCCACTGGCGTCGGGATTGCCGTCGCGGTACCCGCGGTGCTGGTCTACAACTACTTTTTGCGTCGCCTGAAGCTGACCGCCGCCGACCTCGACGACTTCGCCCACGACTTCTACAGCCTGGCGCAGAAGCATTCGTTCCGTGTGCTGCTACACCCGGTCCTGAGCAAATCCGGCGCCACCGTCGCTGGACAGAAAGTAAAGGAGGCCTCCTGAAATGGCCTTCTCCACACAAGACAGCGATGAAGTGCTCAGCGAGATTAACGTCACGCCATTGGTGGATGTCATGTTGGTGTTACTGGTGGTGTTCATCGTCACCGCGCCGCTGCTGACCAACGCAATCCCGATCAACCTGCCGAAGACCGAGTCGGTGGCGCCAGTGGAGCAGAAAGATCCGCTGGTGGTGAGCATCGATGACAAGGGCAAGGTGTTCATCAACAAGGACGAGATCCAGGCGGATCTGCTCGAGTTCAATCTGCAGGCGGCCAAGGCGAAGAACCCTGATGTGCGCGTGCAGCTGCAGGCGGACAACGGGGTGAATTATGGCGAAGTCGCGCGGGCGATGGCCTCGATCGAGCGGGCTGGGATTACCAAGCTGTCGGTGATTACGGCGAAATAGGATTCGGGTTTATTGCATTGGATGTGGGGCGGTGAATTATGGGGGAGGCGGCGAGGCTCAACTGAGGTCTTAGTGCTTCAAGTGGAGTTGGTGTCACCGTCAGCTGAAGCGTCGCCATCTAGCCCTAGCTGGATGAGCTAAAGCTGTTCATCGCACCACCCAACGAACGAGCTTGAAAGTGGTGGACGCGGGTCATGCGAGCTTGATGGCTCCGCCTTGGATATCGTCCCGCGCCATTCGCAAGTCATTGGCGTCTTGGTTGAGCCGATGAATGAGGTTGAGCAATCGTTGGCGCAACACCTCGTCTTGGAGCTGCTCAGTAGCACGCATCACATCAAGCGCTGCTGCCTCATTGTTGGTGGCAACAGCGTCGAGTAGTTTGCGCATGCTTCTTGATGGCCGATTCATCTCCAACCCTCCTAGGTTTCGGTGATGCGAATCATATGGCCGAAATGTTTCGTTAGTGTTTCAGTTGCACGAACTTGGTTTTGAATCACCGGCTCCGGTCGTACCAATCAACTTCGTCGCAAGTATCGCGTATCAGAGGCCACGATGGCGTACCAGCAGGACACGTCCTGGCCTTGAACCAACGGCAAGCGCAAACAGAATCAATGCGATGGAGGCCCAGCCTGAGGCGCTGGGGCGTTGGCCTAGAATGAGAATGGAGCTGACGATGCCAAACACGGGAATCAGCAGCGACAGCGGCGCCACCCGCGATGCAGGGTACTCACGCAATAGCAGGTTCCATCCCCAGTAGCAGAAGAGCGTGGCGCCGTAGACCTGGAAAGCTAGTGAAAATGTCGTAACCGCATTCAAATGCGAAGGCAAGGCTATAAATGGAGCCGGGCCATGCAACAGCCAAGTCATCAGAAATAGCGGAATGGGTGGAAACAAGCTGGCCCACACCACGAAGGCGAAAATCTGGTGCACCTTCGATACTTTGATCACGACATTGCCAATGCTCCATGCCACAGCGCTAACGATCACTAATGCGAAACCGATCATGGTGGCCTCACCGGGACTGCCCAGCAGGATGCCAACCAGCCCTATCGCAGCCAGCACGATGCCGAATAATTGAGGCATTGATAGGCTTTCACGGAACAACAGCACACCCCAACCGAGCGTGAAGAATGCGCTGAACTGGATTAGCAGCGAGGCACTGCCTGGCGGCACACCCAATGCGATACCCAGGTTGATCAAGGCCCACATCGCTACGCCGAAGATCAATCCATAGGCCGCAAGCCAGCGGAAGGCAACTTGCGGACGCTTCACGAAAAACACCCAGGGTAAGGCGGCCAGCGTGAAGCGAATCGCAGTCAACAGCAGGGGGTCAATGTCGGTAAGACCGAGTTTTGTAATGGGGAAGTTCAATCCCCAAACGGCCGTCACCAATACGGCAAGCAACAAGTGTTTTTTCTGCATGGTTCGCGTGTCTTTCCCTAAGCAGTGAGTTTTAAATGCTCTGTACCTCTGGGAATATGCAAGAAATCGGAATGGCCTGCTTTCAGGAGGGGGCCAAATATCATTAAAATCAGGCCATGCAAACAACAGCGCTAGATCCCTACCAAAACATACCGCGCGATGCTGTCGTGACCGTAAGCGACTATGCAGACGGTGAGCTATTCCCGTCGCACATCCATCAGCGTGGACAATTCGCTTATGCCGCACGCGGCGTCATCACTATATTCACCGACGAAGGCAACTGGGTCGTTCCGCCCCTGCGCGGCATATGGGTACCGTCCCAGCGACCTCACGCTATGCAAATGCGTGGCCCTGTCACGATGCTCAACACCTATATCCGCAAACAGGCTGCGCAGCGCCTGGGGCTACCGGCTCATTGCCAGGTTTTCGATGTATCGCCGCTACTGCGGCAATTGTTGGAGAAGGCCATCGATATTCCCGCGCGCTATGACAAAAATGGACGCGATGGCTATCTGATGGGTTTGTTGCTGCACGAGATTGCCGGGATGCCTGCGCTATCGCTCAACGCGCCATTACCGACTGAACCTCGTCTTGCGCGGGTGTGCCGCGATTTCTTGGCCCACCCTTCGCTGGAGATCGGCATCGACGACATGGCGCAGCGCACCGGAATGAGCCGCCGCACCTTTACCCGCCACTTTCGACTGCAAGCTGGCATCAGCTATATCGAATGGAGACAACAAGCTTGTCTGCTTGCGGCAGTTGTTCGGCTTGGAAACGGCCAGTCTGTTACGCAGGTCGCAATAGAGTTGGGGTATAGCAGCTCAAGTGCATTCGCAACGGTATTCAAGCGTGTACTGGGTGAAGTGCCCAGTCGATATGTCTCAGAACAAAAGGTGTCGGTGTCCAAATTCGACCAGAAATACAGCGCACCGCCATCACCTTAGTGCTGGAATCTGGAAGGTGTATTGGCCGGACGCTTACTGAAATCCAGCGCCATCCAGTGCTTTTAAGTCCTGAATTGAGTCTCGAATGAGAGTCTTGAATTCGGACAAGCACTGTCGCGGTGATGAGGTGCGTGCTTTGGTTGCTCAGGGCGGATAGTCCGTTCAGCCAGCGCCCGCAATAGCCAGCCTTCGCCACAGCCCAAGTCAAGCGGGGGGGGACCCCACTTGCTCGCGAAAACTGCAATGCCCGCGATACAGATCCTGACCAGATATCAATCCAACTGATGCCGATAAGGCAAGTCCGGCCCGGTCTTGCCGCAGGTCAGGGCGGCGGCGCTGACGGCGAAGGTGAGCATCGCGTCGATCTGTTCGCGACTCAAGCGCTGCAAACCCTCCACCGAATCCAGCTGCTGTTCGGTCAGCCAGGCGATCAACGCCGCTTGGAAGGTGTCGCCGGCGCCCACGGTATCAGCCATCACCACCGCGCAGGCCGGCGCCGACCAACTGCCATGGCGGCGGCTGAATACCGTTGCTCCCTGGCCGCCACGGGTGAGGAATACCAGCTGGCAGCGGTGTTCCAGCCAGCCATGGATCACGCTTTGCGGATCACGCTCGGGGTAGAGCAGGTTCAGGTCCTCGTCGCTGACCTTGATAAGGTCGGCATGCTCGACCAGAGTGTTGATGCGTTCGCGCCACAGTTCGATATTCGGTTGCGGGTTTAGTCGCACGTTGGGGTCTAGGCTGATCAGGCGTTTGCCGCTTTCCCGGCGGACCAGGGCCAGCAGGGTGTCGGCAATCGGCTGCACCACCACCGAGAACGAGCCGATATGCAACCCACGCACCTCAGCGCCTAACTCAGGTAAATGCCCCGGCAACAGCTGGCGATCGGCACAACCTTCGCCTCGGAAGCTGTAATGCGGCGAGCCGTCGGCACCGACGGCGACCATCGCCAGGGTGGTCGGTGCGTCGAAGTCCTGCAGGTAGTCCGGGCGCACGCCTTCCTCCTGCAGCACTTGCTGTAAACGCCGGCCGAGGTAGTCGCTGGACAGCCCGGCGAACAGCGCCACGTCGATGCCCAGACGGCGCAAGCCGACGGCGACGTTGAACGGCGAACCACCGGCAATCGCTTTGTAGTTCACTTTTGAAGCTTGAACGTTGACGTCGTTTTCACTGAAGAAATCGAACAGCGCTTCACCACATACCAGATACATAGTCATTCGCTCTTTAAAGGTTCGCTACAAGTTGTTAATAGCGTTCGTAGGCCTGTTAGCGTTAAAAATCTAGCCAAGCAAAGCGCTTAGTTAACGGCGTGATTCTTTCTCAAAAGAGAGGAAGTGGGATCTTAATTTGTGATCGTGAAGTCAGCGATATTGCTGGCCGAAATCACAATGTCGGCATTCGGAAGGTCGTTGCGATGAACTTTTTCATAGGAAGTAGACTCATCGAAACCCAATGATCGCCATCGATCAAGCAGGCGCGCTTCCAGGGTTTTGCGGTCAGCCTGCAGCATTATGGTGGCGTCAAAACAGTCTATTAAGGACGACCATGGGGCGAGGTCTAATAGAAGGTAGTTTCCTTCCACGATGAGATATTTCACGTCAGAGGAAATCAATTGTCCTGCAGCACGGGATATCTCCAGGATTCGATCGAATACCGGAACGGCAACCGCTGGTTCGTTGTTCGCACGAAGCCGTAGCAGCAGACTCCTGAAGCCACCCACATCGAATGTATCAGGTGAGCCCTTACGATCTAAAAGGTTCAAGGATCCAAGAACCGCATCATCGTAATGAAAGCCATCTCCGGGAACAACAGCTGCGCTCCCCGGCATAACGCTATTAAGAGCCTCTACCAAGGCCTGAGAGACGGTGGACTTACCGGCACCAGGCGGCCCCGCTAGCGCAACGACAATTCGATTCCCAGACAGGGCCTTAACGTAGTTAAGTAGCTCTGTACTTACTATTGTGTTTGTTTTGGTAAACATGCCAAATCTCTCCTCAGCAGCCGTCGCTCAGGTTTCCCGTAGGTTCGCCCCTCTAGGGGTTTTCATGCCGTTCGGCCGCTGCGAGCAACTCGCAGCAGCCATTCCCCGCATTAAAGAGGTGGGACCCCTATGTCATTTGACTCAATCGCTCAGTGGTCAATTGGTCAGTGGTCAGCTTGCCAGCCTTTGTACTCCATGACGTTGGCTCGTGTTACCAGTGAGGGTTGAAGCAGTACCGTTGTGCTTTCCAAAGATTTGCCATTCAACAGGTCATAACCCATCGTTACGGCCTGTTGTGCCTGGCCCCAAGGGGACTGAGAGGCGGATGCCTGGATCTGTGTATCGCTTTTGAGCGCAGTCTCTATATCGGGAGCTCCATCCACCGATGCGATAATGATGCCTTTGCGCTTGAGTTGTTTTGCTGCCAGGTCTGCACCTATGGCCTGGGGATCATTGATCGCGAACACCGCGTCGACTTTTGCAAAGCGAGTCAAGTCGCCTTGCATCACGCTGTAGCCACCTTCGCGCGAGCCTTTGGCATCCTGATTATCAGACAGTACTTTGATATCGGGTGCCTGCGCGAAAACACTCTTACAGCCATTGACTCGGTCCAAGACTGCCGAAGTCTGCGTACCATTCTGGATAATAACGTTACCCTTGCCACCCAGCTTCTCAGAGATGTACTGACATACAATCCTGCCGGCTTCGACGTTATCGGTCTGTACCGTGGCGTTGGCACCTTGCACCATGACATCTACGCCCACAACCACTATGCCTGCCTTCCTTGCTTTAGCAATCGCAGGCGCGATTGCGACAGGGTCGACGGCGTTGACAAGAATCAAGTCTACGCCCGAAGAAATGAAGTTATCGATTTGAGTGAACTGCTTATTCAAATCGTAATCTGCCGACACTGAGATAAATTTTGCGGCGGGATTGATATGCAGTGCCTCGGCTTTGGCGCCATCTACCATCGCTACAAAGTAAGGATTACCCAGCGAGCCAACAGTTATCCCGACGGATTTCAACTCTCGCGCTTGAGCGCTGCTAAATGCCAGTAGTGTACAAACAGCGGTAAATATTATTTTTTTCATGAGCACTGTCTCTTGTTATTGGAGTGTGGGGGTTATATATGATTCAGGTTCGTGCACCTGACTGCCGAAAGCGATCGAGGGCTACCGCGCCGATGATGACAACACCTTTGATAATGTATTGCCAGATATCCGAAACTCCCAGCAATATCAGGCCATTGGAAAGTGTAGCGATAATCAGGGCGCCAATTAGCGTACCGACGATAGTGCCGACGCCTCCTGTAAAGCGCGTGCCTCCCAGAATAACGGCGGCGATAGCGTCGAGTTCATAAGACTGTCCCATTTGCAATCCGTTAGCAGCCATCAGTCGAGCGGAAGTCATGATAGCCCCCACACCCGCCAACAAACCGGATAGGGCATAAGCAAATAACAGGACTTTCCAGACTTTGATTCCCGACAACCGTGCGGCCTCAGGATTGCCGCCCACTGCGTAAATCTGTACGCCTAACACCGTACGTCGAAGAATAAGCCACGAAAGAGTAACCACGACTACCGCGATTACAACCAGCCATGGCACCCCGAACAACGTATCGTTTCCAATGTAAGCAAAGGACAGGTCGGGATTGAAGACCGTTTTGTCTTCGCCGATGAGGCGTGCGATTCCACGCATCGCAGTCAATCCGCCTAGCGTGACGATAAATGCCGGTAGCTTTCCAAAAGCGACCAATACACCATTGACGAGCCCTAGTAGCAGTCCGACTCCAAGCCCCGCAGCGATGGCCAGGGGAGCAAACCCCGGAACTTGCGATACCAATAGCGCCACTACTGCGGAAACAGCCAGAATCGAACCAACCGAAAGGTCGATTCCTCCGGTCAAAATCACAAAAGTCAGACCTGACGCCAATACCACATTGATAGAGGCTTGCTGACTGATGATCGAGAAATTCTGAACCGAGAAAAAGCTCTCGCTCATCAGGCCAAAGCCCATACAAAGGAGTAACAGTACGGGCAGCATGCCCGCCACTCTCATCAGTTGGCGCATTTTATCCTGGGTGGAAGCTCCGGCGATGCTTCGTACACCAGGCGTGGTGAGGTCACTTGCTACTTTGCTTTGCAGTGGGGAAGTCATTGGACTAAGTCTCCGTTGGCTAGAGTCAACCTGTCGCTGCCTGTGGCAGACGCGATAATGGCTTCAGGTGTGATATCAAGACCGCTGTGGCCACCGAGTTCGGTGACAAGTTTACCTTCACACATGACCAATACACGGTCGGCAATTCCAACGATCTCTGGTAGTTCACTTGAAATTATCACTACGCAAACGCCGGATGCTGCTAATGCATTGATGATTTTATATATTTCTGATTTAGCCCCAATGTCGACACCCGATGTAGGCTCGTCGAGGAACAATACTCTGGGCTTCATCTCCAGCAGACGAGCCAACAAAACTTTTTGCTGGTTACCTCCGGACAGTGCTCCAACATTGATATCTGAAGACGCTTTGATATTGAGTGCCTGGATTGCTTGTTCGGTACGTCCAGTTCCGGCCGTTCGGTCCACAAACCCCGCAAATCGAGCATCACTTCCCACAACACATACATTGATATTGTCGTGGACACTCATGTCGAGAAAAAGGCCCAGTGCTTTGCGGTCTTCTGTCAGATAGACGATGCCTGCGTTACCTGCATCGCGAGGAGAGCGTATGACTACAACTTCGCCGTCCATCTCAATCTTTCCGCCTGAGTACGCATCGACGCCTGCGATTAATCGGGCAAGTTCGGTTCTTCCAGAACCCACCAGTCCTGCAATCCCGAGAATTTCGCCGGCGTACAGATCGAAACTGCAATCCTGAATTTTGAAGTCATCTGTAAGATTGTGAACACGTAGTATCGGTTGCTCGTAAGAGCACAAAGAACGCTCATGGGCGTAGAAGCCGGAAACATCGCGGCCAACCATCATCCGGACCAGGGTTTCAGCTGACAGCGTGACGCGATCCAGCGAACCAACGTAACGACCGTCCCGGAGCACCGAAACACAATCGGACAATGCGTATATCTCGGCCATTCGATGGCTGATATAGATGATCGCGACGCCATCATCACGTAGCTGGCGAATCAATGTAAAAAGACTTTCGGTCTCTTTTGTGGATAGCGGCGTTGTAGGCTCGTCCATCACCAGGATTCGCGTATCGGCATGAATTGCACGCGCGATTTCAACAAGTTGTTGGTCCGCAATCGACAAGGTGCCGACCAGTGCGTGCGGATCAAATGTGACGCCAAGTCGCTTTAGTACTACGAGCGCGCCTTCGGTCATTGCCTTGCGGTTTATAACTCCACATCGACGAATCTCTCTACCCAGGTAGATGTTCTCCACCACGCTCATATTTGCGCACAAGCTGAGCTCTTGATAGATGACGGATATGCCATGGCGCTTCGCATCGTTCACGCCATAGTTTCGAATATCACATCCGTCGATTCGAATAGTGCCACTGTCGGCGACATAGGCCCCGGATAGAATTTTCATCAGAGTGGATTTTCCGGCGCCGTTTTCGCCCATTAGCGCGTGGATTTGTCCAGGGAAAATACTGAGGTCAATGTCATGCAGGACGCGCACCCCATTGAATGACTTCGAGATGGAATGCATTTCCAATAGGGCAGGAGGGGGGCTTTCAGATCCAGTGCTCAGCATAGCTGTTAACTCCTTATCTACCGATTTGAGAGGCAGTTGAAACCTCCCATCGGTGTTCTTGTTTGAGCAACATAGTCGAAAGGAAAGCGCTTGCGCAAGCGCTTTCCTTTTCGTTCGAGGAATTCTCCAAAAAGCACTTCAACGTCCATCCCCTAGGGAAGCCCCGATCAAAGAGCACATAAAAAGGATGTTAGAAAAGCGCTTGCGCAAGCGCTTTCGTCTCGGCTATGCTTTTTTCAACAAGCGCTGCTGCGTCCATCAATTGGTTCGCAGGATGATCGCTACGATAATAAAAAGGAGTGCCCGGCTATGCTGCATAGCGGATTCCACCATCTCGATTCACAGACTTCAGATGCGCTGCGCATCTCGCTGGGTCTTTCACGAAATTGCGGGCTCGCCCCGGCATCAATTCCGAGAGCCATCGACGCATTTTCTCGCCGTGAGCTTTACAATAGGTAGCAACTGGACATGAGTTCAGCGCTATCCATCAAATCACGTGAGAAAGGAGTGATGCACAGTGGGTGCAAAGATGAGCGATGTCGCGAGAGCCGCGAACGTATCAATGTCTACGGTATCTCATGTTCTCAACGGTACTCGTAAAGTACATCCTGACACCGTCCGTAGTGTGAATCAGGCTGTAGAGTCCGTAGGCTATATTCGAAACTCACTCGCTCGGTCTCTGGCTCGCTCCTCTTCGGGTTCGGGTGCTATCGGCGTGGCGATTGCTACGCTTTCAAACTATTACTTCAGTGAAACAGTACGTGCCATCGAAGCGGCATGCGCGAAAAGCGGATTGATGATGATATTGGTCAATACGCAAAGAGATCCGGAACAGGAACTCAAAGCGGTCAAGGCACTGCATGAGCGACGTGTTGACGGGATTGTACTCGCTTCGGAATATGATCCAGAAAATCGAGTATTTAATTACTTAAAAGCCAACAAGATACCCACGGTTCTCATCGATCGACTTCTCTCGACGTCTTTTGATCAGGTGGGGGTAGAGAATAAGCACTCCTCTCAAGAGTTGATTGCACATTTGATTAAGCTGGGTCATCGGCGTATCGGGATGGTATCCGGACGATTGACTCAGTCTTCTTCTCATGAGCGAATTGACGGTTACCGTGCGGCTTTAGCTGACGCTGGAATTGAGTACGAAGATCAATTGGTTTGCTGTGGTGAATCGGCGATTGCGCCGGCAATGGAAGCCACGCGCCGTTTGCTATCGCTAGAGCACCCGCCCACCGCAATAATGACTGCAAACAACTTGATGACTATTGGTGCAATGCAGGCTCTTCGTGAAGCGGGGCTTGAGGTGCCAAAGGATATCGCGCTGGTTGGCTTTGACGATTTCGACTGGGCGGATGCTTTTAGCCCAAGACTGACAGTTGTAGCGCAACCTCTCGAGGAGCTCGGAGCCCAGGCTGTGAAGCTTTTATTGAAGCGTATCAAGCAACCTGAGGGTAGACGTCAGACTATTAGATTGAAACCCTCTTTAATCCAGCGAGATTCTTGCGGCACTCCAAAATGACTGTACTCAGGGTTTCGTCCTGAGGATCTAGCGGTGCAGACGTGAATTATTTGATGCTTGTCCACGTCTCGCCGCCTGGATAACTTTGAAACTAAATGACTGGCACCTGGTTTCCATTTGTCATGCACGGATATGCATGTTTGCAGTGTTTTCTGCTTGAGTGCCCCCGCGTTCGGTTTTGTTTTCTTCAGGTTTCAATGATTTCGTTATAGAGATAGACATTTATTTGAATCGCGATGGAGAACGCTGGCCCTCGCGGGAGTAAATCCGATAATGGGTCGTAACTGCACAATGCAGGGCTTATTCCTGTGATGGCGCTTCTGCGTTTGCAGAATTACAAAGCGCCCACATTTGAATGGCAAGAAAAGAGTTGATTGAGACGGCACAAGCCGTATTGGCGAAGAAGGGCTGAGCATGAATAACTACAACAAAACGAATGATGTGACTGCACTGCCGGCATGGCGCAATCTGCTCGACCATCGGGAGAGCATGAAAAATTTTAGTATGCGCGATGCCTTTCGAGATAACAGTAAACGCTTTCAAGACTTTTCCTTGGCGGGCTGCGGGCTTTTTTTGGATTACTCCAAAAACCTCATCACTCACGAAACGCGTTCATTGCTTGTAAACCTTGCTCGCGAGGCAGGCGTGGAACAGGCCGCGCGTGCCATGTTCAGTGGAGAGAAAATCAACTGCTCCGAAGGGCGCCCAGTGCTGCATACGGCGCTGCGGCGACCAGTGGGGGACGCTTTGATGGTCGATGGTCGCAACTTGATGCGCGATGTGCATGGAGCCCTGGCGCAGATGACTGACGTTGTGAGTCGTATCCATAACCATCTGTGGCGTGGTTACAACGACAAGGTCATCACCGATGTCGTAAACATTGGTATTGGTGGCTCATTTCTGGGCCCGGAGCTTGTCTCTGAGGCGCTGGCGCCTTTTGCTCGGCATGGGGTGCGGTGCCATTATCTAGCCAATATCGACGGCAGTGAGTTCCGAGAGGTTACAGCCGGACTGAACGTAGAAACAACGCTGTTCATCATCTCCAGCAAAACCTTCGGTACTCTTGAAACCTTGAAGAATGCACAAGCTTCTCGTAGCTGGTACTTGGCTAAGGGCGGGACGGAAGAGAAGCTATATCGCCATTTCATTGCTGTGACCAGTAATCGCCAGGCAGCGCTGGATTTCGGCATCCGTGAAGCAAACATTTTTCCTATGTGGGACTGGGTCGGTGGCCGTTACTCACTATGGTCTGCAATTGGCCTGCCGATTGCGCTGGCCATTGGCATCGCTAACTTCAAGGAACTGCTATCCGGCGCGTACGCTATGGATCAGCATTTCCTGAACGAACCATTGGAACAGAACCTTCCTGTTCTTTTAGCGGTACTCGGCGTTTGGTATCACAATTTTTGGGGTGCGCAAAGCTATGCTTTCTTGCCCTATGACCATTACCTGCGCAACTTCGTTAAGCATCTGCAGCAGATGGACATGGAGTCAAATGGCAAAAGTGTTCGTCATGATGGCACGTCAGTGTCTTGCACCACGGGCCCGGTAATCTGGGGCGGCGTGGGGTGTAACGGACAGCACGCTTACCACCAGTTGCTGCATCAGGGAACGCCTCTGATTCCAGCTGACTTCATTGTGCCTGTGGTCAGCCACAATCCAGTGGCTGATCATCAGGAATGGCTGTACGCCAATTGCTTGTCTCAAAGCCAAGCGCTGATGTGGGGCAAAACCCGCAGTGAAGCTGAGGCAGAGCTAAAAGCCAAAGGCCTTTCATCCAGTGAGATTGAACGACTGGCACCGCATAAAGTGATCCCCGGTAACCGGCCAAGCAATACAGTTGCTCTTGAGATCATCAATCCACATAGCCTTGGTGCGCTGATCGCCCTTTATGAGCACAAGGTCTTTGTCCAGGGCGTAATTTGGGGAGTCAATTCGTTTGATCAATGGGGCGTGGAACTGGGCAAGGAGCTAAGTAACAGCGTGCATAGCCTCCTGACTCGCTATGACGCGCAACCGGCTGATGATTCCTCGACGCAGGGTCTTATAGATTTCTTCCGAGGACGTCATCGGGGGTAGAGCCTCATAAGATTGGACGGGACTAATGCCTTATCGCTAGCTCGTCTGGTCACTTTGCGCCGGCAATGCCTGGATTTTTCTCATTGGTTCAGCGGTGCCTTTTCTATTCGATTTAACTTGGTATTTCCCTTTCTGAAACAGGTGCGTGGGAGTTAACCGCGTACTTTGATTAAAAGCGTGCTGTTCGCGTCGGCCTTATCCAATAAATATAACAAACAAAAGGTGTTATGAATGAACGTTAAAACTCTCAGCGCAGTTCTGGGTGCGTCCTTTGCTGTCGGCTTTTTGCCCGTTGACGCGTATTCAACAGACTTCAGTGGTTATTTCAGAACCGGAGTTGGAGATTCGACTCAAGGAGGGAAACAGTCGTGTTTTCAGCTACCGGGCGCGCAATCCAAATACCGTCTTGGCAACGAATGTGAGCAATATCTGGAGCTGGATTTGCGCCAGGATCTGCTTTCACTGGACGACGGCTCGGTGGTCAGCGTGGAAGGCATGGCACAGTTTTATAACGAGTATGGCCATGAACCAAAATTTGACGGGGAGCACGGCTATACGCGGATGAGTCAGCTCTACGCTGAGTGGAGCAAGATGCCGGCATTGAATGGCGGTTCTTTCTGGGCGGGCCGTCGTTACTACAACCGAAACGACATCAATATTTCCGACTACTTCTACTGGAACCAAAGCTCAACAGGCTTTGGGTTCGACCAGGTCGTATTGGGAGATCTGAAATACAGCTACGTGTTCTCACGCAAGGACAACGTCTTCCAAAAGGATTTTGTTACCCGTCATGATGTGACCGTCAGTGGATTCAACACAAATCCCGGTGGCGAGGTTCAACTGGGCGTCAGTTATCTGGACAAGCCGAGCCGCGAGAATGCTCATCAGGGCTGGTCGGTGGTTGCCCAGCACAAGCAGGTCGCGTTTCTTGGCGGAGTCAACAAGTTCGCTGTTCAATACGGCCGAGGGCCGGGCACCGCATTGGGCTACACCGGTGATACCACGTTGGATGAGAGCAACAAGAGCTGGCGGCTCGTGGAGTTTTTCGACTGGCAAATGACTCATGCCTTTAGTGGTCAAGTTGAATTGGTCTATCAAAAAGACACGCGCCCTGATGGTGATGATCAGAACTGGTTATCCATTGGTGTTCGGCCAATTTATGCGTTCACGGACCAGTTCAAGTTGATCACCGAAGTTGGGCGCGACCAGGTTGAAGCTGCAGACGGTACCCGAAAACTCACTAAGTACACCATCGCGCCTACCTGGTCACCGAAGGGCCCGGGATTCTGGGACAGGCCGGAATTTCGTCTGTATTACACCTACGCTACCTGGAACAAGGCTGCGCAACGCGCCGCCAGCTTGCAATCTCCGGGATCGGCGTTGTCTGATACCGGTGCGTTTGGTACAGACCTGCAAGGCTCCAACGTAGGTGTTCAGATCGAGTATTGGTGGAAATAAATCCTGAAATGACAGGGCTGACAATCAGCCCGGATCTGCTTCAACAACGGCGGATAGCGAGGGCAATCCAACGCTTCCTCTCAAACAGGAAGGGAGTGGTGAACCGCGAGAGGAAGTGAGCGAGTCAGATGGTGCTGAACGTTGTGACGTTCAGCACCATAGTCGCTCGAACATTGAAATCCTATTCGAGTTGGAATGTGAAATAGGGCGTTGCGTTAGATGGAATATACGTAATGCGCACCCGTCTCTTTGAGAGTGCGCTTGCCGTCGGCCAGGCACTGGGTGGGCAGGTCAGCTTGTTGCATGGCGGTATCGAGCGAATCCAGAGCCGCGCCCAGGGACGTTGGTTCCTGGGCGTAGCGACGAGCCAGGGGCCAGACGCGTTGCTGGCCCGTGCTTCGTCGCTGGCCGATCAGGTGCAGGTGCTGGGGCGTGATGTCGGCTTACTTCGATCCAGCGCCGATCTGCCAGACGTAGGGCGGTTCGGTGCTGTTGATTTCCCAGTCGCCGATAATGCGTTCCTTATAGATGAGGGGGTTGTGCGAGGCCGCGGTGCGGGCGTTGCGCCAGTGACGATCGAAGGCCTTGCCGGTGCTGGTGGCCGAGGCGCTGAGGGCGTTGAACAGGTCACTGGTGGCGCGCAGCACAAGGTCGGCGATCACCACTTGGGCCTGGGCCGATTCCAGTTCGGCGGCGATGTTGGCCTCGCGTTCGGCGACTTCGTCATGGGCGAAGCGGCTTTCGTACGCCACCTGCAAGGCGGTCGCCGCGCGCAGGGTGGTGGCGTGTGCGGCGTAGACCTGCGCCGATGCCTTGCCCACCACTTGCTGCACCTGGACGTCCTGGCTGACGTGGCTGGCATTGCCGGTGCTGAAGATGCGCGTGCGCTTGCGCACTTCTTCCGTGATGTCGTGCACCGCGGCACGGCCGGCACCGGTCTGAACCGCCAACAACACCAGTTGATAGAAGGCCGTCTGGTACTTGAAGCGGGTGGCGAAGTCGAGCAGGTTTTCAGGCTCCACCACGGCGTTTTCGAATACCGAGGTGCCGCTACCGGTGGTGCGCTGGCCAAAGCCATCCCAATCGTCACTCTGCGAGATGCCCGGTTGTTGCACGCGGACGGCGGCAATCACGTCGGCACCGTTGTCATCGCGCTGGGCATAGAGGTCGATCCAATCGGCGAAGATGCTACCGGTGCTGTAGTACTTGGTGCCGTTGACTACCCAGTGTTCGCCCAGACGCGAGACGCGAGTGCCGACCTGGCCGATCTTGACGCTGCCGATTTCGGTCCAGGCATTGCCCACCAGATCACCCTCGACAAAACGCTTGAACCAGGTGTCCTGTGGTGCGTCAGCCTGGGCATTGAGGCGGTCTTCGACAAAGGCAAAGTGACCGCGCAACGCCTGTGGCAAATTGGAGTCCGCTTCGGCCAATTCGATCAGTAACTCAAACAGCTGGGGCAGGGAAGCGCCGGCGCCACCGTACTGGATCGGCACACGCACGGCGCCAAAGCCGGCTTCCTTCAGCCATTTCACTTGTTCAAAGGGCAGGCTGCGGCTTTGCTCGCGCTCCAGTGCGCCGGCGGCGATGCGTGCAAAGATCGGCCGGAAGCGCTCGGCCAGGGCCTGGTAGTCGGTACCGGTGGAGAGGGGGTGTGGCAGGTGTTGTTGCTGGACTGTCATGGTGCAGCTCCTTATGGAAGGCAAGAGAAGCAACAGAGCGGTCGATCTGCTGCGTACTGCTGTCAGTGCACAGGTCGTGCCTGGCGCTGTAAAAAGCCGTTTTACAGGGCGTGCGGGGTGTCGACGGCGCTCACTCCTGTCGCCTGCCGGGCAACTTGTTGAAGCGCTGACCGCCCGACAACAGCGGCCCGGGCGGGGCTTCGTGCCAAACGCCACGAGACAACTGTTGTGAGCGCAACAGTTGATCAACAGCCTGTCCGTTGGACGACACTGCGGCGTTTTACGAAAACTGTATAACTAATTGATTTATATTGAATTATTGAAGTGGCACGGTTGCTGCTCTAGTCCTTGTGCAGGTGCCGCGGTGGCCTCTGCCACCACGAGGACGGGCAATGGGCAATACACTGAAAGTGGTCGCGGTATCCGGGAGCGTGCAGCGGCCTACGCGCACCCTGGTGTTGCTCAAGGCGCTGATCGCCGGTCTTGCGCAACAACTGCCGATCGAACTGCACCTGATCGAGTTGTCCGAGGTCGGCCCGCAGTTTGCCGGGGTGCTGCGCCGTGAAGACTTGCCCGCTGCGGTCGAGGCCGATCTGCAGGCCATTGAAACGGCCAACCTGCTGATTGCTGCCAGCCCGGTATACCGCGCCTCGTACACTGGACTGTTCAAGCACCTGTTCGATTTCGTCCATCACCAGGCGTTGAACAACGTGCCGGTGTTGCTGGCCGCCACCGGTGGCTCGGACCGTCACGCCCTGATCATCGATCACCAGTTGCGCCCGCTGTTCGGCTTTTTCCAGGCCCTGAGCTTGCCCATCGGTGTGTATGCCGCCGAAGCCGATTTCACCGATTACCAGATCACCAGCCCGCAGTTGCTCGAACGCATCGAGCGCGCTGTCGAGTCGGCGGTACTGAGCCTCAATCCGACTGTTCAACCGGACACCAGCGCAGCCTGACGTCCCGGGTCAACCCTCATTTCAACGAATCATGGAGTACATGCAATGAGCCAGAACAACATCAAGTTTGCCTACTGGGTTCCCAACGTCAGCGGCGGCCTTGTGGTCAGCAAGATCGAACAGCGCACTAGCTGGGACATCGATTACAACCGCAAGCTGGCGCAAATCGCCGAAAAGGCCGGCTTCGAATACGCTTTGTCACAGATCCGCTTCACTGCCGGTTATGGCGCCGAAAACCAACACGAATCGGTGACCATCAGCCACGCACTGTTGGCCGCCACCGAGAAGCTCAAGGTGATCGCGGCCATCCTGCCTGGCCCATGGAGTCCGGTGCTGGCGGCCAAACAGCTGGCCACCATCGACCAGTTCACCAACGGTCGCGTCGCGGTGAATATCGTGTCGGGCTGGTTCAAGGGCGAATTCCGCGCCATTGGCGAGCCATGGCTGGACCACGATGAGCGCTATCGTCGCTCGGAAGAATTCATCCAGGCGCTGAAGGGCATCTGGACCCAGGACAACTTCAGTTTTCATGGCGATTTCTACCGCTTCCACGACTACACCCTCAAACCCAAGCCACTGCAGCAACCGCACCCGGAAATCTTCCAGGGCGGCAGCTCGCGCGCGGCGCGGGACATGGCTTCGCGGGTCTCCGATTGGTACTTCACCAACGGCAACACTGTCGAAGGCATCAAGGCCCAGGTCGACGACATTCGGGCCAAGGCCGCGATCAATGGTCACTCGGTGAAAGTTGGGGTGAACGCCTTTGTCATCGCCCGTGAAACCGAGGCTGAGGCCCGCGCGGTGTTGCAGGAAATTATCGCCAAGGCCGACCCCGAGGCCGTCAACGGTTTCGGCAGCGAGGCGAAGAACGCCGGTGCCTCCAGCCCGGAAGGCGAAGGCAACTGGGCCAAGTCCACCTTCGAAGACTTGGTGCAGTACAACGATGGTTTCAAGACCAACCTGATCGGTACACCTCAGCAGATTGCCGAACGTATCGTCGCACTCAAGGCGGTGGGCGTGGACCTGGTGCTCAGTGGCTTCCTGCACTTTCAGGAGGAGGTGGAGTACTTCGGCCGCAAGGTGTTGCCGCTGGTGCGTGAGCTGGAGCGCAAGGCTGTGGCGACCAAAGCTGCGGCACTGGTGTAAGGGACGGGAAAGGTCATGCCGACATTCATCGATAACCCGCAACCCGTCGCGGGTACCTTGCCGCAGTGGCTGCAACATCAGGCACGTCAGCAAGGGACGGGCATCGCCCTGCGCCATAAGCGCCTGGGGGTGTGGCAGGTGCTTACCTGGCGCCAACTGGCCACTGAGGTTCAACGCCTGTCCACAGCCTTGCAGGCGCGTGGTTTTGTGCCTGGTGCGACTTTGGTGATTGTCAGCCGCCCGCGGCCGGAGGCATTGATCGCTGCCCTGGCGGCACAGTGGTTGGGCGGCGTGGCCGCGCTGTTGGATCCGCTGGAAGCTGCGGCCGCTCAGGTGCCGCTGCTACGTGAGCTGCACAGGGAATGGGTGTTCGCTGAAGGTCATGAGGAGATTCAGCGCCTGCGCGCCGCCGGACTGGCGCCCAGGCTGCTGATTTACGCCGACGGCCGCGGCCTGGCTGAGGTGAGTCAGGCCGGTGACACCCTGGCGTTCGCACATCTGCAGCAGCAAGGCAGCGATCACCGGCTGGAGCCCCAGGCCCGCGCCGAGCGCACAGCCTTTGCTTTCTATCGTTTGGACGCGGTGCAGCGCCTCGAGCAGCAGCGCATCAGCCACGCCGAGTTGCTACAGGAAGGCCGGCGCCTGGTGCACGGCGAGCAGCTGGGGCGGCAGGAAGAAGCCCTGGCGGCGCGAGCGTTTGCCGCGGGTGGTCAAGCGCGTTATTTGCTGGCGCCTTGGTTGATTGCCGGCTTTCGCCTGAATTTTCCGGAAAATCTGGAGACCCGCGATCAGGACCGGCGCGAGCTGGGCCCGACGCTGGTGGCCGGCACCCGGGAAACCTACGAGCGCCTGCATACCCAGGTCCTGGCCCGCTTGCCGGAGCCAGGCAGTTGGCGCCGGCGTCTGGTGGATTGGGCGCTGGTGGCGCCACCCGGTGCGCTGCAACGGCACCTGGGGTACTGGCTGATCCGCCGGCCGTTGCGCGATGTCCTCGGCTTTTCTCGTACCCGTGCGCCGTTGCTGGTGGGCGAGGCACTTGCACCGCCAGCCCTGGCGTTTTTCCAGGCGTTGGCTATTGAGGTACGCACCTGGCCGGATCCGGCACAGTGGCACCGCCCCGCGCCGTGGCCAGCTCCGCTGGTCAACGGCTGGATCGAAGACAGCACGCAACCGGCCTGACAAGGACATGATTCATGGCACAAACACAGGCGACAAAGGTTGAACATCTGCTAGTGCTGGAAAACATTGGCTTGTCGTTCAAGGGCGTCAAGGCGGTGACCGACATCAGCTTTGCCGTGGCCGCCGGGGAGATTTGCGCCTTGATCGGCCCCAATGGCGCGGGCAAAAGCTCACTGCTGAATGTGATCAACGGCGTGTACCAGGCCCAGCAAGGACGTATCCGCTTTGCCGGAGAAGAGCACCGGCGCATGCGCCCGCATGATGCGGCGGTGCGCGGCATTGCCCGCACCTTTCAGAACATCGCCTTGTTCAAGGGTATGAGTGTGCTCGACAACGTGCTCACCGGACGCAACCTCAAGCGTCGCAGCAGCTGGATTGAGCAGGCCCTGCGCATCGGCCGCGCTGCGGGCGAAGACGACCGCCAGCGGGAGGCGGCCGAACGGGTCATCGATTTTCTGCACATCCAACAGTGGCGCGACACCCTTGTCGGCAAGCTGCCCTATGGCTTGCAGAAACGGGTGGAACTGGCCCGTGCCCTGGCCTCCGAACCGCGCTTGCTGTTGCTGGACGAACCGATGGCCGGGATGAACGCCGAAGAGAAGCAGCAGATGAGCCGGTTCATCGTCGACATCAACCGTGAGCTGGGTACCACCGTGGTGTTGATCGAGCACGACATTGGCGTGGTCATGGGCATTAGCGATCACGTTGTGGTGCTCGACTACGGCCTCAAGATCGGCGACGGCCCGCCCGATGAGGTGCGGCAAAACCCCGAGGTGATTGCCGCTTATCTCGGCACGCGCCACTAACCCCCGAGTCGACAGCGCCGCCAGCTATCGGGTGGCAGGGGACTCTTTGCCCGCAAAACAGGAAGGCTCATGGAATTTTTCTTCGAGGTGCTGATCGGCGGGCTCTTGGCCGGGGTGATGTACGCCCTGGTGGCCATCGGTTTTGTCCTGATCTACAAGGCGTCCGGCGTCTTCAACTTCGCCCAGGGCGCGATGGTGCTGTTTTCGGCGCTGACCTTTGTCAGCCTGCTGGAGCGCGGGGTGGCGTTTTGGCTGGCGTTTGTCATCAGCCTGTCGGCGATGGTGCTGCTGGCGGTGGCGGTGGAGCGGGTGGTGTTGCGCCCGCTGGTCAACCGTTCACCGATCACCTTGTTCATGGCGACCCTCGGCTTGTCCTACGTGATCGAAGGGTTCGCCCAAGTGCTGTGGGGCGCCCAGGTACATGGCCTGGAACTGGGCATCAGTGACGAGCCCCTGGAACTGGGCGGCATGCTGCTGTCGCCGTTCGACATTTTTGCAGCCGTGACTGCCGCGTTGCTGGTGTTGGCACTTTCGCTGCTGTTTAACAAAACCCGTATCGGTTTGTCGTTGCGTGCCGTGGCCGATGACCCGCTGGCGGCGTTGGCCGTGGGCATCCGTCTGCAACGGGTCTGGGTGTTGGTGTGGGCGGTGGCCGGGTTTGTCGGTCTGGTGGCCGGCCTGCTCTGGGGCGCGCGGCTGGGGGTGCAGTTTTCGCTGTCGCTGGTGGTGCTCAAGGCCTTGCCGGTGCTGATCATCGGCGGCTTTACCTCGATCAGTGGCGCGATTGTCGGCGGGTTGATCATCGGCGCCTCGGAGAAGGTGGCCGAGGTATACCTGGGCCCCGTCATCGGCGGTGGTATCGAGAACTGGTTTCCCTATGTGCTGGCGTTGCTGTTCCTGCTGGTGCGGCCGGCCGGGTTATTTGGTGAACGCGCAATCGAGCGGGTTTAAGGAGAGGCGTGATGTTTTATCAGGAAGCCGGTCAGTTCAGTACTCGCTATGCCCAGGACCGCCGGGTATTTTGCCTGCGCCAGGACCGTTACGGCTTGGTCGGCTTGCTGCTATTGGCCTTTGTCGGTGTGCCGTATCTGGGTAACGACTATTGGTTCAGCGCCATTCTGATTCCGTTTCTGGTGCTGTCACTGGCCGGGTTGGGGCTGAACCTGCTGACTGGCTACGCCGGGCAGTTGTCGCTGGGCTCGGCGGCCTTCATGGCGGTGGGCGCCTTTGCCACTTACAACGTCGAGCTGCGGGTGCCGGGCTCGCCGTTGTTGTTCAGCATGGCCCTGGGCGGGGGAGTAGCAGCGCTGGTGGCGGTGCTGTTCGGTCTGCCCAGCCTGCGGATCAAGGGTTTCTATCTGCTGGTGTCGACCCTCGCCGCGCAGTTTTTTGTGACCTGGGCGCTGACCCGCTTCAGCTGGTTCTCCAATAACAGCGCTTCAGGGGTGATCAGCGCACCGCGCCTGGAGATTCTTGGTGTGGATCTGAACTCGCCGGTGGGGCGTTACCTGCTGACTCTGGGCGTGGTGGTGGCGTTGTTCTGGCTGGGCAAGAACCTGGTGCGCAGCGAGCTAGGGCGTAACTGGATGGCGGTGCGTGACATGGACACCGCTGCTGCGGTGATGGGCATTGCGTTGTTCAAGACAAAGCTGCTGGCGTTTGCCATCAGCGGGTTCTTTCTCGGGGTGGCCGGGGCGCTTTGGGCCTTCACCTACCTGGGGACCGTGGAGCCCCACGGTTTTGACCTGAATCGATCTTTCCAGATCCTCTTTATCATCATTATCGGCGGCCTGGGCAGCATCCTCGGCAACTTCCTAGGCGCGGCGTTCATCGTGTTGTTTCCGGTGCTGCTGTCGAACCTGGTGGCCTTGTTGCCGGCCGGGCTGATCGATGCCGGACAGGTAGAAAACCTGCAGAAGATGGTATTTGGCGCCCTGATCATTGTGTTCCTGATCAAGGAGCCGGAGGGCCTGGCGCGCCTCTGGCAGAAGTTCCGCGAGCGCGTTCGGTTGTGGCCGCTGCGCTACTGAGCGACTCGGCGTAAGTGCCGATTGCTCTGAATCCCTTTGGTTGACCCTTCACTTGATTACTTGATAAGGAAAACATTGATGTTGAAGCGATCTCTACTAAGTAGCCTCGCCCTGGCTGTCAGCCTGAGCACTGCCACGTTGACCGCGCAGGCGGATAACGAACAGTACTTCCCGCTGCAGAGCTATCGGGTCGGTCCTTATGCCGCCGGTGGTACCGGGTTTTTTGGTGGTTTTATCGACTACCTCAAGTACGTCAATGCCAATGGCGGGGTCAACGGCGTCAAGCTGACCTGGAGCGAGTGCGAAACCGAGTACGTGGTCGAGAAGGGCGTGGAGTGCTACGAGCGTCTGAAAAAAGGCCTCAATGGTGCGCCGGCTGCCGCCACTAACCCGCTGTCGGTGGGCATCGCCTATGCCACCCTTGAGCGTTCGACCGCGGACAAACTGCCGCTGATCACCATCAACCACGGCCGCACCGACTCCACTGACGGCAGCGTTTTCCCCTACGCCTTCCCCTTGCAGCTGAACCCGTACTCCGAAGTCTCGGCGATCATCAACTACATCGGCCAGCAGGCCGGGGGGCTGGACCAGCTCAAGGGCAAGAAGATCGTCACCCTGTATCACGGCTCGCCCTACGGCAAGGAAACCAATGAGGTGTTGCAGACCCTGGCCGACAAGTACGGGTTCAAGCTGACCCTGCTGGAAGTGCCCCATCCGGGTAACGAGCAGCAGTCGCAATGGCTCAACATTCGCCGGGAAAAACCCGACTGGGTGATTCTGCGCGGCTGGGGCGTGATGAACCCGGTGGCGTTGAAAACCGCGCAGAAAGTCGGCTTCCCGGTGGATCACATCATCGGCAACATCTGGAGCAACTCCGAGGACGATGCCGCCCCGGCCGGTGCCGCCGCCAAAGGCTTTATTGCGATCACCACGCACCCCTCGGGCACCGATTTCCCGGTCTTGCAAGGCATCCAGCAGCAGGTGGTGGCCAAGGGCAATGGTGACTTGGCTGATCCGAAACGCTTTGGCACCGTGTATTACAACCTGGGGGTGGTGAACGGCATTCTCAACGTTGAGGCCGTGCGCATTGCCCAGGAAAAATTCGGCAAGCAGCCGCTCACCGGCGAGCAGGTGCGCTGGGGCTTCGAGCACCTCAAGCTGGACGATGCCCGCCTCAAGGAGCTGGGTGCACTGGGCCTGGTGCAACCCTTGCAGCTGTCATGCTCGGACCATGAAGGGGGCGGTGCGGTGCGCTTCCAGCGGTGGGATGGCAGCCAGTGGAAACTGATCAGTGACTGGGTGCAGGCCGACCGTGCCTTGCTCAGGCCGATCATCGAAGCCTCGTCGCACCAGTACGCCAAGGAAAAGGGCATCACACCGCGCGATTGCAGTCAGGACAGCTGAGATGTGAATCGGGAGGCGTCCCGGTTTTTTTGGGAGAGAGCAACATGAACCAAGTACCGATCTTGCAGATCGACGCGATTGAAGTCCTGTACGAACAGGCAATCCTCGCCGTGCGCGGGGTATCCCTGGCGGTGCCGCAAGGACAGATCGTGGTGTTGCTGGGGGCCAACGGTGCTGGCAAAAGCACCACCTTGAAGGCCGCCGCCAATCTGGTGAGGGCCGAGCGGGGCGAGGTGGTGCAGGGGCGGATTATTTATCGAGGCGAGGATGTTACCCGCAGCACGCCCCATAGCCTGGTTGCCAGCGGCCTGGTGCAGGTACTGGAAGGCCGGCATTGCTTTGCCCAACTGACAGTGGAGGAAAACCTGCTGACGGGTGCCTTTGCGCGTCAGGTGTCCCGCGGGCAACTGAAGGCCGATCTGGAACGTATCTACAGCCAGTTTCCGCGCCTCAAGCTGCGGCGCAAAAGCCTGGCCGGCTACACCTCCGGCGGTGAACAGCAGATGGTTGCGCTCGGGCGGGCGCTGATGGCCCGGCCACAGCTGGTGTTGCTGGACGAACCTTCGATGGGCCTGGCACCGCAGATCGTCGAGGAGATCTTCGAGATCATCCATCAGCTCAATCGGCGCGACGGCGTGAGCTTCCTGATTGCCGAGCAGAACATCAACCTGGCTCTGCGTTACGCCCAGTACGGCTACGTGCTGGAAAGCGGCCGGGTCGTCAGCGAAGGCACGACCGGGCAGTTGGCCGCGCGCAGTGATATTCAGGACTTCTATCTGGGGGGCGGGACAGCGGGTAAAGGAGCAGCGGCTTGACCGCTAGCACCAGTCAGATCGACAGGTTGACCACTTTGACCGTCCGGGCGTCTTGTGCCGGGCGGCGTTTGTTCACCACCAGCTCACCGACCTTGATCAGTATCGCGCGGGTGATGTTGCGACTCAGCCCCAGCAGGCTGGCGGTGTGTACCTGGTTGTAGTGGCTGAAGCGATAGGCCGCGCGCAGCAGCGCTTCCTCGACCCGCTCGTGGAGGGCGCCGCTTTCTTCCTCGAACAGCTTCTGGAAGGCTTGCTGCAACAGGGCGTCGGCACTGTCGTCCTGGACGGTATTGCTGGCGTCCTGGCGTTCGATACGCAGGTTGGACAGGTGCAGGTCCTGGACACGGATCAGATTGTTACGGCAGATCAACAGGGTGTGGTGAATGACGTTTTCCAGCTCGCGAATATTGCCCGGCCATGAGTAATTCACCAGCTTCTGTTCGGCTTCGGTATCCAGCACCACTTCGCCATAACCCAGCCGACGACTGTACTCGGCGATGAAGTGGCGGATCAGCGGCAGGATGTCGCCCGGTCGCTCGCGCAGCGGGCTGAGCTCCAGGCTGACCACGTTCAGCCGGTAATAGAGGTCTTCGCGAAAGTGCCCGGCGTTGATGGCTTTTTCCAGCTGCACGTTGGTCGCAGCCAGCACCCGTACATCGATGGGGATGCTTTTGCGTGAACCCAGGCGAACCACTTCACGCTCCTGCAGCACCCGCAGCAACTTGACCTGGATCGGCATCGGCAAGTCACCGATCTCGTCGAGGAACAGCGTGCCGCCGTTGGCTTCCTCGAACCAGCCGGCCTTGGCGCTCAGGGCGCCGGTGAAGGCGCCTTTTTCGTGGCCGAACAGTTCGGCCTCCACCAGGCTTTCGGAAAACGCGCCGCAGTTGACCGCGATAAACGGCTTGTTGCGACGGGCGCTGAGGTTGTGCAGATGACGGGCCACCAGTTCCTTGCCGGTCCCGGTTTCGCCGATGATCAACACGCTGGCGTCACTGGGCGCGACCTGTTGCAGGTGCGCCAGCAGCGCCTGTGATTTCGGGTCTTCGAAGACTTGCGCAGTAGCGCGTATCGAGGTGGCCAGGGCTGGTGAGGGCGGCAGCGTGAGTAGTTGCATGGTGGGGCCTATGAGTAAAAGGACGGAGTGGGTAGCGTCTTGTTGAGCGCCCAGTCACCCAGTTCATGGAGCTTGTAGTCCACGGGGTCGTGCAGGGTCTGGGTGCGCAGGTTGCGCCAGTGACGATCAAGGCGCAGCGCGGCATGGGTGGCGCGGGCGCCAGTCACTTCAAACAGGCTGCTGGTCAGGTCCAGGCCGGTGCGGGTGGCGGCGACCTTGGCGGTGGCGATGGCCAAGGCCAGTTGGCCACGCTCCTCGGCGCCGAGCCGGTGCTCCTTGCTCCAGGCTTGGTCGAGCAGGGCGTTGGCGCGTTCAGTGAGCAGGCGCACGCTTTCCAGCCCGACCCAGAATTCGCCATAATGGCGCAGGACATAGGGGTCCTGATTGGCCTGGCTGACGTTGGCCTTGAACCAGGGGCGCGTTTCCTTGAGGGTGTAATTGCGGGCCTCTTCGAACGCGCCCTCGGCAATGCCGAGGAAGATATTGACGAAGGTCAGTTGGGCGATCAGCGGGCGCAGGCAGGCAAAGGGCGTGCTCAGCGGGCCGGGATCTAGCAGCAGTTCATTCTCTTCCACGCGCACCCGTTCGAAGGTGGCGCTGCCGCTGTCGGTCTGCCGTTGGCCGATGTTGTCCCAGTCGCCGTGCAAGGTGATGCCGGTGCGATGACTGGGAATGGCGGCGATCAACAGCTTGCCGCTGGTGGATTCATCCAGCGCCGAGGCAATCAGCATTTCCGAATCGGAGGCGCCGGAGCAGAAACTCTTGCGCCCGGAAAACTCGCGATAGCCTGCAAATTTTTTTGACAAGGTGCGGGTGTCCAACGGGTTAAGGGCATTACCCCAGAACCAGTTGTTGCGCGCGGTCTGTTCGAACCAGGGCTGCCACTGTTCGGGCCGGGAAAACAGCCGTACCGTGGCCAGCATCAAATGCTGGAAGCCGAACACATGGGCGATCGAGCTGTCGACCCTGGCGAACTCGCGCACCACTTCCAGGGTGTCGCTCCAGCTGGCGCCAAGGCCACCGTATTGTTGGTCAATTTTCATCGCCAGCAGACCGCAGCGGCGCAACTCGTCGCGCTCGGCTTTCGGCGTGCCGCCCAAATGGTCGCGTTCGGCGGCGGTTCGGGAAAACTCGGCGGCGAGCGTCCGGGCGATCTGCAGCGGGGTTTCAAGTCTGGATATATGGAGAGCGGTCACAGGCTGTTCCTCAGGCTGTTTTCCGCAAGTCGGCGGCATTGGCGGTGAACAGCGGTGCGGCCCGTTCGACTGCCAGGCGGATGCGTGTTTTCAGCGCTTCGCTGCTGATCTGGTAATTCGTGAAATCGGCCTCCGAGGCATACACGCCAAGGGGCAGGGTCACCGACTGGAAGAAGCTGAACAGCGGGCGCAACTGATGATCGATTACCAGCGCATGCCGGTCGCTGCCACCGGTGGCGGCCAGCAACACCGGGGTGTCGATCAATGCGTCCTGGCCAATCAGGTCGAACAGGTGCTTAAACTGGCCCGGGTAGGCGCCACGGTAGACAGGTGCGGCCACAACCAGCAGGTCTGCCGACTCAATCGCACTCAACTCGTACTCAACGGTTTCCGGCAGCTCCTGACGGGACATGGCGCTGCCCAGTGGGCGGACAATGTCGCCCAGTTCGATGATGCGGCTTTCGATTGGCAGGTACTGGCTCAGCTCGGCAACGATGGCCTGGACCAGCACCAGGGTGCGCGACGGACGATAGGTTCCACCGGAAACGGCGACGACTTTAAGTGGGGTGCTCATGGGGTCTGTTCCTGTTCGAGTTGCGGGATGTGCAGCCATCAGAGCAAGAGTTGTTCCAAGGTTAAAATAACTATTAAAAACAATAAGATGGATTAACATGTTATCTCGGCTGCTGTTGCCCGGGCAGCTAACTGTTGAGCGACTGTTGCCTGAGCAACAATGGCGCTTCTGTTTACCGGGCAACACTGCCGCATCCATGAATTAAATGTAAATGATCTAAAAAACATCCAGTAAATACTTTTTGGTTATTAGCTTAAGGCTTTGTCTGGTCGCCAGTGCCGGGTGAGTCGCCTTTGGCTGGCCTTGGCAGGCCGATATCAGCGGGGAACGCCCCTCGCTGCGGCAAAGTGTTGCTCAGCCAATAGCGGTTCAGCATCACTGTTGGGCGGGCAACAGTGCAGTCGACCCAGGCGTACGGCATTCACCTTCCACCGTCGCCGCTCAGATAGCTGTGTACGGTGCCTGCGGTGACACCCACTACCCGGGTAAGTCTGAGTCCGGCCGCCCGACCACCAACCAGTACATGCGGCCTCATGCGCTCGATCAGTCATTCTGGATCTGCTCAAAATCGAAGGAATCGGGATCGGTATCGAAGTAACCCAGGTTACCGAGCCAAAACTCTGCGAACGCAATTGTGGTGGTTTGAATCGCCACTCTTGGCGGAGGGCGAATAAATCAGGGCCGCGAACCTAGACTCGTATACACGGGGCTCCCTGACTCTTAATTCAAGTTGTGGTTTTTTGGGGGATTGTTAGGTGACTAACTACTGAAAGCCATTGGAGAGAGTACGTGGGTCAATTCGGCGTCGACGTCTACAATTGGGGATTGATCACGTCGACCGCCCTGAGTTTGGTTTTCGTTCCGCGATCTGTTTACCTGACACCGAGCCGCCAAGGGGGACGCAACGTCTCCTCGGCGGCCAACGTTCAGTCAGTCACAGACCCCTGCGGTATCCTCCCGGCGAAACTGTCCACCAGGCTCGCCACCACCATCTCTCCCATCCGCGTGCGGGTCTGCAACGTCGCACTGGCGCGATGGGGCTGCAGCACCACGTTCTCGTTACCAAACAGTGCCTCGGGTACGTTCGGTTCATCGACAAACACATCCAGCGCCGCACCCGCGATCTCACCAGCGGCCAGTGCCGCCTCCAGATCAGCCTCGTTGACTAGTTTGCCCCGGGCCACGTTGATCAAATACCCGCCCGTGCCCAGCGCCTGAAGCACCTCGGCATTGATAATGGCTTCTGCCTTGTCGGCGGCGGCCGCGAGAATCAGCGCATCACTGTGGCTGGCCAGCTGTTTCAGATCGGCGATGAAAGTGTGGTTCACATCGCTCATCGGCTGCAGATCGGTGTAGTTGATCGGGCAGCCGAACGCCGCGGCCCGGGTCGCCACTGCACGGCCGACCCGGCCCATGCCGACGATCCCGATGCGCATGCCCGACACCTGACGCGCCAACGGCAAAGGGGCCAACGGCGTCGGGCTATGGGGCCATTGCCCCGAACGCACATAACGATCACTGGTGCACAGACCCCGGCACACGGCGATCAACAAGCCGATAGCCAGGTCGGCGACATCTTCGGTTAGCGCGCCGATGGTCGCGGTCACGCGGATCCCGCGATCCCTGGCATAAGCCAGATCCACCGCATCGGTGCCCACGCCGTTGACCGCCACCACTTCCAGTTTAGGTAGTTGCGCCATCAGCGCCTGACTGATACCGGTATGCCCGCCGGTGATCACCCCGCGAATGTTCGCGCCGTGTGCTTGCAAATAAGCCTGCTTGTCGGCCTGCTGGAAGTAACGTCTGACGGTAAACAACTCATCGAGCCGCGCGTTGATTTCAGGGATGAGGATCGGGCTGAGCTGCAAGACTTCTGGCTTCATGTAAACCTCGCGTAACGGAATAAAAAAGCCGGTTTAACCGCGACCGGCAAACGGCATGGCACTGGCCATGACGGTCATGTTCAGGACGTTCGCCTCCAGCGGCAGACCGGCGATGTAGCGCACGGCATCGGCCACGTGCTTGACGTCCACCATCGGCTCCACGGCGATGGTGCCGTTGGCCTGGCGCACGCCTTTGGTCATGCGCACCGACATCTCGGTCAGGGCGTTGCCGATGTCGATCTGGCTGCAGGCGATGTTGAATTCGCGCCCGTCCAGGGCCAGGGATTTGGTCAGCCCCAGCACCGCGTGTTTGCTGGCGGTGTAGGCGCTGCTGAATGGTCGTGGGGTATGGGCCGAGATCGAGCCGTTATTGATGATGCGTCCGCCCTGTGGCTGTTGCTGGCGCATCAGCCTGAAGGCACCACGGGCGCAGAGGAAAACGCCATTGAGGTTGGTGTCGATCACGTTTCGCCACTGCTCGAACGTCAGCTCATCGAGCGGCATTGCAGGGGCGTTGACCCCGGCGTTGTTGAACACCACATCGAGTCGCCCGTATACCTCGGTGAGGGTGGCAAACAGCGCATCGACACTGGCCGGGTCGCGCACATCAGTGGGCACCGCCAACGCTTCGTGTCCTTCGCTGAGCGCCAACTCGACCAATGCCTGCAACGGCTCTAGCCGACGTCCAGCCAATACCAGGGTGAATCCGTCGGCCATCAGGGCCAGGGCCACGGCGCGGCCGATTCCGCTACCGGCGCCGGTGACCAGGGCCACTTTCAAAGGACGGGACATGTTGTTATCTCCTTTTTCAATTCACGAGGGCGTGAGCCGGGTTCAAGGTCGTGGACCGACGCGCATTTCCAGTTGACCGATGCCGTCGATCCCGGCGTTGATGATGTCGCCTGGTTGCAGCACATCGACGCCGGCCGGGCTGCCGGTCATGATCAGGTCACCGGCCCGCAGCGCTACCGACTGCGAGATGCGGCTGATAATTTCTCTGACCGACCAGATCTGGCTGTCGAGGCTGTCGCGCTGGCGCTCTTCACCGTTGACGTTCAGCCACAACTCACCATCGGGATGTCCTGCCCGCGTGACCGGCACGATGGCGGTCATCGGCGCGGCGCCGTCGAACACCTTGGCACCTTCCCACGGCAAACCATTGCTTTTGGCCGCGCGCTGGACATCACGACGGGTCAGATCAAGGCCGGCGGCATAGCCCCACACATAGGCCAGCGCCTGACTCTGCGGAATATTGGCGCCGCCTTCACCGATGGCCACGACCAATTCGATTTCGTGGACAAACTCTTCGGTCAACGGCGGGAAAGTCACTTCACCCGTCGCATCCACCACGTTGTTCGCCGGTTTCATGAAGAACACTGGCGGCTGGCGGGACTGGCCTTGGGTGTCTGGCCAAGGGTAGTTGCGGCCGACACAAAATACCCGGCCAACGGGAAAGCGCTGCTGGCTGCCAGCAACCGGCAAGGTCACGGGCAGATCCGGGGTAAACACATACTCGGTCATCGTCATTTTTGTAGTCGTCCTGTTAGAAGCGTCAGCGTACGGCGGCAATCTTTTGCGAAGTTGGACGAAAGCCGCCTTGTGTTGGAGAAAAACGGTTTTTTTGACTCAGCGCGCCTTGAGTTCGATGCGATACAAGCGACCGAGCAGCAACGAATAGGACAAGGTACCGACCAGCGCCACGCCGCCGATGAACCAGAAGGCGTAGGCAAACGAGCCTGTCGCGTGGACGATGCCGCCAATCACAATCGGAGTGACGATCCCGCCGATGTTGGCGGCCAGGCTGGTGACTCCGCCGGTCAGTCCGATCAATTCCTTGGGCGCGACTTCCGACACCGCCGCCCATGACGACGAAGCGATTCCCTGGGCGAAGAAGGCAATGGTCAGCACGGCAATGCAGATCACGTTCGAGTCGGTGAAATTCACCAGCACAATCGACATCCCCAGCATCGATCCGACCACCAAAGGCAACTTGCGAGCGAAGGACATTGAGTAACCGCGGCGTATCAGCAAGTCGGAGACGATGCCGGCCAGCAGAATGCCGACCGTTGCACCCACGAACGGCAGCACCGCGAAGATCCCGGCCTTGATCATGGTCAGCTTGCGTTCTTCGATCAGGTACGTCGGGAACCAGGTCAGGAAGAAGTACAGCGCTGAGGTGCTGGCAAACTTGCCGATGCAAATTGCCCAGATCTGCCGATAACTGAACAGCTCGGCGATCTGCCGCCAGTTGAACCGGGTGCGTTCCTGACTGCTCTTGACCAGTCCGCCCCCGGCTTCGATGTATTTCAGTTCTTCCTGGCTGACGTTCTTGCAGCTCAGCGGATCGCGGTACACGTAGAGCCAGATCACACCGAACACAATGCCGAGTATCCCGGTGCTGTAGAAAACATGGCGCCAGTCATAGGTCGTGGCCAGCCATAACAGCACGCCGGTAAACAGAGCCGTGCCCAGATATTGGCCGCACACGTAAATGCTGCTGGCCAGGCCCCGTTCGCGGGCCGGGAACCATACCGTCACCGCACGGCTGTTGGCAGGAAACGCTGGAGCCTCCATGGCGCCGACCGCCAGGCGCAGCCCGAACAGCGAAGCGAATCCTGTGGCAAAGCCCTGGCACACGGTGACCGTCGACCAACTGATCAGCGATACCCCGTAGGTGAAGCGGGAACCGAAGCGATCGGCAATAAACCCCGCAGGCACCAGGGCGAGGGCGTAAGTCCAGGCAAACGCGGAAAAAATCAGGCCCATTTCGATCTTGTCCAGGCCCAGGTCCTTGGCGAGGAACGGTGCGGCAATCGAGATGTTCACGCGGTCGATGTAGTTGATGATGGTTGCAATCAGCAGCAACGACAGCATGAACCAGCGCCGACGCGTCGGCAGTCGCTGAGGCAACAGGGCGTCCCGGGCGCCGGCGCTCACCGACGGCGCGGTGGACGGGGAGGTTTGCGAGTTCGACATGAGTAGACCTTTTTATTGTTAGAAGAATCGAGATGTTCGCGCGCAGCCGAAGCCGTGCCCGCAGTGCCGGGGCAGAGCAATCGCTACTTGAATGAGAGGCGCGGACAGCCGCTGTCAGGCGCTCAAATACGCCTTCGGACTGGCTCGATCGGGGGAGGGTTGGCGAGAGGGAAAAACAGGTTCATCACGTGCGCACCTTTTGATTGTTTTTGGAAGGTTCGGGCTGCATTGGCTATCACAGTGGTCGTACAACTTCTCAAAATCAACGGAGGCGTTAGATCGTTTTTTCTTCTAAAAAAGGCGATGAATACAGGTGTCCAAGAAAAAACAAATCAGCGTATTTCCTTTGTTATGCTTTATTTGTTTCGTAAGTTGATGTTTTTAAATGATTAATTATCTTTGTGTACATGTAGGTTTTTTGGACAGGCGACACATCACACACGGATACAATTAATTCTCTACATTGCATTGTCATCCTATGACGTGTTGAAGCCCGCGGTGTCTGCCTTCACAATCACCGCGGTCGCCGCCTGCATCGCGGCGCGACGACAATCTGTCCATGTACCTGTAGAGGATCCTCAGACGATGTCGTCACCGAGTCGAGTGCCCACTTACGTCATGCAGCAACGCAGCGAATTGACGGACTTTTACATCCGCGACAAAAAGGGCCGGCACGCCGAAACCAGTCCGCATCGCCATGAGTATTTCCAGATCCAGGTTAACCTCGGTGGCGATACCGTGCAGCACATCGGCAACGTCGAACGTCCGTTTCCGCGCAATACGCTGGCCTTCATCCTGCCGCATCGCGTGCACGTGATTCCGCATCCGGCCGACAGCAATTTCATGGTGATCAATTTTTCCCAGACCTTCCTGCTACCGCACTTGCAGTGTGACCCGATGGATCTGGAGGAAGTCTCGATTCTGCTGGCGCCGGAGTTGTCGCCGTTTCGCTTTCAGGAGCATCTGGATTTCATTCTGGCCGATGAAGACTTCAGTAAAGTCTGTGCCCTGATCGAGCAGATGCGAGTCCTGGATGAGAACCGTCAATTTGGCACTCGCGAGATGCTCAAGGGGTTGTTGCTGCAACTGGTGGGGAGCGTTTGTGCCTTGTATGCCGAGCCGCTCAAACGACTGGCCGAAGAGAATGCCGCCGAAGTAAGCCGGCGCGACGCGCTGAGCAGGATGTCCGAATACTTGCGCAAGAATATTGCCGACCCCGATCTCAACCTGATCAAGGTGGCTGCTGCGACCTACCTGTCTCCGACGTATCTGACGCACTGGTTGCGCAAGGAAATCGGCAAGACTTTCACTGAGCTGGTGCTCGAACGCAGGATGCACGCGGCACGCAATTATTTGCTCAATGGAACACGACCGGTGGGGGAGGTGGCGAGGTTGTGCGGTTTCGCTGACGAAGCTTATTTCTCCCGACGCTTTCGCCAGATACATGGCCAGCCTCCCGGGCAATTCAGACGTCAGCAACTCAATCCCGATACTCCGCAGTCACCGTCCAACACGTGATCGACAGTTGTAGGTGATGTGGCGGTAGATACGAGGTCGATTTGGGCGCACCGGATTGGCCGAAATCGGAGCAGGTACTCAGGCGCTAGATTGGTATTGCATCCATCCAGTCCAGTTTGTCGTTACGCGAGGTCAAGACCAGTAGCCGTCAAAGTCCAAAAAAAATAGGCCCTGAGAAAATTCGTCGCCATCGCTTAATACGTTCAGCCATTAAAAAAAGCAGCCCTTTGGCACCGATAACATCGTTTCTCGGGCGTACCGCTTTTCAATATATTGGTCGCCAGATCTGGTGAATGACTAAACATTCACCACCCTCAGTGCGAGTAGTCTTAATGAACAATAAACCTGACAAAGCAGGGCTAGATAACGCCGGAGCGGGGACCCGAGCGGTCTGGGGTGGGGAGCAAGTCAGGCACCCCTACAACGCCACTCAAACACCGATCGTGGTCAGCGCCGCTTACGGTTATGACGACATCGACGTCTGGTACGACGTTGCGTTGGGCAAAACGCCGGGCTTTATCTACAGCCGCATGAGCAACCCGACGGTCGAGACCCTCGAAGCAAAAATTCGCGAGTTGGAAATGGCCGAGTCCGCCGTGGCCTTCAGCAGCGGCATGGCGGCAATCAGCAGTGTACTTTTCACCTTCCTGGCCAATGGCGATCGTGTGGTGTCGACCAAGGACAGCTACGGTGGCACCAACAAGATTTTCGAAGAATTCCTGCCGCGCACGGGCGTTGAGGTGACCTTGTGCGAGACGTTCGATCACGAGGAGATCGAGCGTGAAATTGCCAAAGGCTGCCAGTTGTTGTACCTGGAAACGCCGACTAACCCGACCTTGAAAATACTCGATATCCAGCGTTTGGTGGCTGCGGCCAAGCGCGTCGGTGCCGTGGTGGTGGCGGACAACACCTTTGCCACGCCGCTGAATCAGAACCCCTTGGCGTTAGGGGTGGACGTGGTCATCCACAGCGCGACCAAGTTCCTCAGCGGTCATGGCGACGTGCTTGGCGGCCTGGTGTGCGGCAGCGAATCCTTGATGGCCAAGGTTCGTCATTATCGGGAAATCAACGGTGCGACGCTCGATCCGTTCTCGGCCTACATGATTATCCGGGGCATGAAAACGCTGGTGCTGCGCATGCGTCAACAGCAACGCAGTGCCCGTGCTCTGGCGGAGTTCCTCTGCACCGAACCGCTGGTGGAGTCGGTCAATTATCCCGGCTTGCCCGGTCATCCGAACCACGCTGTGGCGTGCACGCAAATGTCCGGCTTCGGCGCCATCGTCAGTTTTGTTCTGGTCGGTGGGATGGACACGGTCAAAGTGCTCTTGCCACGTCTGCGATTCGCCCACTGCGCGGGCAATCTCGGTGCAGTGGAAACCATTTACGGCCCGGCCCGGACCACCAGCCATGTCGAGAACACGCTGGAGGAACGACTGGCTCTGGGTATCTCCGAAGGACTGGTGCGGGTCTCAGTCGGCATTGAAGACACTGACGATCTGCTCGACGATTTAAAGCAGGCGTTCGCCTTTGTCAGGTGTTCGCGCGATGAGCTGGCACAGGCAAACACACAGCACTCAAACAACAAAACGTGCATCGAGGCAGCAAGCTGAAGTTTTAACGTTAGTACCTCACGACAAGGCCGTTAGTGAGGCGTTCATGAAGTGGAATAATAATAAAACCAGTGGCGACCTGTTTTGACTCTGCCCCGTGACTCATCGCAGACGTTATTGCGCGCCCTAACAACTTTCATGAGAGCAACCATGTCCATAAAAGAAGAACAACTCAACACACGTACCGGCTTTAAACAGGAAATGCAGACGCGCCATATTGTCATGTTGGCATTGGGTGGCGTCATTGGTACCGGGCTGTTTCTCACGTCCGGGTACACCGTTAACCAGGCCGGTCCGTTGGGTGCGGTCATCGCTTATATCATCGGCGCACTCATGGTTTACATGGTCATGATGTGCTTGGGCGAATTGGCGGTGCAGATGCCGGAAACGGGTTCGTTCAGCACCTACGCTACGCGTTTTCTCGGACCCGGCACCGGCTACACCGTGGCGTGGTTGTATTGGCTGACCTGGACTGTGGCAATCGGCTCTGAATTTACCGCCGCCGGTATTTTGATGGCGCGTTGGTTTCCGGATACGCCGGTATGGATTTGGAGTGCGCTGTTCGCAGGCTTGGTGTTTCTGACCAACGTGATATCGGTGCGCTTGTTCGCTGAGACTGAATTCTGGTTATCACTGGTCAAAGTGGTGACCGTGGTGGTGTTTCTGCTAATCGGTGGTGGCGCGATTCTCGGCCTGCTGCATATCGATCAGGCTCACAGTATCGGGCTGAGCAACTTCACTCGCGAGGGGCTTTTCCCTACCGGTTTCATGTCAATTGCCATGACGTTACTGGCGGTCTCCTTTGCGTTCTCCGGCACTGAATTGATTGGCATCGCCGCGGGTGAAACCAAGGACCCCCAGCGTAATGTGCCGCGTGCCATTCGCACTACAGTGCTACGCCTGGCAATCTTTTTCGTGGGGACCATTTTTGTCCTGGCGACCTTGTTACCCCGTGAACAGGCCGGGCTCGTAGAGAGTCCGTTCGTCACCGTGTTCACCTACATCGGGATTCCGTACTCCGCAGACATCATGAATTTCGTGATCATCAGTGCCTTGTTGTCGGCTGCCAACTCCGGTTTGTACGCTGCTTCACGGATGCTCTGGACCCTGAGTGACCAAGGTCACCTGCCCAAGCAGTTCTCGGCCCTGACCCGCATGGGCACACCACTCAACGCCATTATCGTCAGCATGGCCGGTGGCGCCGCATCGTTGCTCAGTAGCGTGTTTGCCGCCGATACCATCTATCTGGCACTGGTGTCGATATCTGGGTTGGCGGTGGTGGTGGTGTGGATGAGCATTGCCGCGAGCCAGATTGCTTTTCGCCGTCACTATGTAGCCAATGGAGGCGATGTCCGCGATCTTAAGTTTCGCGTCCGGGGTTATCCGTGGGTGCCACTGGGAGCGCTAATCTGCTGCAGCCTGGCGTGTGTCGGGATTGCTTTCGACCCTGAACAGCGGGTAGCTCTGTACTTCGGTTTGCCATTCATCGCCTGGTGCTATTTCGTGTATTACATTACCCGCAAAAGCCGCGAGCGACGCTTGTCGGTTACCCCCTTGGCACAACCTTCCGATGCGTACTAGGCACTGTCGACGGGGTGGGCAAGCGTGCTCGGTGGAGGGGGGGCATTGAGGCTCAGACCATGAAACAAAAGACGTTACCCCCATTGAACTGGTTGCGGGCATTCGAGGTGTCCGCCCGTTGCCTGAACTTCACCCACGCTGCCGAAGAACTGTTTTTGACCCAGGGTGCGGTAAGCCAGCAGATCCGCCAATTGGAAAACCATCTGGGGGTGGCGCTGTTCAAGCGCTTGCCCCGTGGCCTGGGGCTGACCGAGGAAGGACAGGCCTATCTGCCGGTTGTGCAAGATGCGATCACTCGACTGGCGGTAGGGACCAACGAAATTTTTGGCCAGCACAAACGCCGGCCGATCAAGGTGCGCGGCAGCCTGGCGTTTTTCGTGCACTGGCTGGCGCCCAAGCTGGTGGGCTTTCGCCAGGCCCATCCACAGGTCGACATCCGCTACATCAGCAACATCTGGGTCAAGGAACTGGATGGTGAGGATGACATGGAAATTCGCTGGGGCCATGGTCAATGGCCCGGCCTGGTGTCGCAGCGCCTGACTTGGGACACCTTGTTTCCGGTCTGCTCGCCAGCCCTGATGGCGAACTCGCCGCTGACGGTGCCGGCGGACGTGGCGCACCATCCGTTGTTGCATGTCCTGGGTTACGAAGAGGGTTGGGGTTACTGGTTGAACATGGTCGGTGCGGATACCGTCGATTCGTCGACAGGCATGCAGTTCGACACACTGATTTCCACTTTGCGCATGGCCGAGTTGGGACAGGGGATTGCCCTGGCCCGGTCCTCGATGGTTGATGAAATGCTTCAGGACGGGCGACTGATCGAACCCTTCGACCAGCGCATCGAAGCCAGCGAGTCGTTTTACCTCGTACGCGGTTCCGGGGCCGACCAGCACCCCGACGCGGTCATGTTTTCCACCTGGCTGGTCGAGCAGGCACATCGTTTCAAATGAATGGCCGGAGCCAACCATGCGCTATGTAAGTACCCGAAATTCGGCCGTTCAAGTCGATTTCGAAAGGGTCGTGTTGTCTGGGATTGCAGAGGACGGTGGGTTGTTCGTGCCGCTCGAACTGCCACTGTTCGAACCGCAGGACATCGCCAACTGGTCGACGTTGCCCTATGACGAACTGGCCTATCGAGTGATGAGTCCGTTTGTTGGCGAGACGATCTCCGAGGCGGACCTCAAATGCATGCTCAAGGAGGCTGGCAGCCAATTCAGCCATCGGTCCCTGGCACCTTTGCATCAGGTAGATCGCAACGAATGGGTGCTGGAGCTGTTCCATGGGCCTACCCGTTCCTCGAAAGATTTTGCCGCCCAGTTGCAGGCACGGCTGGTGCAGTACTTTCTGCGCAAACGCGGGCGCCGCGCGGTGGTGCTCGGTGCCACCAACGGCGATACCGGGCTGGCGGCCATCGAGGCATTCAAGCACTGCGACGAGACGGATGTGGTTGTGTTTTACCCGGAGGCAGGTGTACCGCAAGACCAACTCCAGCACCTGCAAGCGGTGGCGCATCCCAAGGTTCATCAGTTCGCTGTGAATGGCAGCTTCGACGAGTGCCAGACCATCGTCACCCGGCTGTTCCTGCAGTGGCCGTGCATGCAGCACGAGGCGATTAGTTTCAACTCCAGCAACTGGGTCAGTGTGTTGGCACAACTGGTGTTTTATTTCCACGCCGTGCTGCAACTGGGGGGCGGTCAGCGTCCGATCGGTTTCAGCGTGCCAGCCGCGAGTTTTGCCGAGGTCTATGCCGGCTACATCGCGCAAAAAATGGGCTTGCCGATCATCCAGATGATCGTTGCGACCAATCAGAATGACGCGTTGCATCAGTTGTTTCTGAAGAACCACTACTCCCGGTTGCCAGCCAACAAGACCTTGTCGCCGGCCATGGACCTGTCGATCTTTTCTAACCTGGAACGTTTTCTCTGGGAGCTCTACGGGCATGACGATCGGGCCGTGAGCGCGCTGATGGCAGCGTTCGAATCCAACGGCGAGATGACCATCGCCAACGAGTTCTGGTTACAGGCGCGGATGATCATCGACTCTTACGCGGTCAGTGATGAGGAGACGCTGAAGGAAATCACCTCGCTGTATCACGACACCGGTTACGTTATTGACCCGCATACCGCCACCGGTGTCCTCGCGGCCAGGTTGTATCGCCGAAGCCTGGTGGCGCCGATGGTTACCCTGGGGGAAATCTCGCCGGCCAAATCGGCGGTGCTGCTCGGCGAGTTGGGGATCAGCACGCCGGCGCAACACAGCCCGGTCGCGAAGCAAGGGCCGGCGCAGCTTTACCGGATTAAACCGGACGACCTCGACACCATCCATCAGCTGCTCGGCGCGCTGTGAAGGCGCGGAAACAGGAGGCCAAGTGAAGCGAATTCTGGACCCTCTCGATGAACACATCATCGCGGAACTGCGGCTCAATGCCCGGGCTGCCCACGCCGAGCTGGCGGCGAAGGTCAATCTGTCGCGCAATGCTGTGCGTCAGCGCATCGAACGGCTTGAGCGCGACGGGGCGATACAGGGTTATACGGTACGCACGGGGGAGGGGCGACAAGCTTCTTCGAACATCAATGCGGTGATTTTTGTCTACCGCTACGACCGCATGCGCGGCGCGGAAGTGCTGCAGGCCCTGCGGGCAATACCGGAAGTCATTCAGTGCGATGTGATGAGTGGCGAGTTCGATCTGATGCTGCGGGTCGGCGCTGCCAGTCCGGAGCGGGTGCATAAGGTCTGGAATGAAATCTCCGCGTTGCCCGGGGTGGAAAACACCGTGACCTCATTCGTGCTGTCGTCCGTCGTCTAACCTTTTTATCGTTCTGAAAAAAGCCAACCTGTGTTGGCTTTTTTTATGCTTGGCGTTTTGCCCGGGTGCAGGTCATAACGCCCACAAAATAGAGCAAATTGGCCTATTCCACTGCCCTGGTCGCGCCCCTAACCTAGAGCCCAACAACCCATCACCCGGATCAAGGGCATAAAAAAATGACTGAATACAAACTGGCGCTTGTCGGCTTCGGCGGTGTGAACCGGGCATTGGCTCAGCTGATTGCCGAACGTAACGAAAACTGGAAAACCGAACTGGGTTTCACTCTGAAAATCGTTGGCGTGACCGACCTGTTTCTCGGTTCGGTGATTGGCCGCGAAGGGCTGGACGCCGCGTTGCTGACCAAGCTGCCGGCAGTCAAAGGTGCATTGGCGCAGCTTCCGGGTGGCGAAGCAGATGCCCTCAACGAAGCGGTGATCAAGGACTGCGGCGCAGACATCATTGTCGAAGCCACTTTCACCAATCCGGTAGACGGCGAGCCGGCCACCTCCTTCTGCCGTTGGGCGCTGGAACGGGGCAAACATGTAGTCACCACTAACAAGGGACCCATTGCCTTGCACGGCGCCGAGCTTAATGAACTGGCTCGATGCAATAACGTCGCCTTTGAATACGAAGGTTCGGTGATGAGTGGCACGCCGGTTATTCGCCTAGCCAAGCAGTCGTTGGCAGGCAGTTCGATAATCGGTTTTGAGGGGATTCTCAACGGCACGTCCAACTTCGTTCTCACCTGCATGGAAGGCGGCCTGGGGTTTGCCGATGCGGTCAGCAAAGCACAGGACCTAGGGTATGCCGAAGCCGATCCGACTGCGGATGTCGAGGGGCATGACGTGCGCCTCAAGGTGGTGATCCTGGCCAATGAACTGCTGGACGCCAAGCTGAACGTCAGCGATGTCAGGTGCAGCGGTATTTCCTCACTCGACCTTGGCGACATTGAAAAAGCCCGGCAGGACGGGGCTCGCTGGAAGCTAATCGGCGCAGCCATGCGTCATGCCGATGGGGCGATCAGTGCCAGTGTCGAACCGCGTCTGTTGAAACACGATCATCCGCTGGCCGGTATTTCCGGTGCCACCAATGCCGTGTCGTTTACCACCAATCTGCTCGGCGCGGTGACGGTTTCGGGGCCGGGGGCAGGGCGCATGGAAACAGCGTTTGCGCTGCTTTCGGACATCATCAGCATCCACCAGTCTGTTGCGTGCAACTAGGAGAAAGCCTGTGAATCTATCACGTCTGTCCCTGGCTATTGTGGAGCCGAAAATCGAAGTCTTTAACCCCTTTGACGGCACCGTCATCGGGACCGTCGCGGATGTCTGTGCGTCGCAAGTGCCACAGCTGCTGGAGACCGGACGCAGCGGTGCGCGGGTGTGTGCCGGGTTACCGCGTCATCGTCGGGCACGCATTCTCGAGCAGGCTGCATTGAACATCGAGCTTGATGCCCAAGCGTTTGCCCGGCTGATCGTCGACGAAGCCGGGAAGACCCTCAAGCAGGCAGAAAAAGAAGTCAAACGCTGCGTCAACACCCTCAAGCTTTCTGCCGAAGAGGCCAGGCGTAATGCCGGGGAAGTGGTGCCTTTCGACGCCTATGAGGGTTCTGAGTCGCGCCAGGGCTGGTTTTCCCGCGAACCCCTGGGGCTGATCGTCGCGATTACCCCGTACAACGATCCGCTGAATCTGGTGGCGCACAAGCTCGGTCCCGCCATTGCCGGCGGCAATGCGGTGATTCTCAAACCGTCTGAGCTGGCGCCGTTGTCGGCCATCAAATTGGTGTCGTATCTGGTCATGGCAGGGTTGCCCGAATCGGTGGTCACGGTCGCCACTGGGGGGGCGGAACTGGGCAAGGCCTTAGTCGCATCCCGTGAGGTGCGGATGATTTCCTTTACGGGCGGCTTCGTCACCGGGGAGCAGATCGCACGCACCGCCGGCCTGAAGAAACTCGCCATGGACTTGGGCGGCAATGCGCCGGTGATCGTCATGGGCGACTGCGACCTTGAATCTGCCGTCGAGAGTTGCCTGTCGGGAGCCTTTTGGGCGGCGGGGCAGAATTGCATCGGTACTCAGCGCCTGCTGATTCAGGCACCGATTTATGAAGCGTTCCGTGAGCGTTTCGTCAACCAGGCCAAGGCGCTTGTGAACGGCGATCCTATGCGTGCCGACACTGATATCGGCCCGATGATTACCCCGCAAGCCGCGCAGAATGCCGAGCAAGTGGTGAACGACGCGTTGCAAGAGGGCGCCACATTGCTCTGCGGCCATCGGCGCCAAGGCTCGTGCTACGCCGCTACGGTATTGGAAAACGTCGATCATTGCAGTCGGCTGTGGCGCACCGAAGTCTTCGCGCCGGTGGTGGTTTTGCAGCTATTCGAAACCTTCGATGAGGCCATCGCATTGGCCAACGAGCCCGAATACAGCCTGCATGCGGGGATCTTCACCAATGATCTGGCCACGGCCATGAGCGCCGCACGAAGAATCGAAGCCGGGGGTGTGATGATCAACGACTCCTCCGATTACCGCTTCGATGCAATGCCGTTTGGCGGCTCCAAGTATGGAAGCCTGGGCCGGGAAGGAGTGCGCTTTGCCTATGAGGAAATGACCCAACCCAAGGTGGTGTGCCTGAACACGCTGGGTTAATCGATTTGAGGAACATCTCATCAGGTCGTTTTGCATTGGGAAGGTCTGGTCACCCGCCCAATGCATTTTTTCTGGCGTTAGCTGCATTCAGTCGGCTCCCATGCCGGCGCAGAGCGTGTGGTTAACTGACTGCACAATTTATAAAGTTCTGCAGGAAAATCGAGTTGTCACTGCGACGCCAGGCGAGTGTCAGCCGGGCGATGGGTGATACATCATTTATCTCTTTGAAAACCACCCCTGCGGCATGCACTTGCTGCATCGAAGCCGGTACAAGCGAAACCCCCAATTCTGCCGCTACCAAATGTACGACAGAGGCAGTTTGTGGAGCGCTTTGTCCCAGGATCGGGTCGACACCAGCATCGCGGCAAGCAGCGATAACGGTGTCGAATAAGGTAGGTCCTACTTCTCTGGGATGGGGGCAAGTCGCAATTGTTGGCTCCGTAGGCACTCGGAGCTGCTCGGCGGCCAAATCATTCAGGAGTCGGCGTAAGCGTCAAAAGCGTACCTCCTTGCCGAGCTGAAGCGTAGGCCGCGTCCATGACCTGCATGATTGCCTCGGCATCGCGTAATGATGCAATTGGCTTGGCCCCGTTACGGCACTCAGCAAGCACTTGTTTGACGAACAGTGGGTAATAGACGTCTGTGTCCAGTTGTAGTCGGCGGCTTCGAGTGCCGGCCGCGAGGTTCTGTCGATCCCTTATTTCGATTCGGTCGGGACCGGATTTGGCATACATGTGATCGGATGAAAGAGTGAAGGAGAACTCGCGCTGCTCGTCGGCGGTACTGGGGAAACTGTATCCCGTTTCCACAACACCGATCACGCCATCTTCAGTCTGCAGGGTCAATAACGAATAGTCTTCGACGGCACCCCGATGTGTCAGTGAATTCATGATGGCTGAGACTCGCGAGACCTCCTTACCGGTCAATAGTCTGAAGAGATCTATGAAATGCGTAGCCACGTTGATCGTAGATCCGCCTCCTGAAAAAGCGGGATCGATGGCCCAGCCTGAGCCTGCAGTTTCATAACGAGCGGGCGGACCTACGATGAAGCGGAAAGACATGTAGTTGAAGTCTGCGGCCAAGCGTCCCTCAGCATCTTGCAGAGCGCTAAGCAGTTCACTCATGCGGAAGATCAGCGGCACAGCACAGTAGAGATTGGCTTGCTCGGCCAGCTCACGCAGTCGTGTGACCTGCGCCATGTTGATGCCGCAGGGTTTCTCCAGGGCAAAGGGGATGTTTCGTGCGATCACGGCCTCTGCCAGCGACGGCATTTCCGAATGCCTGCCGAACACGAAAGCAAAATCGACCTCCTCGCGCTCAAGCAACTCATAGGATGAGCTATACAAAGGGCATTTGAATCGCTCGGCAATGGCCTCGCCCTTCACGTGCTCCGAATCCGATACGGCCACCACTTGAACCCCATTGGCCTCAAGAGCATTCAGATACAGTGGGACATGCCAATGGCTGACCTCCAGTAACGCAACTTTCATACGTACTCACTCCTGGCGCGGTACAAGCAGACATTTGGAATGTTCGGGTTGAAAATGATCGCGCTATAGGTTTCAGCGACTTTGGAATCATTCATGGTCTTTCCCTTTATTCGCTTCGATGAAAACGGGTCGTTTTCCCCGTTTTCGCTGAAGCGCTTTTACGTCAAATGGCCGGTATCTCTTGCTGGCGGCAACAATAATTCGGCATCGACTGCTGTTACGTTATCGGGGTGGTAATCGAACCCAAGGAAGCGCAGTGCAAGCAACGCCTGACCTTTGTGCATGGGGCCCCCGTCCTGGGTACGACAACCTCGTTTACGCGCAGCATCGCAAAGCGGTGTCGATTCCGGCGAGTTGATGATGTCCACAACGAGGGTACCGGGCTCGAGCCGCTCGGGGTCCACAGGCATAGGATCATTTTTGCTCATGCCAAGCGGCGTGGCATTGATCACGATTTCATAGCCATGTGGGTCGGGTGGGCCGGAATGCGTGATGCAACCTGTTTCGGCAGCAACGGCTTTCGCCAGATCCTCAGCTCGGTGTTCGTCGACATCGGAGATAGTCAGCGATCGAGCACCCGCCGACGCGACGGCAAATGCGATCGCTCTGCCTGCGCCTCCAGCACCGACCAAAAGAACATTTTTGTTCGCTGGATGGTTGCCTTCCCATTGCATGCCAAGAACACAGCCGAGGCCATCGAATACGGCGCCGACCCAACGTCCGTCTGTCTCGCAACGAATGACGTTGATTGCACCGACTTGACGCGCAGTCGGATGAAGTTCGTCGACAACATCCAGCATCCTTTGCTTATGAGGCATGGTGACCAGGATGCCGGCGAGATTGTTCAGCGCTCTGGCACCCTTCACGAACGCGGACAGGTTATCGGCCTTGACCTCCAATGGAATACAAACCGCGTCTGCCTGCTGTTCTATAAAGAGTCGGTTGAATAATTGCGGAGACTTGGCAGCCGTCAGCGGATGGCCGACCAATCCATAAAGCCGAGTTGTTCCTGTGATATGTGAGGCCATGGTTGCCTGATATTTGATGTTGACGGGAAGAGGCGTCCTGGCGGCTTCTTGGGTCATGCACAGCGTCGATGGCTATGCATTGGCAAGTGCCGACCGCAGGATGCTGCTCTGCCCGTCGGGCCTGTGTGGGTCGCGAAAACCTAATGGTCGCACCAGTGTGATCGTCGAAAGTCGTTACGAGCGCAGTTGGCTAGCCAGATCCTTCGGTGCGTCTGTCTGAGCTGTGCCCTGCATCGCTTCGGCCCGCATACGATCGTATTCTTCTTTGGCAATAGGCACTGCGTTGCGTTTGCCGAGATCTTCAAGGCGAATCCGGTATGTTTCACGTGTAGTGAACGCCGCGATCGCAGCGATAACACAGATACCTAATGTAAGAGAACCGATTTTTAGTGGGATATTCTCGGAGCCGGGGGGCGCTACAGTAACGAAGATTGCCGGGAGAAACGCAGTCATCGCGGTCCCTATGTTCTGTCCGATGGCCATACCGGTCACACGCACCCGCGTACGGAACAATTCGGGAAAGAGGCTCGGGAATACGCCGTTGAAACCCTGATAGGCGACGCCCCACATGAGTACGGAGAGAACCAGCGAAAGCCACAGGTTGTGGACGCTGATAGCGTACAGGTACGCGTACGAGAGCAGTCCTGCGCAGAGAACGCCAATAATGACTGGGGGCCTGCGGCCGATCTTGTCTGAGAGATTACCAACGAAGGGGATCAGGATCACCGCGCACATGTTACCCAGCAGAGGTATCCACAAATAGACGCCTGCAGGGAAACCGATGCCATAGGCCGGTTGAACCGCATAGGTGGCGCCGAATACCGAGGCGACAATGGCGATCACCGCAGCAAGTGCCATGCAGATCACACGCAAGAGATCACCCCAGCTCTGCCGGATGACTTCGACAACTGGCAGAACAGTAGCTTCGCCTTGCTTTTTTTGTTTGGCAAATACAGGTGTCTCGTCGACCTGGCGGCGAATGATATATCCCATGATGACGACAACGACGCTGAGCAGGAACGGAATCCGCCAGCCCCAGGATGCGAACTGATCCGCAGGCATAAAATGAGCGAGAGGCAAGAAAACTGCTGCCGCGAGCAGTTGCCCGGCCTGAACCCCTTGGAGGGTAAAACTCGCGAAGTAACCACGGCGACCGGACGGAGCGTGTTCGAGAATCATGGAGCTGGCGCAGGAGATCTCCCCGGCCACCGCAAAACCCTGAATCAGGCGCAACGTCACAAGCAGCAAGGGCGCCCAGATCCCGATCTGCTGGTACGTTGGCAGCAGCCCGATGCACATCGTCGAGAAGCCCATCAGGAACATGCAGTAAACCAGAACCGTTTTACGGCCGTGGCGATCACCCAAATGCCCTAGGACAACAGCGCCTATCGGCCGGGCGATATAGCCCACACCAAAGCTTGCCAGAGAGGCAATGATGCCGACCGCTGGGTTATCAGACGGAAAAAAGAGCTGTGGAAACAGCAAGGCCGCCGCGGTCGCATAGATAAAGAAGTCGTAATACTCCAGTGCCGAGCCGATCCAGCCGCTAGCTGCGGCTTTCTTTGACTGGCTTTTGGAATGAGCGTCGATCGGTATGCTCTGATTCATAACGTGTCTCCGGTTTCTCAATTGTTGTTATTGTAACGACGTTCCATCAGTAATTCTGTTACCGAAATTACCGCCTTGTCAAGGGAGAAGTCCCCTTGGGCGATCAAGCGGGACGCTGGTGTTTGTGCGGTGCTGAGTTCATACGTCCGACGTCGTCGCCCAGCCGAGCGAGCATGGCAAAGCCTGCTCGTGCGTTCGGGCGAATAGGGCGCTAGAGGATGAACAGGTTCCCAAGCGTCAAGCTGTCGCCGCTGTTGCTCATACAGAGAGCAATGACCACGGCGACAGGTTTTAACGTTGTAGATTGCTCTGCAAAATTTTGGCGCGTCAGCAGTACAGAGTGACCTTAAGGCGCACTAGCCCGCGCCTTAAGGGAATCGGAAATCAATTCGTCTGCATGCCGACGTGCATGTTTGCCAACCTACAAGCTATCTCTCGAGAGGGCACCGTCGACGAGCCTCGAGATTTTCAACGGATTCGCGTCCTTTAAAGCATCGGGAAGCAACGCGTCGGGGTAGTTTTGGAAGCAGACTGGCCTCAGGAAGCGGTCGATGGCCAAAGTGCCGACCGAGGTGCCGCGGCTATCGGAAGTGGCAGGATAAGGACCGCCGTGCACCATTGAATCGCAGACCTCGACACCCGTTGGGTAGCCATTGATGAGGATGCGGCCAACCTTCATCTCCAGCAAAGCAGTCAACTCTACGAACTGCGTAAGGTCTTCTGGCTCGCCAATCAAGGTTGCGGTCAATTGTCCGTGAAGGGCATCGATGGCAGCGTTGAGTTGCGCCTGGTCAGCGACCTCGATGAAGATGGACGTGGGGCCGAAGATTTCCTCTTGAAGAACTTTATCGCCGTTAAGCAACAACTCTACGTCGGCCTTGAACAACTGTGGCTGGGCCTGGTGACCCTGTTGGTTGCTGCCAGCCAGGTGCGCGATGCCGGGGTGCGCGTGCAAGTTCTGCAAGCCAGCCGCATAGCTACGCAGGGTGCCTGCGTTGAGCATTGTTTGTGCAGGTTGGTCGCTGATCAACGCGGCCACGCTATTCTGAAAGGCACTGAATGCAGCCGAACGAATGCCAACCACCAGCCCGGGATTGGTGCAGAACTGCCCACAACCTTGAACCACCGAGGCGGCAAGATCGTGAGCGATACTGTCGGCTCGACGCGAGAGTGCCTCGGGCAGGATCACTACCGGGTTGATGCTCGACATCTCGGCGAAGACTGGGATGGGCTCGGGGCGAGCGGCGGCCATGTCGCACAATGCTCGACCACCTTTGAGTGAACCGGTAAAACCAACTCCCTTGATGAGCGGGTGTTTTACCAAGGCTTCGCCTACGCCACTGCCATAAATCATGTTGAAGACACCGGCGGGCATGCCGCTGCGCTCGGCAGCCCGGATGATCGCGTTGGCGACCTGTTCTGCAGTGGCCATGTGGCCGCTGTGGGCTTTGAATACTACCGGACAACCCGCCGCGAGGGCCGAGGCGGTATCGCCGCCGGCCGTGGAGAAGGCCAACGGAAAATTACTGGCACCAAACACAGCAACCGGACCGATTGCGGTGCGGTACTGGCGAAGGTCAGGGCGTGGCAACGGCTTGCGAAGTGGTAACGCTTGGTCGATGCGAGCTCCATAGAAGTCACCACGGCGCAGTACGTTTGCAAACAGGCGCATTTGACCACTGGTTCGTGCGCGTTCGCCCTGGATGCGAGCTACAGGCAATGCTGTTTCACAGCAAACCAGTGCAATAAACTCATCGTCCAAAGCCTCTAGCTCTTCAGCAATGGCATCGAGAAATTCAGCCCGTTTGCTCGCGCTCAGGCTGCGGTAGCTGGAAAAGGCGTTGTTGGCTGCATGGGCAGCGTCCTCGATTTCTTGCGGGGTCGCTTGGTGAAAGGCATAGGGTAAGGTCTCCCCCGTGCCGGCATCCACACTCTTGACGATGATACTGCCGGCGGCGCTGCGCTGACCGCCGATAAAATTCTGGCCGGTAATGAGGGACATGGTTGTCTCCAGATTGGATGTGCAAGAGATAAGGCTGGGCAAGGCGTTCCCAGGACTGAAAATCAGGTGACGGCGCCGATCTGCCACGGCACGAACTCATTTTGTCCGTATCCGTGTTGTTCGCTCATGCTGCGTTCGCCCGAGGCAATGCGCAGCATGGTTTCAAAGATCGCTGCACCGCACGCCTCGATGGTCAAAGTGTCTTCGGCTATTTCGCCGCAGTTGATGTCCATGTCTTCTCGTTGACGAGCCCATAAGGCGCTATTGGTCGCCAGCTTGATTGATGGGGCAGGGGCACAGCCATAGGCCGATCCGCGACCGGTGGTAAACGCAATCAGGTTCGCACCACCGGCGACCTGACCGGTTGCGGAGACGGGGTCATAGCCAGGGGTGTCCATAAAAACCAGCCCGTTGGCCGTGACGGTCTGGGCGTATTCGTAGACATCCATCAGGTTGCTCGAACCAGCCTTTGCTACAGCGCCCAGCGACTTTTCCAGAATGGTGGTCAAGCCACCTGCCTTGTTGCCGGCAGAGGGGTTATTGTTCAACTCGGCCCCCATACGCTCGCAGTAGCGTTCCCACCAATGAATTCGAGCGATAAGTTTTTCACCAACCTCACGGCTGACAGCCCGCCGTGTCAGCAAGTGTTCGGCACCGTATATTTCTGGAGTTTCGGAAAGAATCGCGGTACCGCCGCAGGCGACCAGGCGATCCACTGCATTACCCAACGCTGGGTTGGCAGTAATACCGGAGTAGCCATCCGAGCCGCCGCACTGAAGCCCAACGATCAGATGGCGAGCACTGACCGATTCACGCTGAATCCGATTGGCCTCGCCAAGCAATTCCTTCACATGGCCAATGCCACTGGTGATGGCCTTGGACGTACCGCCACTGTCCTGAATGTTGAACGTGCGCAGCGTATTACTACGGGTGAGTCCTTGTGTCGTGAGTAATGAGTCGATTTGGTTCGTTTCGCAGCCCAACCCGATCACCAACACGGCCGCAAAATTGGCGTGGGTCGCATAGCCGGCCAATGTCCGGCGCAACATGCTCAAACCGTCGCCTGCAGGATCAACGGCGCAGCCGGCGGAATGCGTGAGAGCGACAACACCGTCGACGTTTGGAAACGCTTGCAGTGCGGCGGGATTGATGTCCCGACGAAAATGGTCTGCGATGGCCCGGGCGACTGTGGCAGAGCAATTCACTGATGTAAGAATGCCGATGTAGTTGCGCGTCGCGACGCGTCCATCCGGGCGTACGATACCCATGAATGAGGGGGCTTCACTCGGCTTGACGTTGGGCTTCGCATCGACGCTAAAAGCATAATCTCGAGTGAATTCCCCCATTGCCAGGTTGTGCACATGGATGTGCTCGCCTGCTTCTATGTCGACAACAGCAAAACCAATGATTTGCCCATAGCGCCTCACCGGTTGACCGGCTTCGATACGCCGGGAGGCAACTTTATGGCCCGGGACGATCGCTTGCCGGATGGTCACGCCTTCTGGCTCAAGGATTTCCCCGGCGAGTAGCGGTCGGCGTGCAATCAGCACATCGTCCAGCGGGTTCAAGCGCAGCACAGCTGCTGCGCCGGTTTTCATGATCAGTTCCATCGCATCCTCACGGGCTGCTGGGTGGTGCGCGGTCGCTAATAGCGCCGCACTTTTGTGCCGGCACTATAGGATTCATAGAAATGGCTGCCTAATGAGAGCTTTCGATTGCTCGATAACTTTGCCTCATCGACTTTTACTGGGGTCGCTGCAGTGCCTCTTCTCTGTAGCCGTTTGCCGCAGACTGGCGAACTCTAATAAGGTCGCAACAAACATCCGCGTTGGCTCTGACAGGGGCTCATCCTTGCGAGTGATCACACCGTAATCCTGGGACTCAACTTTGAAGGGCGTGTTGAGGATTTTCAGCTGGCCGTTTTGCAGTTGCGACTGGACCATGGACTCGGGGAGCATGGCGAGCATGGGGCCAGACTGAAGTAACTGCAGGAAGGTTTGCATGGAAATCGTCTCCACTGTGTTGGTTGGCGGGACGATCTTGAACAGCGTGAAAGCGCGCTCCATGCGTTGTCGGATCGGCGTATTAAAGGGATACATGACCCATGGCCATTCGCTGAGTGCTTCAGTGGGGACCTCCTCGAGTCGGCACAAGGGATGTGTGCTGTTCGCGACAAGACAAAAGGGTTCAGGTCCCAGCGATGTAAATTCGAAAGGCTGACAATCCTCATTCGTGAAGCGCGCGATGATCAAATCAAGTTTTTTTTGTTCGAGCATTTCCAGCAGTTGGTTACTGGTTTGTTCGATCACCTCAATAGAAAGTAGGGGGCGATCGCGTTTTATGCTGGCGATCGCTTCAGGCAGCACCACTGATGTTGCTGCGAAAATGGTGCCGATTTTTAAATGGCCATGCCCGCCTTTTCGCAGCTTGTTGACTTGGTCGACGAACGATTCCGCGTCTTCCAAGGTAATACGCGCATAACGGGCCACGAACTCTCCTAGTTCAGTAAGGACCAGGTTGCGCGTTTGACGCTCAAACAGTGGGAAACCCAGGAGTACTTCCAGATCGCGAAGCAATTTACTGATGGCCGGTTGCGTAACATTCATCTGTTCTGCGGTCGTGTGCATATTGCGGGTCTTGGCCAAGCTATTGACCAGTACCAAATGTTTGATCTTCAGCCATCGGGTGACACTGCCAAAAGTAATTTGATCGTTTTCCATCGGATAAGGCCTTGTCTGTCGATAACGAAACAGCATTGATTAGTGAGATTCTTTCATTGGGATTTACGGGGGCGGTCCATTACTTTTACGGCTCTGATGGCTGACTGATCTGGAAGCTCTATGTCGAATCTGAAACTGACGCGCGAAAACACCCTGCCAGTGGATGGCCTGGCCGGAACGCTGATCGGCCGCGCCTGGATTCCGGGTGCGATTGCAGGCCCCTCGCCGGTGCTGCTGCGTGAGGACGGTGTGTTTGACCTTTCTGAAGTCTTTTCGACAATAAGCGAACTGCTGGAACACGCCTCGCCGCTGTTGGCTGTTCGTCAGGCGCCTGGCAGGTACATCGGGACCGTCGAGGAGCTGCTTTGGAACACCGGCAACCATTCCGATCCCGGCAAGGCATCTCTGTTGCCCCCAGCGGATTTGCAAGTCATCAAGGCGGCTGGGGTGACCTTCGCGTCCAGCATGATTGAGCGGGTAATCGAGGAGCAGGCCCGAGGTGATGCTGCCAAAGCTGAAAGTGTTCGCCGCTTGGTGCAAGAAGCGATAGGCGATAACTTGCGGGCAATCAAACCGGGCTCGCCAGAAGCGATGCGCCTTAAAGCTGTGCTGATCAAGCAGGGCATGTGGTCGCAATACCTGGAGGTCGGTATCGGCCCGGACGCGGAGATCTTCACGAAGGCACCGGTTCTGGCCGCAGTGGGCAGTGGCTGCGAAATCGGAATTCATCACAAGTCTGAATGGAACAATCCAGAGCCGGAAATCGTGCTCGCGGTAAACAGTCGAGGCCAAGTGCATGGCGTCACCTTGGGCAATGACGTCAATTTGCGTGATTTTGAAGGCCGCAGCGCACTGCTGTTGAGCAAGGCCAAGGACAACAATGCGTCCTGTGCGATCGGCCCGTTCATTCGTCTGTTCGATGAAACGTTTACCCTCGATGACGTGCGCAACTGCGTCGTGGATTTGCAAGTTCAGGGCGACGACGGCTTCATCCTTAAAGGCAGCAGCTCCATGGCACTGATCAGCCGTGACCCGTTGGATCTCGTGACCCAGACTGTCGGCGGCGACCACCAATACCCTGATGGCTTCATGCTTTTTCTCGGGACCTTGTTTGCGCCTACCCAAGATCGTGAGGCGCCGGGAAGCGGCTTTACGCATAAGCAGGGGGATGAAGTCAGCATAGGAAGCCCGTTGCTGGGCACGCTGCGCAACACAGTCACCTACAGCCATGAGGCTGCGCCCTGGACTTTCGGCTTGCGAGCGATGATGCACAATCTTGCTGCCCGCGGGCTTTTGTAAGTAAGGCAGGGGGGTGAGATGCATTGGGCGTTCTTCCGCAAAGATTGAACAAACACAGGTGCACGTCTGTTGATAAAAGAGCCGAATCCGAAGGGTTCGGTTTTTTATATCCGTCAGGCGTTTCCACATCCTGGAGACCCAGCTGCGTGGCCTGCTCCGTCTCGATAAGGCCGATCAGGTACAAGCAGGTTTGACTTATCGGGTGGCGCCTGCATACTATTGGAACGTCGTTCCAGTACGAACAATGTTGCTCACATTCACCTCATTGTCAAAGATAAGTCGAGAAAAATATGAGAGTCGTCAAAGGTGCTGTTGACCGTTGTCTGGAGGCTATTGAGCTGCTGGCACGTGAAGCTCGCTGGATGCGGATGTCTGATATCGCAGCCGAGCTGGGCTTGGAAAAGGGGCCCGCTCATCGAGTGCTTGCTCAGTTAGTCGAGCAAGGGTGGGCAGAGCAGGATGAAGCCACCTCGCAATACCGCTTGACTCTGAAGCTTGCACTGTTGGGGCAGCGCTATTTACATGGGATTGGCTTGCCCGAATTGGTCCAGCCGATCCTTGAGCAAGTGGCTGTTCAGTGCCATGAGTTGGTGCGGTTGACGGTGGTCAACGAGGGCACCTTGTCGTGGCTGTCTTCGGCCCAAGGTGCTGCGCCGGGGCTTATGTATTCGCCGGCCATGGATCAGCCGATCAATCTCTACGCCACCGCCAATGGCAAAGCCTGGCTGGCTTCAATGCCTGATGAACTGGCCATTGAACATGCGCTGCGTAGCGGATTGGGGAAAGCTGAAGCCGGGATGGGGCAGGGGCCGAAAGCGATCAACAGCATCGAAGGTTTGTTGGCCGAGCTAGCGCTGACTCGAAAGCGCGGGTATGGCTTGGTCATTGAAGAAGCCGAGGCGGGTGTTTGGGCGATTGCCGTACCGGTCAAGCTGGTTCCGTCCGGCACTGTGGTCGGCACGATGAGTATCGCCGGCCCGGTCTTGCGCATGCAGCCTGAACGTTATGACGAATTGCATGCTCTGCTGGAAGATGCAGCCAACAAGCTGGGTACGGTTTGGCCGCGCCAGAACAGCGTGCATTCGGAGAACGTATGAGCCAGCTCGCACCTGAATTGGCCGAGGCGGGGTCAGGGTTGCAAGTTGCCGCTGCCGCTGCCGCTCTGGTCCGTGCACGGCTAGAGGGTGTTCGGCTGGCATCCTTGCCAGGCCCGAACCTGCCAAGCAGCCTCGTACAAGGTTTTGCCATCCAGCAGCATGTGGGGCCATTGGCTGGAAAAACCGTGGGGGGATGGAAGTGTGCCTTACCCCCGGCTGGCAAGTGGATCGTTGCCCCGATCTACAGCGACAGCATTGTAAAAGGCGAACGTTACCGACTGGCCGCCGACGCCGATAAGGCGCGCATCGAGCCTGAACTGGCGTGCGTCCTGGCCCATGATTTGCCGGCTCGTGTCGAGCCTTATTCCACTGAACAGATCGCTGCTGCGATCAGCGCCGTGCACTTGGCATTGGAAGTGATCGACTGCCGTTACACCGATCCACACACACTGCCGTTCGAGCAATTGCTCGCGGACGGTCTATTCAATCATGGCCTGGTACTGGGGGCGCCAATCACGCTGTCGAACCCTGCCAGCATGCCCTCTGAACTGGATATCACCCTGAGCGATGCAACGTCGGAGCCTCTGAATATCAAGGGCCGCCATCCGGACGGGGATCCGTTGTTGCCGATCGTCTGGCTGGCCAATTTTCTGTCTACACAAGGGATAGGGCTGCAAGCAGGGCAGGTGATTATCACCGGGTCCTATGCAGGTGTTCTCGATGTGCCCGTTAACCAGCCACTGCATGTCCAGTTCGGCGAAGCAGGCTCATTGTCTGTCCATTTCTCAACGCAGGAGGAGTAACAAATGCGCTTAGTTCGTTTTGGTTTACCGGGGCAGGAACAGCCGGGAGTTTTGGATTCGCAAGGGATCGTGCGAGACCTTTCGGGCATTGTCGACGACATCGATGCGTCGGCCCTGAGCCCGACAGTGCTGGAAAAACTGCGTGCTGTTGACGTTGAAAAGCTGCCGGTGGTGGCGCCTGGCACACGTCTTGGTCCATGCGTAGGCAGCGTACCGAACCTGATTTGCATCGGCCTGAACTACTCCGATCACGCGGCTGAAACGAATACACCTATCCCGAGCCAGCCGGTGGTCTTCAACAAACACACCGCGTCCATCAGCGGACCCAATGACCCGGTCATTTTACCAACGGGGGCTCAGAAGCTTGATTGGGAAGTCGAACTGGCCATCGTCATTGGTACGCCTGCCTGGCAGATCGATGAGTCGCAGGCTTTGGATCACATTGCCGGTTATTGCCTGGCCAATGATGTTTCCGAGCGGGCTTATCAGCTTGAATACGAAGGTCAGTGGACCAAGGGGAAAAGCGGTTTTTCTTTCGCACCTCTGGGGCCTTGGCTGGTCACCCGTGACGAAATTGCCGACCCGCAGGCAATTGACCTTTGGCTCGACGTGAACGGCAAACGTCTTCAGACCGGCAATACCCGCACGATGATTTTCAGCGTTGCACATATTGTCGCGTACCTCAGTCGCTTCATGCCGCTAATGCCGGGTGACGTCATCATTACAGGTACGCCACCAGGTGTGGGGCTCGGGCAGAAGCCGCCGGTATTCCTCAAGGCGGGTGACACCATGCGGGTCGGTGGCCAAGGCCTGGGTGAACAATTTCAGACCGTGGTTCCGTACGTTGCTGAAATGGGGGCTGCATGGGTCGCCGGTCGCCATCCCAATGTTGACTGACTATCACTAGAGGAAAACGCTATGAGCTTTGCTGGAACAGGTGTAGTCGCAATCTGGCACGATCTTTTGCCCGAAGCGCGGGATGAGTTCTATGAGTGGCATAACCGTGAACACATGCCTGAGCGGGCCGGCATTCCGGGTTTTTTGCGGGGACGCCGATACATCGCTTTGGATGCAGGGCCAACCTATTTCAACCTCTATGAGGCTGACACTGTGCAGGTGTTGGGAGGACAGGACTATTTGTCGCGTCTCAACAGTCCGACGGCCTGGACCCAACAGTCGGTGCAGTCCTATCGCAACGTCGCGCGATCCATCTGCGAGGTCACTTACACCAGCGGTGTAGGGCAGGGCGCGTATTTGTTAACCGTCCGTTTCGATGTTGTCGAAGGGCGACATAAATCGGTTTCAGACGCATTGCGCCAACGCGTGCTTCCTCCCCTTGCGGATAAACAAGGTATTACCGGCGTGCATTTGTGTGTGGCTGATGAGGCCGTGAGCAAAGTTGAAACCGCAGAGAAAAAGGCCCGTTCCGAAGGGACCCAGATACCGGCCTGGATCGTCATGATCGAAGGTTGTGCGCCTGACTACGTTCGCGTCGCCGGCGAGTCTTTTGTAGCCGAGCTGCAACGGCTGTTGGAGGGGCAATCGATGGGACCAGAAACCACGCTTTATCAATTGGAATACACACGTTGCAAAACGCCGGGGAGTGCGGGTTGATCGCCGGGCGTTAGAGCACGTTTTAACTTCCAGTCATTGTTATTACGCAATTCCCCACGAGCGTGCCAATACAGGCATTGAGTCAGGCTCGCATCTGCGCACGCTCGGGTTTTGCTTAAGGTGATATTAACCAATTATCAAGTTGCTCAATAAGGGTTATTACAATACAGATAAGGGAACTCCGCAGTCGCTCGGAAGTTAGCTCTTCGAGTTGTCTGTGCATGCGTTGTCACGAGCTAAAAATCGCAACAAAAACAATAATAACTCATTGTGAGAAAACATCATGCGCTACCCTGTTATTTCCCGCAGCGTGCCTGCACATCAATCTCTGATCAGTCTGACTCTTGTGGTCTGCGCAGGGTCGTCAGTGGCTGTTCAAGCCGATCAGAGTAGTGGCTTTGTCGATGGCGCTAAGACCACCCTCAATTTGCGCAACGCTTACATCAATCGTAACTTCATCAATCCGGCCTATCCCAACAGCGCCACACCACAGAACAAAGCCGAGGAGTGGACACAGAGCTTCATCCTTGACGCTCGCTCTGGTTATACCGGCGGGCCGATAGGATTCGGTGTTGATGTATTGGGTCTTTATTCTCAAAAGCTTGATGGTGGCAAAGGCACCGGCGGTACCCAACTGTTGCCGATCCACGACGACGGCCGACCAGCCGATAATTTCGGCCGCCTCGGGGTAGCGCTGAAAACCAAACTTTCAAAAACCGAGTTGAAAGTGGGTGAATGGATGCCCGTGCTGCCGATTCTGCGCTCCGACGATGGCCGCTCGCTGCCGCAGACTTTTCGCGGCGGCCAGGTGACCTCCAACGAGATCGCCGGCCTGACCCTCTATGGCGGCCAGTTCCGTAGCAACAGCCCACGCAACGACGCGAGCATGGAAGACATGTTCATGAACGGCAAAGCCGCGTTCACCTCCGACCGCTTCAACTTCGGCGGCGGCGAATACAGCTTCAACGACAAGCGCACCCAGGTCGGCCTGTGGTACGCCGAGCTCACCGACATCTACCAGCAACAATACGTCAACCTCACCCACAGCCAGCCCGTGGGCGACTGGACCCTGGGGGCCAACCTCGGTTTCTTCAACGGCAAGGAAGACGGCAGTGCCCTGGCCGGCGACTTGGACAACAAAACCTCCTTCGCCTTGCTATCGGCCAAATACGGCGGCAACACCTTCTATGTCGGCCTGCAAAAACTCACCGGCGACAGCGCGTGGATGCGCGTTAACGGCAGCAGTGGCGGCACCCTGGCCAACGACAGCTACAACGCCAGCTATGACAACGCCAAAGAAAAGTCCTGGCAAGTGCGCCATGACTTCAACTTCGTGGTGCTCGGTATCCCGGGACTGACATTAATGAACCGATATATCAGTGGTGATAATGTCCACACAGGTTCGATCACAGATGGCAAAGAATGGGGCCGAGAATCGGAATTGGCCTACGTCGTGCAGTCCGGCGCGCTGAAAAATCTCAGCTTTAAATGGCGAAATTCGAGTGTTCGCAGGGATTTCAGTACCAATGAGTTTGATGAAAACCGGATTTTTATTAATTATCCTATATCGTTATTGTGACGAATATTCTGCGTTGCAGGGTGGCAGTGGCGGCGAGTCAATAAAAAGACTCGCATCGTCAGCTTCCCTCCGCGGCCTCATCAAACTTCAACCGGGCAGCTTCAACCTCAGGCAATTTGTCGAGCGTCCATTTATGCAATTCGCGAAATGGCTGCTGCAGTGTTAGACCAAGTGGGGTGATCTCATACTGCACTGCCACGGGCGAGAACGAAATGATCTGGCGCGAGACGAGACCATTTCGTTCCAACCGCCGCAGGGACTGTGTAAGTGCCTTCTGAGTGACGCCCTCCAGGCGACGCCTGATGGCATTGAAGCGATGCGGCCCATCATCAAGCACCGCCAGAACCATCATCGACCACTTATCTGCGATTTGGTCGAACAGCGCCCGGCTTGGGCAGTCTGACGAAAAACATTGCGGCTTTAATTCCAGCATCGAAGTTTCCTCATGTATACCTAGGCGACTCTAGGTGCCTAATTGACATTAGGTCTACAAAATATACTTATGTGACTTCCAAAAGCAAATGGAGTCCATCCAATGTCAAAGCTTGATACCAGCGTTTTATTTCGTCCTCTTTCCATCCGCTCGCTTGAACTGAAAAACCGGATTGTCATGGCGCCGATGACGCGTCTGCTCTCACCCGAAGGCGTCCCGGGTGAAGCGAGCGCTGCCTATTACCGGCGGCGGGCAGAGGGAGGTGTCGGGCTGATTTTGTCGGAAGGCACCGTGATTGATCGCCCAGCATCGCGTAATGACTCTGGCATACCTTTTTTTCACGGCGAAGCGGCGCTGGCTGGGTGGAAAAACGTGATCGATGCGGTCCACAACGCTGGCGGGCGCATGGCACCGCAGATCTGGCACACCGGTGCCACGCGTTACATCAACGACTGGGAGCCAGATGCGCCAGTGGAAAGCCCGTCGGGCCTTGATTCGCCAGGTGACCTGCGTGGTGTGGCGATGAGTGAAGAGGACATTGCCGACACGGTAGCAGCGTTCGCCAAGGCCGCAGCGGATGCCAAACGACTGGGCTTCGATACCGTTGAGATCCACGGAGCCCATGGTTATCTGATCGATCAGTTTTTCTGGTCTGGTACCAATCTGCGCACCGACCGCTACGGCGGCCCGACAATCAAGGAACGCTCGCGCTTTGCCAGCGAGATCGTATCTGCTGTTCGTCATGCTGTTGGCCCTGAATTCCCGATCATCATGCGCGTCAGCCAGTGGAAGCAACAGGACTACGGCGTACGCGTCGCTGAAACACCAGCTGTGATGGAAGACTGGCTGTTGCCATTGGTCGAGGCTGGTGTCGACGTCCTGCACTGCTCACAACGCCGCTTCTGGGAACCTGAGTTCCCCGAGATTGACGGTGAGAACGGCCTGAACTGCGCGGGCTGGGCGAAGAAAGTAACCGGGGCCGCGACCATCAGTGTTGGTTCGGTTGGGCTAGAAAATGATGTTACTAATGCCTTCGCCGGCAAGGGATCAACCCCTGCGAGTTTGGATCGGCTCGTCGAGCGCATGGAGCGCGAAGAGTTTGATCTGATCGCTGTAGGGCGTGTTCTGCTGAGTGACAAGGATTGGGCCGCCAAAGTTGAAAAAGGCGATTACGCGGATCTGAAGGGCTTCAATCCGGCATCTTTAGCCGAATTGGTTTGAGCCTTATTACGGAGTATGGAAAGTGTAATGTTACAAAGGTTTTAGCCTGAAGAAATCAGAGGTATCGCCCTCGGATTTTGCGAGGTCGAGTCGTAATCTGTTGTTGAGTGCGCCCTGACTGTTTCAATGACCGAACATGTCAAGGCCACTCAACACCCGCGCAAACAGGATTGGGTTGCAGTGTGGCCTGGGAGTTTATGCGCAGGCTGCACAGCGTCGCTAGTTAACATAGCGCTAGATTCTTCATGGCGCGGGCGGGCACCGTGTCATGGCGTCCATGTTTGTGCGTCGCGGGGCATCCACCAATTGGAGCTGCAAGGCTGCGGCGAAAAATGCATCGGCGACTAGGCTAGCGGAGCAGGCAAGCCGAGTTGGACTGTATAAAACTCGTGGCTTTCCTCTCCATTCATATTGCTCGTCGAGGCTGGCACGAAGCGCGGGCCCGCTTCGGGTCCTGGTCAGCGGTCTACCAGCAGTTTCGGGATTGATGGAATCAAGGACCGTTCAACCTGCTGCTCAAATGGCTGCACATCAAGTTGATGCTTCCAAAACTGCGTCTACACTCGGTCTTGCTGGCCCAGAAGGATCGACGGCAGCCGTGAGTTTTCGTTGGTCCCGTTGAATTATTTATCTTCGAGACAAGGAGCAGTCATGACTTCGCTAGACTCACTTCAGCAAAGGCAAATCAGTCTTACACACGCTTTCGTGGTCAACAATGCGGCGTTGCATTCTCAGTCCTGGAAAAACATGAAGAATCCTACGCCGAGTCAGGTTACGGACAATATTCTTTCGCGTCTGAAGGCCTCCAAGGTAGGCGGCGGCTATGACATAGCCTGGGGCCCCGCGCTGGTAATGGATGGCGAGTATGCGGCGCACATCACCGTGGTGCTGACCGGCGGGAAAAGCGGGAACGACATCGTCGTGGTGACGAGTGGGACACTCACGGATTCTTTGAAGGATCAGGTGGACGATCTCGATATTTTTCCAATGGTGCCGTTGCAGAGCGTAATCCCGGGCTGCCAGGGATCGGCGAGTATTGCCCAGGGAACGTCGGATGGTGTGAACGCGATACTGACCACAGCCTCTACTATCAGTTCTCAGGGCACACTGTGCGATTTTCTTGGGAAGCAGCAAAGTGGAGCGAACATCCGTTTGGTTGGTCATAGCCTCGGCGGTGCGCTCATGTCAGTGCTCGCGCTTTATCTGAAAGACAAATTTCCGGGCTTTAACTTATTTTGTGAAACGTTTGCTGCACCCACGGCTGGCGATGGTTTGTTCGCGAGCTATTTCAATAAGCAAATGGCCGGCAATGCGCTACGCATCTACAACACGCTGGATGTTGTTCCGATGGCGTGGTGTGCAACTTCTCTCGATGACTCCCTGACCCTTTATGAGCACGATCCCAAAGAAAACACGAGGAACATGGTTTGTTCCTGCATAGACAAGGTTGTGAATAACAACCTGAACTATACGCAATGGGGAATGGGCAGCGCGAACATGGAGCTGCGGCTCTGTGGGAAACTTCAATCCGACTGCACAAGCTACGAGTCTCAATCCGGCTATCAGCACGTCTATGAGTACATGACACTGTTGGGCCTGCAGCCCGGCGATATACCGATGCCGCCGTTCGGCAGCTAGTGAGATAGTCTCGTCGTCCAGACGTTCGGGTTGTAGTTAGGGCATTTCTTTGAGAAGCCTTAACTGCAACCCGTTTATCCGTAAACCTATTACTCGCAACGGTGCTTAAGCAGACGCGATGTGGATGGTGAATTCATCCTGCGCTCACTTGGTTTTCGGATTGACCAGTTAAATGCTGGCGCCACGGTCATCGACCGATTTCATCATTCAAAATTTGAACGTGTACCGAAATATCAGTCGATTTTCATTGGCGCTATCGGCGTAGGTGGAGCGATTTGTCGAGTTTCGCCATTGTGCCGACACATTCTTGAACGGGCCGCTTTGTATTGTGTAAGTAATATCGGTAACGCGTTCCCATTCCTTGCCATCTTTTCCCTCCGATCGTAGAGACGCTGCTTGGGCTGAGCCCAAAAGGGTGGGATCTACATCTCCACCTTTTGCGTATTTCAAACCCAGGGTAAGTCCAGGTAGCCCTGCCGCTGCGAAGTCGAAATCGTAGCGTGCGATCCAGACGCGTTCTTGGGGGGCTGTGAATGTGCTGACCAACGACTCAGCGAACAGATACGTGTCGGCGCCATTGATCATGGCGAACGATGTATCCCCCCAGGCTTTCTGAAAACCTGCGCCGAAGGTGTGGCCGCTCTGGCGATAAGAAAGCATCGAGCTGAGGGTGCGGTTGTTCACATCACCTATACCTTCATCCCCTGTTTCGCTGGCAGAAAAATATCGGACGTCGGAGATTACTGCTCCGGAGCCAAGTGCTCTTTCAAACTTCAGACCGAAAAAATTCGAGCGGTAGAGATCTTCCAGTTCAGCCACGTGATAGCTGAGTGAGAGTTGTGGCAAGGGTTTGTAATCGAGTGCGAGATAGGTGTAGTGATCGGCCTTTACCGGTTTGTACCCAAAAGCCGTCAGTGACTCAAAGTCCGTTGAGTTTCGCTGTTTCACTGCGTTAATTCGTAACGCGCTGAAGGTTACAGGCTCCAGGTCTTTGGACACCAGCATTCCACCGCGAAACACTTGTGGGAGCAGGCGGCTGTTATTGCTGGACAGCAGTGGGAGTACCGGGTTGAGACCACCAATGCGTATCTCGCTGCGACCAAGGCGAGCCTTGGCGGTTGGAATGAATTTGCTGTACTCGTTATCTACATTGCGCTGTGAATCATAGGCCAATAGGCCCGAGCCGGTTCGGTCCGGGCTGGAGTCCAATTTGACCCCCAGCAGACCGAGCGCATCGACGCCAAACCCAAGCGTGCCCTCAGTGAAGCCGGACTGCACATTCAAGATAAAGCCTTGAGCCCATTCATCGCGTTTGGATTGTTTGGCCCCATCGTTGCGAAAGTCACGGTTGTAGTAGAAGTTACGCAATTCAAGGCTTGTCTGTGTGTCCTTGATAAAGTCCGCGAAGGCGTTTGGAGCCGCGCAAGTGAACAGGATTGTCGAGACCGACGTCATACGTTTTTTTGCCATCTCTAATGCACCATTTGTTGTTGTTTTTGGTGATTGCAACGCGCGCAACTCCCTAAGGGAGCTACGCGCCCGCGCTCCGCATGTTGATAGTCTTTTATAAAGTGAAGTGTGGCCGAGGGAGTGTCAGCCGCTTGAAGCCAGTCGTACGATGGCTTCCCGACTACCCGCTTGTTGGCGAAGAATGAACTTCTGGATTTTTCCAGTGGCCGTTTTAGGAAGCTCCATGAATATCACTCGGCTTGGGCACTTGTAGCGGGCCAAACGTGACTGGCAATACGCGATGAGCTCAGCCTCGGTAGGTTGTTGAGATTCACTTTTCAGCTCGATGAACGCGCAGGGCACTTCACCCCATTTATCGTCCGGCTGTGCCACCACGGCTGCATGAAGTACCGACGTATGACCATGGAGGATGTCTTCGATTTCTACGGAGGATATGTTTTCTCCACCGGAGATGATGACGTCCTTGCAGCGGTCGGTGATCTGCATGTAGCCGTTGGGATGAACCACCGCTACATCGCCGGTATGGAACCAACCGCCTTCGAATGCCTTCTGCGTCGCTGCCTCGTTTTTCAGGTAGCCCATCATCACGGTATTGCCACGCAGCAGCAGTTCACCTGTGGTCTGGCCATCATGGGGTACGGGCGCTAATGTTTCCGAGTCGGCAACCATCAAACCTTCGAACGCCGCAGCACGCGAACCTTGTCGAACACGCATTCTGGCTTTTTCTGGTGCGCTGAGTTCATCCCAGCCGTCCTGCCAAACGCAGCTGATAGGCGTACCTGCCACTTCAGTGATGCCGTACACGTGATCAACCTGGAAACCCATCGACACCACTGCGTCCAGCACTGTCGCAGGTGGTGGAGAGCCAGCTGTCAGTACGCGAACCGAGTGCGAGAGCACTGGTGGTTTCGGCGCATTGGCAATCATGGCCATCACGGTTGGGGCTGCACAAAAATGGTCAGCCTTATGCCTGGAAATGGCATCGAAGACGTTTTCTGCAGATACCTTACGCAAGCAAATATGTGTCCCTGCTGCCGCCGCAATTGCCCAGGTGAAGCACCATCCGTTGGCGTGAAACATTGGCAGCGTCCATAGGTACCGAGGTGCCGGTGGAAGCGACCAACTGGTCATTTGCAGCAGGCTCATCAGGTAAGTGCCTCGGTGACTGACCACCACACCTTTTGGGTCTCCCGTAGTGCCCGAGGTGTAGTTGAGGGCAATAGGCAGCCACTCAGTGGTGGGCCATACCCCCTTGAACTGCGGGTCACCTTCGGCGAGTAGTGCTTCATAGTCTGGGGCATCTGCATCGACACATACCGTGGCTAGATGATCGCGAATCATGATGAGTGCCGGACGGAGTTCGAGCTGCTCCAGTGCCGCAGACGCAACGGCCATGTATTCGCAATCGACCAGCAGCAATTTGCATTCACTGTGACGCAGAATAAATGCAATGCCATCGGCATCCAGGCGATGGTTAATTGTATTGAGGGTGGCACCCGATAACGGAATCCCGAAATGCGCTTCGACCATCGCTGGCGTGTTGGGTGAGAGGATGGACACGGTATCGCCGAGCTGGATGCCTCGGCCTACCAGCGATGATGCAAGTCGGTAACAACGCTCGCGTGTTTGTGCCCAGGTGCGTTGCAATTCTCCGTGGATAATGGCCACCCGGTCAGGATGTACCAGTGCGGCTCGGTCCAGGAATCCAAGTGGGGTGAGCGGGACATGGTTTGCCGGGCTTTGATCGAGTCCACTTGCGTATGCGCCACTAATCATGGGCAGGTCTCCTTATTATTATGGTGAAAAACTGCGAAAGCACTGACTGGCTCCCGCGCCGTTACCAGCGTGTTTTCAATAGCCACGGGATCGGCATAACCAAGACTCATGCCACACACCAGCATTTGCTCGGCCGGGATGTTCAGAGTGTCTGAAATGACATTGTGGTATTTGAGAAATGCAGCCTGCGGACACGTGTGCAAGCCTCGGCCACGTGCAGCCAGCATGACGCTTTGCAGGAACATGCCGTAATCCAGGAGGCTGCCTTGCTCAAGCACTTTGTCCAACGTAAACAGCAGGCCAACCGGGGCATCGAAGAATCTGTAGTTGCGCCCGTGCTGTTGGTGCATGCGTTGCTTTTCACCTTTGGCAATCCCCAGCAGCCCATAGAGATCCCAACCCACCTTACGCCTGCGATCAACATAGGGCGTGACCCACTCGCGTGGGTAGTATTCGTAAGGATCTTGCAGGTCGCTACTGAGCTGCGGATCGTTGTCGATAGCGGCGATTGCCGTCGACAGCCGATTTTTTGCGTCACCGGTTACGACGTGAACGCGCCATGGCTGCATGTTCACACCCGAGGCACTGAAGCGAGCGATGTCTAGAATCGCTTCAATTTCCTCATGGGGCACAGCTGTCGGGAGAAAGGCTCTGACGCTGCGGCGTGAGGCGATTGCCCAGTCGACCGTGCGCTTAAGCTCTTGCGCTGACAGTGGTGGTAGTGACAAGCGATTCAAGGTACATATCCTTTAACGTGTTCAAGCCAGATGGTCAGGAACATGAAGACGGCTAGCAGTCTGTCAGCGTGATAAGGCTGGCGCTTTGCTGACCTGGGTGGAGTCCGCATGTGCCTGGTTTACGAACGTGACCGCCAAGGCGCCTATGAGGCCTGCGAGGGCGATCACCATGAAGTTTTGTTCAAGTGGCAAGGCCAGTGAAACGAGCCAGCCGATTAGTACCGGCGCGATAATTGCGCCAATTCGGCCAACTCCAGACGCGAAGCCCACGCCTGTCGAACGGATTGGAGTGGGATAGAAATCCCCTGCGTAGGCGTAGGCAATCAGTTGAGTTCCGAGTGTTGAGGCGCCAACAATGAATACGACCACGAACAAAAGTTCGGTTGAACGTGTAAAGCCCATCACGGTGAGCGCCACTGCTCCCACGAGGTAGAATGTAATCAGCACATACTTGATGTTGAATTTATCGCTGAGCCATCCGCCTCCAATCGCACCGACAATCGCTCCCACGTTGAACACGATGACGAAGTTCAGAGCCGAGCCAAGACTATGACCTGACATTGCCATCAATTTGGTCAACCAGGAATTGAGCGCGTAGACCATGAACAGACCCGTCATGAATGCAGCCCAGATCATGACCGTGCTGAACCCGCGACCCTCGCTGAATAGCCCTTTGATCGGACTGTCGAGCGAAGCTTTTGTCTCGGCAGGATTGCCCGCGAGTACAGCGTCACTACTCAGCGGATAAGCGGGATTGATTCTTTTGACGATGGCGCGCAGTTCCGTTTGGCGGCCTTGTTTGAGCAAGTACGCCATGGACTCTGGCAGGGTCTTCAGAATCAGCGGGATTAACAGGACGGGTAGGCCTGCGACGTAAAAGACGGACTGCCAACCATGACTTTCGATCAGTTGTTTGCCCGTGAGCGCGACCAGAATGCCGCCCACGGAGTAACCCGCAAACACTAAGGTCACCAGCCGGGTACGAAGTTTCGCTGGCGAGAACTCGCCCATCTGTGCGGTGACGATCGGAAGGACGCCACCGATCCCCAGCCCGGCGATGAAGCGGGCGATGCTGAAGCTGATTGGGTCGCTGGTAAGCCCCGCAGCCGCTGTGAACAGGCTGAACAACGCTACGCAGATGGCGATCATTTTAGGACGGCCGATACGGTCGGCTAAGGTGCCCAGAAAGATAGCGCCCAGCATTGTCCCGAGCAGGGCCGACCCGGCCATGACACCAGCGCTTGTAGCGTCAATTCCCATGTCCTGCATGATGGCGGGAAGTGCAGCGCCGACTACGGCGAGGTCATAACCATCGATGATCAGAATCAGCACGCACCAGAAAAGAATCAGTCGATGAAATCCGTTGAATTTTGATTCGCCCGCGAGCGTGTAGACGTTCACTGATTGCATATCGTGTCTCCTTCAATTTTATTTTTGTTGGTGAAGTGCACTTGCTTAGGTACATCAGGGTTGCTTTCCCCCAAGCGGTTAGCCATTGGGGTACTCACTGACCACCGCAACCTCGATTCTGGAATTGTTGACCTCTAGCGACTGGCGTTCGTAGGGAAGCCATTTGCGGTCATTCTAGGTAGGCGATTTGGCGCCGCCCATGCCTGGCCGCACCAACTTATGTGAGCTGTTTGGGCATGTCGCAAGAGCGCCGAGTGAACCCGCTGCGGTGTGAGGACAGGGTGGTGATAGCGAATGCCAGGGACGAGCTCCTGGCTAGCGGCTAATACGCGTGGGAGTAGAGCGAGTTTGCCACTTGGTGGACTTCACTCATCTAAATGATGGCGTCGATAGGCACCTGGATTGACGCCTGTCCATTTCTTGAACGCTCGATGAAAGGCGCTGGTTTCCTGAAAGCCGGTTTCTGCCGCGACTTCCGTAACCGTCATATCTCCACGCGAAAGCAGATCAATGGCCATGTCGCGACGCAGATCGTCCTTGAGATTCTGATAATGGGTGCCCTCTGACTGCAGCCGGCGCTGAAGTGTCGAGTTGGACATGCGCAGCACAAGTGCCAGGTCATCCCGTTCGGGCCATTTGTCTGGGCTCAGCCCTCGCAAGTGTCGTCTTATCTGTGCGCTGATACTGTCGTCGTTGCGATACTTCACCAAAAGACTGGCAGGGGATTCTTTTAGAAACGCGCTAAGGGTTGTGGTCGACTGCGCAATTTTCATGTCCAGGAATTTTTTGTCAAAGCTCACAGCGGTCGTTGACGCATCGTATTGAATATCCTCACAAAAACGCATTCGGTAGTCGCTTTCGTCGTCGGGCTTTGGAGCACTGAAACTGAGCGTCTGCAATGGAATCCGTTGGTTTACAAGCCAGCATGACAGGCCATGTACCAAGATAAACCAGGTGCCGTAAGCAAACAGTCGTCGCAATATCCCCTGATCCTGCAGGACGATAAACGCTTGGTCTTCCTTGACGTATAGCTCGCCATGAATGTCATCGAGTACCAACCGCAAGAACGAGAGCATCCGAGGTAAAGCCTGTCCCAAGGTTGAGCAATCGAGTAGCGCGTGACACATCAGCTTGAAGCTGCCTCGGCGCATTGGATGACTATCAATGCCGAAAAACTCGTCATCCAGCAGGTCTGCCAGTTCCACCCACAGACGAGCAAAAGAAACAGCTGAAACTCTAGCTCTTGGGGCATCAAGCAATTGAGGGTCTATGTCCGCATTTGCTAGCGCAAGGGCCAGATCCATGCCTCGTTGCTTAGCGCTATGAAGAGCTTCATGCACCAGTGAGATTGACGTTGTTCCTTTGTCCAGGATGTTCGCCATAAGTTCTCCGTGGATGTGTGACCGTTACTCACTGTATTGCTTGCGCAGTTATCTCGCCAGCGAGACGATTTTTTGGCCAAAACGCTCATGCAAGCTGATGGCTTTGACCATTGCTCGTCACGCATCAGAAGGCGTCAACTACTCGCTGGTGACTTTAAAATCAGAGGCAATGGGGTCGATGTAAGCCGTCTGCAGGTCCCGCTCCGGGATCTCCCAAATGATTTGCTTGGGCGGCGTTTCTTTGAAGGCCGGATTGTTGAGGTAGCTGTTTGCAGCGCCAGAGAACGCTCCGCCGTCTTTGGCGAAGTTACCCACGGGGGCGCCCAGTGCCTGCTGCAGAAATCCTGCGAAGTTGGAGTTGCGCGAGAATGAGGTGCCGATGAGCGCGGTGTTGGGGAGGTCGGCATCGCCAAAAAGGTCTGCCTCAGTATCAGGGCTGTCGGCTGACGCAGCGGGACGTTCGTGGGTGTTGGTTTGGGCGACCATTTCGGGTGCGGGTTGCCAGTTGAGCGGCAGCCAGTCGATGCCCGCCAGATGGACCAGATCGCCAGTTCGTACCGCGAGCGGGGCATGACTTTCGTTGAACGACCTGCGTGGCGTTGCGCTGATGCCCAGGGTCTTCAGGCGTTGGGTGATGGCATCGGCCGCCGCCTTCGCACCGGATTCGCTCCAGTGCGTATCGGTGCGCAACCAGGCACTGGCCCCCAGTGGTGTCAGCGCACCGGTGAGGTCCAGATTCGATACACCAGCCCCATCTAATTTCGAGGCCCAGGTCTGGATGCGCCCTTCGAGAACGGCTGGACGGTGCAGTGCGCAACGCTGCCCGGAAGCGATGCGGCTCTTGTCTGGAACGATGACCACCAGCAGGCTGATGTCACGTTGGGAGAGCTGCTGCTTCAGATCAATCACCGCCTGGACTTTGGCATCGGCATTGCGCTGCGCTTGATCATTGACCTTGAGCTCATCGGCCAAAAACAACCAGTCAGGACAACCCGAGCGAACCCTCGGCCCGGTGTCACCGAGGAGCAGCCAACTGGCACCGCGCTCCAGCTCGGCGAAGGTCGTGGGGAGTTGAGCGTTCGACAGTTCCTTGGCGATCCGATGAGTGATATCGCCGTCAAGAATCTGCGGGGGCAGCACTTTATCGGGTAGCGAGATTTGCCCTGAGACAATCAGACGGCCAGAGGACAGCAGTCCGACGAACAGGAATATCAGCAGCGCCACGCCTGCCAACCGACTGCTGCGTGTCGCCAGATCATCTGGCGGAGTGGGGGGCGGGGTGTGCTTTAGGTTCGTCATCAGAATTGGAAGTACAGGAAGGGTACGGTTTCGCGACTGGCGATCAGTGCGAACGACAGCATTAAACCGGCGATGGGCCAAAGAGCGGCGGTGTAAAACGCAATGCCGCCCAGTTGTTTCTCACAGTAAGGGCGCAGCAGCGGTGCGACGATTCCGAACACACCCAGCAAGCCCGCAAGGCCGTGTACCGGGCGCAGGGTCGCGGACAGTTCATCACCGAGGGCGATGCCCTGCAGGCCGAACTGCCCGGCATACAGGCGTAGCGCGCTGTGAAAGTCGGGGGCGCGGAACAGTGTCCAGGCCAGGCAAACGAACAGCAGTGTCAGCCCATGGGAAAGCACCGGCGGTACCGGGGACAGGGTAGAGCTGTTCCAGGCACGATTCACACACAACGCAATGCCATGGGCGCTGCCCCACAGCAGATAATTCCAGCTATCGCCACCGTGCCAGAGGCCGGCGATGGCCATGATCAGGAACAGGTTGCGATAGGTTTTCCAGGTGCCGTTGCGATTGCCACCCAGCGAAATATACAAATAGTCACGTAACCAACTGGACAACGACAGGTGCCAACGACGCCAGAAGTCCTGGATGCTGTTGGCCAGATACGGACGGTCGAAGTTCTCGGGAAAGTGAAATCCCAGCATCAGTCCTAGCCCAATCGCCATGGCACTGTAGCCGGCGAAGTCGAAGAACAGTTGCAGGGAGTAGGCAAGGCAGCCAACCCAGGCGTCGGAGAAGCTGGGGTTTGGCAAACTGAACGCCACATCGACCACCGGCGACAGGGTGTCGGCCACCAGCACCTTCATGCTCATCCCGACCATGAACCGGCGTGCGCCCAGCGAGAAATTCTGCAGGTTGAAGTGACGCTGATTCAGCTCACGCCGAACCCAGTCATAGCGAATGATGGGGCCGGCGACCGAGTGGCCGAACATCGAGATATAGGTGGCGTAATTGATGAAGCTGCGTTCGACCGGCACGGTGCGGCGGTGGACATCCACCAGATAGGAAATCGCCTGCAATACGATAAACGATAGCCCGGCCGGCATGATGACCCGCTGCCAGTCCAGCGGCATGGCGCCATACCAGGTGACGGCATCGATCAACGTGCCGGCGACGATGTTGGCGTACTTGTACCAGCACAGCACCGCCGTGTTGAGCACGATCAGCATCACGAGTAGCCGCACGCGGCCCGTGCCTTTTTCCCGCGAGGCGTCAATCAGCAAACCGCCGGCCCACGCCGTGATCGTCAGCACCACATGCACTGCGAGGAACCGGGGGCTCAACCAGCCATAAAACAGCCAGCTGCCGATCAGTAGCGTGACGTTGCGCCAGGCGGCTGGGCACACTGCATAAGTGCACAAGAACAGCGGCAGGAACAACGTCAGAAACTCGAGAGAGGCAAAAACCATGGTGGTGGCGCGATCCGATCAGTGGGCCAGGACGTCAGTCGCGAGCAACAGGTGCGGACCCTTTGCGCCAGGTAGCAGCACAACGCTGTAGCGCTCGCCGGCCTTGAGCTGGCCCAAGTCAAGCGGGGCACCGACGTTGGTTTGGGCGCAGACCAATTGAACCGACAGGCTGACCGGGTTGATCGCTCGGCGTTGCACGCTGCCGTCGGCCACCTCCTTGAACAGGCCGGCGTTCTTCCCCGCAGCGCGCAAACCAGCCTGGGCGCACGCTGGGTCGGCGCTGATAAACGCCAGCGAGGCTCTCAGGCTATTGAAGTCGTCGGGTTGCTCACGGATGACGACCTGGCGGATACCTTGAGCGTTGTCTGGCAAAGCGATCACGCTGGCGAATTCGCCTGCTGCCACCTGGATGTCCAGCGGCTGGCTTTTGCCGTTGCGTTCCAGGGTGCCCTTGATCGCCTGGTTGGCGGGGACGGGCAGGTAGTCGGACACGGCATTCGAACCCTCGAGTCTTAGGCTGGCCTGTGAGCCTTCGGCCAGCAGCTGCAACGGTTGGTCAGCAGCGTTGATAAAGCGCAGGAAGGCCGAGTCCTGATCCGGGCCTGTCGGGTACAGGGCAATGTCGGCGGCCTGGGCGTGCAGGCTCAGCATCAAGGGCGCGAACAGCGCCCAGCCACATGCGTATCGGCTCATTTGCCGGCTCCTGTGCTGCTGACGGTGTTGGCGGGCAGTTTGGCCAACGCACCGCCAATCGCAGTGCCCCATGCTTGATAACCGGCGACGGTGAAGTGCTGCCCATCGGTGGTGACCCACTGCCCGGGTTTGGAGAGCGTCAGCGAATCGATGTAGGTGCAAGGCGCGACGTTCGCGGCCAAAAACTGAGACATCAACTGGGTGCGGGCATCATTCTTCTGGTACATGCCACCGGCCTTGCCCCAGGCCGGGCCCACCCAGGCGCAACGGGTCCCGGTGGCCGCGATGGCCTTGGCCAGTCCGGTGACGCTTTGCCATGCCCAGGCCTTCGGAAACACTGGCTTGTCATAGGACGCCATGGTGTCGCCGATGACCAGTACCACCAGGTCGGGTTTGTCGGCGGCGATCAGGTCCTGGATCGGTGTGGTGGTTGCCTCGCGCCCTTTGATCACGATCTTGTCGTTGCCTTTGCGCTCGGCGCCGCAGTCGACCTTTTTGCTGATCAGCCAGTCACCGGCGCTGGCACCGCAGGCACCGATGGAATGAACCAGTGCGCCTTGGCGAGTCAGGTTGTCGTGCAGCGGCTCCAGCAAATGGTCCGCGAGGCTCATATGGCTCTCCCCAAGAACAAGGAGGGACAGGCCGGCAAGGGCAGAAGTGGGCATCGAAAGCTCCAGAATGATCAGTTGGAATAAGGCGAGGTATACGGGCTGACCGGCAGGCTCATGGGGCCGCTGATGTCTTCGAACTGGTAGCGCAAAGACAGGGCACCGCTGAGTTGTTGGTAGTCGTGGGCGTTATCCAGGCCCAGATTGGCGCCCAGCAGGAAGTTCGAAGCGACCTTGTATTCAGCCGCCGCGGCGACGCTGTAGCCGATCCCGGTTTTGTTTTGCCCTTCGTAGCGCAGGCCCGAGGCCGCTTGCAGGGCTTTGTCGTTGGGGAAATAGTCGGCGCTGTCCTGCTCGAAATGCTGCACGCCGACCGAGCCTTTGACTTGATACGTCAAGCGCCCAGTGCGTTGTGCCCAGGTCACCGGAATGCCCAGGGCGAAGAACGTCTGCGGGCTGAAATAGCCGCCGTGGCCATAGGTGAAATAGTCCTGGTTGTTGGCGTAGCTGATGCCGGTCATGCTCAGGCCGACGGTCAGCTTGCTGTCCGTTGCATTTTGCAGGTACCAGTAGACACCGCTGCCCAGCTCACTGCGGCTGTTGGACTCGACATGGTTGCCCAATAGCTGGTGCCAGGAGGCGTAGCCATAGGCGCCGACTTCGTTGTCGTCAAAGCTCAACTGGCCACGCCCGCCATTGGCGGTCACGCCGCCCCAGGACTGCCCGCTGCGTTTGTCCGTGGTGCCGGCAAACGAGGTGACGCTGTCAGTCACCGGACGCCGGGAAACGCTCACGCCGTAACGGACATTAGAGGAGTCGCTCACGGGGCGATCAATGCTGATGCCGCCAGTGGCGGTGGTGTATTTGAAGCCGAGCGGGGTGGTGCCCAGATCAGCTTTGAACCCATCCGCAGGCCGTTGAATAGCGACGGAAAGGCCGACACCCTCGGCTTTTTGCGAGCCGACGCCGTCGCTCTGCGCACCGCTACCAAAGCGCGACAGTGCATCGCCGCTGACACTGCCAGCGTTCAGCGAGACCGGCGTCACGCGCAGGGCGACGCGGCTTTCATCCAGCGGGATATTGATTTCCAACGGTGTTTCAACATCGGTCAGTTTGCTCAACCCCGACTCACTGTTGTTGCTGCGAATGCTCACGCCCTGGGTGACGTAGGCACTGCGCTCTTGGAGGATTTTATTCAGTGCCAGTTGCGCGGGGCTGATGTCCTCGCTCACCAGTGCTGCGCGCGGCAGCTGCGACTCGAATCGATTGCTTGCCTGCTGTGGCCGTGGCGGGGCGTCGATGCCAAAAGGGGTGTAAGACTTCACGCTGCCCGGCATCTCCTGGACCGGTGGCGGGATCGCTGCCAGCAAGGTGTCGCGACTGACCTCGCTACGTGGACCCGACACCCCGGCAAAAGGGTTGGGCGCCACCGTCGAGCCGGCCAGTTGGCCTCCCTGGTTCCTGCGTTTCTCGCTCTGTTCAATGGCCACCGCTTTGCGCAGCAGATCGGTCGCCGTGCCGGTCTGGCCCATGTTCTGGTAGCGGCGGGCGGCCTCTGTCAGCGTTTGAGGGTTGCCGGATTCTATCTTGAGCAGCTGTTGCAGTGCCTGTTCGGCAAAGGCCGTGTCCTGTGCCAACACCGCCGCGTCGGCGGCACCCAACAGCAGTTGTGGGTCGTTTGGCTGACGTTGTAATAGCGGTTTGTAGAGTTCGAGGGCTTTTGCCGTGTCGCCGTTGGCCGAGTACATCCGCGCCAATGCCGCGACAGCCGCGCTGTCACCGGGACGTTGTGCCAGTGCGGGCGCTAGCGTGTCATAAGCGCTGGCCAGATTGCCTCGTTCACGCAACTGGTCGGCCTGGCGGATGCGATAGAGATAGAGCAGGTCGTCGAAACGCTTGCGAGCCGGTGCGTTCAAGGGCCTGTTCTGAAGGTCGCGCAGAATCTCGTTGACCTGTGCGTCTTCTCCGGTTTTAAGCAGGACCGCCGCGTATTGCAGGATGAAGTCCGCCGAGGGCGCCGTGGTGTTTTGCAACTGGCCGCGCATGAGGGCCAGCGCACGGGTTGGCTCGCCGATGTCGACATACGCCGAGGCCAGGCTCGCCATGCGATCGGGACTGTTGTTGGCCGTCGGCTGAATACGATCGAGCAAGGTCAGGGCTTCCTGGCGCTGGCCGCGCTTGCCCAACTCGATCGCCTGGCGCAGTTGCAGGTTGAGGCTGACATCAGCGGCCAGCGCGTCCATGTCCGGGGTGCGCTGGTCGGGGCGCAAGCGTCCCAACGTTGTCTGGGCGGCTTTCCACTCACCCATCTGCACCGAGAGCAAGGCGCTGACGTAAAGCGCATCGGCATTGTCGGGGCGGGCCTGGAGCATGGCGTTGATCAGGTCCCGAGCCTTTTGCGGTTCGCCCATCGCCAGGTTCAGACGGGCCAGGGCGAAACGTGTCCAGATGTTGTCCGGCTCAACGCGCAGTGCGTCTTGCAAGGCGTTGCGCGCAGCGGGCAGGTCGTTGCGTTGTTCGGCGAGGGCGGCCAGTTGCGTCGCGCGCAAGGCTTGCAGGCGCGCAGACTGGCCGATCTTTGCCTGTCCGGTGGCGGGCAGGCTGTTGATCAGTTGCAGGGCTTCATCGTTCTTGCCGCTCTTGAGCAGCACATTGACCAGCCCTTCCTGTGCTTGAGGGTCGTCGCGGCGCTGGTTCAAAATCTGCCTATAGTTGCGCTGAGCGTCATCGAACTGGCCCGCGCCGGCCTGAATATCCGCCAGGGCGAGGCGAGCATCTACCCCGTTTGGATTCAACCGCAGCGCCTGGTTGACCAAGACCTGCGCCTGAGCTGTCTGGCCTTTGGCCTGGGCGTCGCGGGCCTGCTGCAACGCTGACCAGTAGCGCACTTCGTTCAGCGCAACTTGCCAGCGGCTGCCGTCGTTTTGTCGCGTGGCCTGACTCAAGAGCTTTTCCGCTTCGGCCAGTCGGTGTTGCTGCTGGCGAATAACCCCAAGGCCACCCAGTGCGTCAGCATCGTCGGGCCGGGTTTTCAAGCGTGCTTGAAAAGCCTGTTCGGCGGAGGCCTGATCGCCTTCTTTGAGCGCCTTCAGGCCGCGCGCGACTTCGGCAGGCGGTTGCCATTCCTTGCTGGCCGTCGTTGCCACCTGTTGCTTGCCCTTGTTCATCTGCGCCCGGATTTCCACGTCATCCGGATGCGTCTTGAGGTACGCCTCGAACAACGGCACTTGCGCCGGATTGGGCGGACCGATCCAGGTCAGCGCCAGGCGCCAGCTTTCGTCGGCATCACCGGCAATGTCGGCACGCTGGGTCAGCGCGGCCAGGGCGCGAATACCCTCGGCACGGCTGTCTTCACGGCGCACCAAATGCTTGGCGTAAAACAGCGCGACGATCGAGTCGTTGGGCATTTCACGTTGCAGGCGCTGAAATCCGCCGCGCGCTTCAGCCCAGTCAGCCTGATTGAAGGCAAGGTTGTTGTAATACTCGCGGCCAATCGTGCCTTGAGGTGGGCGGCCATCGAACAGCGAGCGAAACACGGCGCTCGCCTTGTCACGCTCACCGGCATCGGCGAGGCGCCGAGCCTCTTCCAGACGCTGCTGGTTCTGCGGTTGGGCCACGCTGATGTCCTGCGCCAATTGCAGTGCCTGCCGAGGCGGGGGCTGGATGGCCTGCAAGCGGGCGAGGTATTGCTGCGCCTGTTGTGGCTTGCCCTGTTGCACGCCAATCAAACCCAGGCCATACAGTGCGTCAACCTGGGCCGGGTCCAGCAGCAGGACTTTCAGCCAGACTTCCGCAGCGCGTTGAGGGTTTTTGTGCAACTGCCAGTACTGCCCTTGCTCGACGAGTAATGCCTGTGGTGTCGGACTTTGAGCGTGTGCAGCAGCCGTCCATGCGCTCATGACGGCGATGGCTAGCGTGCGGTGGTGCGCGTGCATGCGGTCTCCCAGGAGAGTTTCAGCGTTCCGTCTTCCCGGAATCGGTAATGTTTATCTGCCCATCCGAGGGCGAACAGGCTGAGCATGAAGTTGTAGTAACGCGGCGGACCGGCGTCGGTATCAGGCCTGGCCAGTGCCTCGTGCAAGGCGAGTTCCACGCGGCGTCGTTGCTGATCGGCCAACCCGGGTTGGCCCTTGGCCTCAAGGTAGGGAATCAGTGCAGCCCAGAATCCGAACGGGCTCTGACCCTGAACAGTGCCGTGGAGAACCTGGACTGTTTCCGGGGGAGAACCCGTTGCGACAGTGCTGCGGGCCATGCCGTCCAGCCGTTTGAGCAGGCGCGCTGCCAGCGGTCCAGAGGTATCACTCATGCCCAGCCAGAGGTACACGCGAATGGCATCGTAGCTGCCCGTGTCTCCGTGGATCGGGTCGCTTGTGAAGGCACCCGATTGCGCTGAAGTGCCTTGATAACCGACCCAATCAGCGACGAAACCGTGGCGGCTTGATTGGGCAATCATCGTCGCGGTGTTGTTGGCAATCGCTTGCCAGGGCCCGGAGGGTGCTTCCTTGGCCAGCCGTCGTAACAGTGGCAGTGGCAGGTAGCTGGGGTTCAGGCGCCAGAGAGCGTCCGGCTGGACGAAGCCCTGTGGTCCAGGCAACACCATCAGGCCCAGCCCGGGGAGTTTGACGACCAATTGCGCTTCAATCGTCGCCATCAGGTGCAGGGCGTCCTGGTGATAGTCCGGCCGATGCCACAGGCGTGCGGCTTCGAGCAAGGCGTAGGCGATCCACAGGTCGGCGTCGGCGGCCGAATTGGCGTCTTGCAGGCGCCACTGACCGTCCGTGCCTTGCCCCCATAACCAGCCCGGCAGGCGTGTGGCGGTGGCGGAGCCTGCGAGGTTGGCTGAGGTCCAGCGCCAGAGTTTGTCAAAGCGTGGCTGATCGTTGCCGATCAGTGCGAAGAGCATGCCGTAGGACTGCCCTTCAGAGGTGCTGTGATTGTTCTCCTGGCTCGATTCCAGAACCCGGCCGTCGGCCTGGACGAAGCGCGCTGCATAGGTTTGCCACAGTGGCCAGGCTGGCGACTCACAGGATTTCCCGGCCGCTATCGCAGGCGCCAGCAGGGCAAGCGCAAGCACGGCGCCCCACCTGCGCGTGTTACCGCGCAGGCACTGGCGAAGTGAAATACCCCCGCTGCTCATGGACGAGACAGGCATGCGCGGCTCATTGACCAAGACGACGTTTGGCCCGTAAACGCAGGGCCAGGTAGGCCATCGAAGCAAGCAGCAGGATCCCGAGGAGGGTGAACAGCATGAGCGCCACTACGTTTTGCGAGAGGTACCACTGCAGATAGCGCAATGGGCCCAGGCTCCCGACGTAGTAATCCTGCTCGGCGACCAGCGACTCGACATGCTTGCCCCTGACCACCACCAGACTGCCTTGCAACTCGCGGGCGTTTTCTTCGCTGCTGAGCAGGGCGTTGGTTACGTCAGCCAAGCCGTTGGGCCTTGCGCTGGCGATAAACACCACACTGCGGCCACTCTTGAGCGGCGATTCGAATCCAGTCAGATAAGCACTGCCGTCGTCAGCGGTAAACCTGAAGCTGCTGCGCGCTTCACGCAGATTGGCTTTCGTATCCGGGCTGATCCAGTTGCGCACACGCAAGGGCAGGTCAGACAGTTCAAAGTACTGCGCAGTCTCTTCACCTTTGGCCGGCAGAAGGCTTTGCCATTGCGCAAGCAGCGGCTGATTGTTGCCCGAGGCGAGCACCAGCAAATCCCGGTCGCTTTGCTCGGCCACCTGGTCGGCGTGGACCACCTTCACGCCGGTGGCCGGATAACCGGTGGAGTCGCCGAAGCGGCCCAGCAGGGTCAGATAGGCGCTCAGATCGGCCGGGCCTGGCTCGTTGGGCAGGATCACCGATGTTTCAGAGAGGTCGGCCATGCGAGTGAATGGGAAGCCACTGTCCTTGAACACCCCAAGGTTGGGCATAGCCATGAAATGTTCGTATTGGCTGAGGTCCAGGGTCGAGTCCGGGTCGATCACACCGCGCATGTTGTCGATGATGATGTCGCGGCATTCGCCCTGTTTGATGTAGTCATACATGAAGCGAAATTGCAGGCGTGATTGCAGCGCTACGGAATTGAGTGGCAACAGCATGCGCGACGTACGGGCCAGACTGTCATCGGTTTTGAGCATCGCCAGCAGGCTGTCGCTGTTGCCGAGTTTCTCGATCGAGGGCAGATCGATCGACTTGATGAAGGTGTCGTTGAAGTTGACCAGCAACGAGGAATTGGTGGAGACCGGTTGCGGCGTATAGCGGTATTTCAGGTCAAGTTGCGCACCGGGCTCACGCCAGTTGAACAGGTCGGGTGGCAAGCGCAGCGCAACCGTCATTTGTCCCGGGTTATAACCCGACACATTGAGCTCTGCGGGCTTGGCCAGTTCACCCAGGCGAACCGGGCGATCGGAGGGCAGCCAGTTAGGCGCGTCATACGGTCGGCGTGGCTTGAGCGAGTCGATCCGGTCGATCACTACGCTCTGCCCGGAAAAGGCCGAGCCACCGAGGGCCAGCGCTGTCGCGGCGACCTTGAGATCGGCGCCATCGCGCCCGGAGACGATCAACAGTTTGCCCTGAGCATCATTCGGGTTGCTCACGAGTGTCAATGTCGGTCCCGTGGCCTCTTTGATCGGTAAGCCACTCATGGTCGTTGATTCGCTGCCGCTGACAAACACCACGGCGTTGCCTTTGGCCGGCAGGCTGGTGAGGCTGGCGGGGAAGGTTGCGCCGCGGTAGCTGGCCAGGGCGCCGAACCAGGACGACAGGATACCGGCGGCCTCAAGCTCAGGGCCGCCGGGGCGCGTGGCGAACACGAAGGGCAGCTTCAGGGGCGAGGCGTCTCGACGATCGAACAAAGGCAGCGGCAGGGCGGACAGGTCGTTGGGCTGTTTAATCGAGGACACCTGGAGGCTCAGCTGGCTCTCGTTGCCGATCCGGGCCCACAAGCTGGAGTGCAAAGGGTCTTCACATTGCATCGTGTAGTGACCGATGAACTGCAGGCTGAGCCGGTTGAATTCGGTGATGGTCTGCGGCGGAATCTGCACGGTCCGGGTCTGCAATTTACCGGCTTCTTCCTTCGGCAGGGGCAGGCTGGCGGCCACTTGATCGTTGACCAGCACATTGATCTGCGAAAGGTCAGCCAGCAGCGCCGGTGAGTAGCTGTACTGCAGCGTGACCTGCGCCGCCGTGACGACTTCATCGGCGCGCACATCGAAGTTCACACTGTCGGTGGCCTCCACGCCTTTAAGGGTCATCGAATAGCTTTTGCCCAGCTCCTTGAGGGTGCGGGTATAGCTGTTGCCCGGGGCATCGGTCCCGGGCAACGCTGTAACCGGCATCATCGCCGGCTCTGTGGCGTTGATTTGGGCGGCAGCACTCAATGCCCAGCCGCTCCAGCCCACTAGCGAGCAGGTGATCAGCATGAGTGAGCGACGAGGAAGAAAGGTCCGGCGAGTGGAAGGCTTCAAGATCGTTGCGTGTCCGCGGTGGAGTCGATAGGTGATGGAGTGTCCGGGCGTTTGCGCAGCAGCGCCTGGCTGTCCTTTAAGGTTGCTACGAACAAGCGCAGGATGGCGCGCAAGCCAATGCTGCTGACCTCGCGCAACGCCGACATTGGCGCGTCGAGGCGGCCATTACCCCACGTGTTGGCCCAGGTATCGGCCCGTGAAAAGGTCAGTCGCACCAGCTCGCTTTGCTGGCGCAGAGTCAAAGCCTCGAATTGCACGCCCGCCACGTTGTCGTTGCTGAAGACCGTTTTTGCGGGAAAGAGGCTTGAGGGCGGTGTGCGCAGAATGCAGAGCCGCAGCTTCTCATTGACGCTGAGCAGAACCTGCGGTGGCAGTACCAGACCCACGCCGTTTTGTGAGAAGTCCCGGGTTACGCAATCGAACCAGGTGCCGTCTTCGCGATAGATGCGCACGGGCAGATCCGCGGGCACTCTGGGTTCGTTGCGTACCTGAGAGGATTCAGTGGCTACCGCCACGGCGGTGCTGACGATGACGATGTTGTACACGGTCCAGGCCAGGTTGATCAGCAGGGTAGTGGCCTCGGCCGAATCACTTCCGATCAGTTTCACCACGCCGATCGCCAGACCGATCATGTTCAAGGTCAGCAGGATGATGTAAGGCCGCGCGAGCTTCCAGTTGAAATAGTCCTTTTCGAGGGTGCCGCCCTTGTCGGTCACGTTGAATTTGCCCAGCGAAGGGCTGATCAGGGCCAACAGCACTGGTCGCATGATGTACCAGGCCAATACCGACTCATACACTTCGTTCCAGAAGGAATGGCGGAAGCGCCCCTGGATGCTGGAGTTTGTCAGGCTGGAATGGAAAATATGCGGCAGTACATAGACCGTGACCATCAATGCCGAGGCATGGAAAATCTGCGCGTCGAAAAGCAGGTAGGCCAAGGGGGCGGTCAAGAACACCAGGCGGGGCAGGCTGTAGAAAAAGTGCATCATGGCGTTGAGGTAGCAGATGCGCTGCCCCAGGTTCAGTCCTTTGCCAAACAACGGATTGTCGGTCCGAAAAATCTGCGCCATGCCCCGCGCCCAGCGTATGCGTTGGCTGATGTGTCGGGAAAGGCTTTCGGTGGCCAGTCCCGCCGCCTGTGGAACGGCAAGGTAAGCGGTATTGAAACCACGGCGATTGAGCTTGAGTGCCGTGTGCGCATCCTCGGTCACGGTTTCGGTGGCGATGCCGCCAACTTCCAGCAAATGAGTCCGCCGGATGACCGCGCAGGAGCCACAGAAGAAGGCCGCGTTCCACAGGTCGTTGCCGTCCTGCACCAGGCCGTAGAACAGCTCACCTTCATTGGGTACCGAGCGAAAGGTATCGAGGTTTTTTTCGAACGGATCGGGTGAATAGAAAAAGTGCGGCGTTTGCAGCAACGCCAGGTTCGGGTCCTTTAAAAACCAGCCCATGGTGATCTGCAGGAAGGAGCGGGTGGGCACGTGGTCGGCGTCGAATATGGCAATGAACTCGCCATCGGTGACTTTGAGTGCCTCATTGAGGTTGCCGGCCTTGGCATGTTGATTGTTGTCGCGGGTGATGTAGTTGACACCAATCTGCTCACAGAAAACCTTGAATTCCTCCCGGCGTCCGTCATCGAGCATGTGCACCCGCAGTTTGCCCTCGGGCCAGTCAATGGCTTGAGCTGCGAGCACCACCAGTTTGACGATACCCAATGATTCGTTATAGGTAGGAATGAAAACGTCTACCGTCGGCCATTCTGCGGGCGGCTGTTGCAGAAACTGCGGTTTGCGGTGCAACGGCCAGGCGGTCTGTACATAACCGAAGACCAGGACGAGCAAGGCATACAGTTCGGCCAGCACCAGCCCGTAGCCAAATACGGCATCCTGCCAGTTGTCGAAGTTCAGGGTGTCGGACAGGCGCCAGTACATGTAACGCAACGAAGCGATCAGCGAGAGGGTGATCAGGGTCAGGATCGCCAGACGCCCGGCTTGCTTGCGGATGACCAGGCTGGCGGCAAAACAGACGGCGGCAAACGCAGCCTGGGAATACAGATTCAGTGGCGCAGTGAGGATGCCCAGCACCAACAATGCCGCGATCAGCCCGGCTGAGATCTTCAGGCCTTGGCGCCAACGCACGGGCCATCGACTGACGCGATCCTGGAAAGTATCCAGTAGCCCCTGCAACCACCACGTCTTTGCGGGTAGCTGATTCAGCTGTGCGGTCATGGCGTGCCCTGCTGGTTGGTAGCATCCGCGAAAAGCAGGGCACGGACCGCGCCTGACAGCGACAGAATGTCCTGACAGCCAATGCTCTCAGGTGCGTACTGGAAGAGGTCCCGACCATAAGCCAGCGACTCGTTGAACTGGTGATCGAGACGAATCGTCCCGATCAGGTCAGCGCCGAGCCGCCGCACAAACAGCACGCCCATGTCCCTGCTGAACGAACGCGAGTCATCCCGTTGATTGAGCACATACCGGTGCCGCTGCGCGCGTCGTCGGGTGGTTTCCAGCCACTGGGTCATGGTGTCCAGTGCCAGGTAGGAAGCCGCGTCGGCGACCGTCATCACCAGCACCAGGTCGGCAGCGTCGAGTGCCTGTTGCGAATAGACGGTCGCACCCGAAGGCGTGTCCAGGATCACGGTATCGTTTTCGCTGAGATTCATTGACGCAAGGTGCTGATTCAACCAGTCAGAATCTTCAAGCATCAATTGCCTGAGCAAGCGGCGATCGTTCATCTCGCCAGTGCCGAAGGGCAGGCACTCACTGTCGCGAAAGCCCGGCAGGCGATGAGCGCCCCAGTCTGCGCCTTGCTCTTTGAGCTGGATCAGCCCGGGAACCTGCCGGGTGATACCCAAGTGGCTGGACAGCGCGTTCTGAGGGTCCAGATCAATCGCGATGGTGCGCCCGCCAGGGCGCCGAAGTGTTTTTGCCAGGCCCGCGGCGACGGTGCTTTTACCCACCCCACCGTTCGCCGAAACGATAGCAATGACCTTCGCCCTGGTCCGCTTGCGAGTCGTTTCTGGCAGACCGTCTCGACGAACCTGGTTGAGTTCACGCAACAGGTCGCTCAATCGCTGACGGTCACCCGTACCAGAACTCGCAGGTGGCTCGGTCAGGGGAGGGGATTTGGGCGCGCCAATCAATAAAGAAGGCTGTGGCTCGTCCAGTAAAAACACAGAGGGCGTTGGCGTTGATGTTGGGGGAGGCAAGGCTACCGACGGTTCTGGCTCAGCCAGTACAGGTGTAACCGGGTCGTCTTTGAAATCTTTATAGTTCGGTTGTATTTCCTGGTAACTCTGCGCATTGGCGCCAAAACGTGAAAAGAGTTTTGTAATGTCGTCAACATATTTCATGCGTTGTACCAGGAATGAAATAACTCAGAAACTCAGCATTCCATTAACTTAACAAAGTTTATGCGTCGTCTTGGCGTTGGCAGAGTGCCACTAATCTAGGGTGCCTGTGTCTGGGTGTCAATGATTGTTATAAAAAGTCAGCGAGGCCTGTTAATGTTAATTTGAGTGTTATTAAGATGTTATGTCATTCGTGGAAAGTGTGGAGTGTTAGAGTGCGTCTGATAATGACGGTTCGGTGGCTGTGTGATGTGTGATGGGTAATGGGCGTGTTTGTTCGGGGGGGCGCGATGGAGTGTTGACCGCCTTCAATGATTTGATGCTGGGTTAGGCATTAAATAAGTTAGTTGATGTATTTGAAAGGGGTAGTGGCGATTTCAAAAATCTTTATACACTTTGAAAACAAATCCATTCCTGCTTCAGGAGTAAAAGAAACCCCTTGGGTTTCAATATGTCGAATGCTAGATGGGAGTTTCGTTTTCGCTCCAAGCATTAAAAAAATGGATCTCTGGAAAGAGGTCCATTTTTGCGTCTAAAGAAAAGTCTTTCTTTGGCTGTTCCCTCCTTTCCATTGGGGCTGCCTTGATCAGTGTGGGCCTTGGGCTCTCAGCTTGGCCAAGCCCTGTTTGATGTGTTCGGCGTTCTCACCGATCGTGTGAAGCGCGCCGCGGACGTTGTCGCCAGCCGCGGCATGGCGTTGTTTCTCAACCAATAAGGTCAGCTCCATCAGCGCAGTCTCCAGGGCGAGTTGGTTCTGATGCAGGCGTTCAAGAGCATCGGGGAGAGAGTATTCGGGGGAGGGCATCGCTTCGACTCCATTCGAGGGAGTGGAAAGCTTAGCAGCGGGAATGGCTGACAACAAAAAGCCCGCGCATGGCGGGCTCTCTGTATGGGGTCAAATCCTTTTGTCCGTTCAATCTGCGCTCCGTAATGTGAGCACTTCGTGAAAAGCATGTCGCTGGAACGAAAAAAACCGGCACTTGGCCGGGCTCTCTGTCGATGGGGCCAAATCCTTTTGGCTGACCGCATTGTGCAGGGTGGGTGTGACGAAGGCATGACAGGGCGGATACGAAAACGCGGGTAAAAGCCCGCATAAGGCGGGCCTTCGGACAGCAGGACTGGCAGCACGAACTCGCATCAATCTCCTCGCGATGGCGTTTCCTCCAGCGCAACGACCTCCAGCATCACGCCCGTGCGCGCCACCACCCGGACCTGCTGGCCCAGGTGCAGGGGCGAGCGGCTCTGAACTTGCCATCTTTCGCCCTGCAGTTGCACCCAGCCGCTCATCGGCAGACCCGGCAGCAGTCCCGTCACCGTGGCCTGGCTGCCGACTAAGCCCGCATCGCCGCTGACCAAGGCACGGCGTCTGGCCTTGAGCGCCATGCCGACCAGCGTCATCAGCAACAGGGCGCTGATCAGTGCCATGCCGATGATCAGCGTCAACGGAATGCCGAAGCCCGGCACATCGGTGTCCATCAAAATCACTGCGCCAACTACAAAAGCAACCACCCCACCGAAGCCGATTACACCGAAACTCGGTAGAAACGCCTCGGCGATCATGAAGGCGATCCCTAGCAGGATCAGTCCAACCCCGGCGTAATTCACGGGCAACAATTGCAGGGCATACAGCCCCAGCAACAGGCAGATGCCACCGAGCACCCCACCAACACCCGACCCTGGGTTCATGAATTCGAAGATCAAGCCATAGACCCCGAACATGATCAGCAGCAACGCCACGCTGGGGTTAGTGATCACCGCCAGCAGTTGTGTGCGCCAATCAGGCGCATGGTCGATGAGTGCAGCCCCGGCGGTGTTCAGCTTCAACATTTGACCAGAGACATTCAGGCTCTTGCCGTCCAGTTGCTTGAGCAGGTCTGCCACGTCATTGGCTACATAATCGACCACCTTGAGTTTGAGCGCTTCGTGGGCCGACAGGCTGAGCGATTCACGTACCGCTTGTTCGGCCCAGTCGGCATTGCGTCCGCGTAGTTGCGCAAGGCCACGGATGTAAGCCGCCGCATCGTTGATCTGTTTTCGAGTCATGGTGTCCTGCAGCTCACGCGCAGAATTCTTGTCGGTGGTGGGTGGGCCCGGCGATTCGGGCGCAGTCCCGGGCAGGCCGCCGATCTGCACCGGTGTAGCAGCGCCCAGGTTGGTGCCGGGGGTCATCGCGGCAATGTGGCTGGCATACAAAATATAGGTGCCGGCGCTGGCCGCACGTGCGCCACTGGGGGCGACGAAACTTGCCACTGGCAAGGGGCTGGCCAGAATCGCCTTAATAATCAAGCGCATCGAGGTGTCCAGCCCGCCAGGGGTGTCGAGGCTGATGACCACCAACTGCGCGCCCTCGGTCACCGCACGCGCCAAGCCGCGCTCCACGTAGTCGGCACTGGCCGGACCAATAGCATCGTTGACGGTCAGTACCACGACACTGCCTGCAGCCGTCGTCGAACCCGTCGGTAACCCGATCAGTATTATTAGCAAGAGCAGGCGGCACCACCAGTGACTGTTCACGGGACCTCCAGTGCGGGTATGACAGCCAGCAACCCTCACTCAAAGCGTAGTTGAGTCAGTCATGGGTGATGCACGCGCGGAGGTTAGTCCATTGCCTCTGGAGATAGGGACGATTCTGAACATTTCGAACGACATGCCCTGTCGTCATTGGTTGGCAGGTCGATCAGAGCGATCATGCGGCTGGTGAACCGTCAGAATCCGGGGTCATGTCGGTGATCCCGGCCCATTGGCGCATCAGTTTGGCGTTGGCCAGGAGCGGGAACATCTCGATGGCGTGGGCCAGCAGGCTTTCCTTCAAATCGAGCGTGGAGCGGGTATTGAACAGCGGGTAGGGATCGGAGCCGCCGAACACCAATTCGCCACGACTGGTTTGCTGCACGTAACAGTGCAGGGCGGAGGAGCTCACCAGCGGATCGAGAAATGGCTTGAACGGCTGAGTGACCATCGCTTGCAGCGGGAAGGTCTGGATCGGCGAGCCGTTCCCAGCCTTGGCCATCAGCAAGGAACTGTGCCCGGCAATCGCCTGCACCGCGCAACCGCACTTGATGGTGCCGCGATTGGCTTGACCGCGGTGATGGTGCCATTCTGAATCTGGATCGCTCCTGGCTAGCTCTAATCGAACGCAACGGTGGCCGGGCACTGGATCTGGTATCCGTAGGGCGTATGCACTTGGCTGATCCGGGCGTACTTTGCGGCAAAAGGGCGTCGACAAGGCGTCGTGGACATTGCCTGCGCCTTACCCAAATTGCCCCCAGTCGCCCACACTGTGTTGGCACGCGGGCTTTAATAGTTTGAGCCTTCGGTAGGTGATGGCGCAGCTGTTAGAGGCTTGGTTGATTGATGGCTTCGCGGTGCGGGGGATTCTTTTCTGCCAGTGCCGCGTTGCTTGTGGGTCGTGGGTTTACAAATATGAAATCAGTACACTCGGAAGCTTAACTATTGGGGCTAATTATGAACCTCTTGGATGCAACGCTGGTGCTGCTGCTTGCGGCTCGAATCCATGGAACGGACGAAGCTGTCAGAGCTTCGGCCAAGAGCGTGGTGAAGAAGTTGCCGAGGAGCAAGCGCGATCTGATTTACAAGGTTATCGATTCGAGAAGTCCACTCCAGCTGGTGGGGGTTTTGGCAGAGAATTTGGATGACTGATGCCTTACCTACACCCAGGGGCGTCCTCTGCTTATCTAGTCTTGGTGGTGGCATCCGAAGTTATGTTTTGTTCGCACAATGATTCAGAGTGGCTTGGTCCGACCAAGACATTCCTGCGTGCCGATTGAGCGTCGGGGTCTGTAGACCGCCCCCTCAATTTTCGCCACATCTTCTCCTACTTGCCGAATATTCCTACATTTTTCCTTCTACGCATTTGTTAGCGTATCACCTTCATTTCGACGTCCGCTTAGTGAAAGCGGTGCTTCGACTTTGCCAGGAAAGAAGGATTGGAAGGTGATGGATCACTCACTCGGATTGAAGGTTGTCGATCAGGAAAGAACTGAGTCGCTGCGTCAACGGATGGATGACGCAGGATGTGTGTTCGAGTTTGTGGTTGTCGCTCCTGAGGGGGATTCTCTGATCGATGAAGCAATGCATCGACTGGCTCTGAATGCACTGTATGAACAGATAATGGCCAGTCAGCTCGACTGGCATCGTAAGCTAATCCAAAAGCTCCCCAGCGCGAATTACCCAGAGCCGAGTATGACTTGGGCTTCGGACAGGGCTATTGCCACTCCATTAAGTCGAGCAGAAATCCGTAAGCTGACATCGACCGAAGACTATCAACGTGGGCCACTGGCCCTATATGGCCACTTTCGCGAGATTCCCTATCTCACCCAATTTCAGGGTGGTGAGGCGGAGACTGAGTCGCTTTTTCGCGAGTGGCTCGAACTGCTCGGCCTTGAAGATCGTGATGATGTGGTTGCTCTGAATTGGGTCAGGGGGCTCAATAGTGGATTGTTTGATCACAACAATATTGCCTCCAGATGTGAGCCATGGAGTGACTACTTCGATGCAGGGTTAAAGTGTTGGGGCGTTTGGTGCCTGACTTTCTGGAACCCACGACGTCGTACATTCGGAGCATTAGCTGCCAGTGCAACGGACTGTCGCTAGGGGCGGTATATACCTGAAGACTGCCGCCCTTTGCAGTAACGCGATATGGAGTTTAGCCGATGTCCAGTCTTTTAAGTCGAGCTAGGCCTTGTTTGATATGGCCGGCGTTTTCAGCGATCCCTTCCAAAGCTCCGCGAACGTTTCCGCCCACGTCCAGCGATCCTTGCCCCTCAGCCAATAGTGTTAACTCCATAATGGCCGCCTCCAGAGCTAGCTGGTTTTCGTACATTCTTTCCAATACATCTGGTAGCGAATAGTTACTCGCCATGGTGTTGGCTCCTTTTTTCAGAAAAGTCCTCCTTGATTGAGTACTTGATGTCAAGTTGACATTCGGCGAAACAGACGTCAAGACGAGTCTCACGCTATCTGTGATGTGCGGAGTTCGAAGATGCTTTTAGTCGTGCTTTCAGATGGCCGATAGCTGTCTGTGGTGAGGGGGCTACAAGCTCGGCTGTCGGTGCCGGGCATAGAGTATTGAACCACCCACTCCCGACGTTCCTCTAGTTTGCAGTTCAAACGTATCCGGATACCCCTTGATCAACTCACTGAGCTTTTTATACCCATGGGTGCGAGGGTCGAACTCAGGTCTCAATTTGCTGATGTTGGTGCCCAGCGCACCCAAGTGAGCCCAGCCGTCCTCGTCGGCAATGTCATCCAAGATCTTTGCGATGAAACTGACTGGTGCTTTTGGTCGCTTTTTTACTTCGGGCGTACTGGCGACTTTGACGGCCTCGACTTCGGCGGGTGGCTCGGGTTCGGGTCGATCAGGTCCATTGCTTGCAGCAACAAGCACTTCACCGCGCAGCAATTCGGTATAGATGAACTTGTCGCAGGCCGACACGAACGGTCTCGGGGTTTTTTCTTCACCAAACCCGTAGACCGTCAAACCTTCTTCTCGTAATCGCGAAGCGAGGCGGGTGAAGTCACTGTCGCTCGAAACCAGGCAGAAACCGTCGAAGCGTCGGGTGTACAGCAGGTCCATTGCGTCGATGATCAAGGCACTGTCTGTTGCGTTCTTACCTTTGGTGTACGCGAACTGTTGGATAGGCTGAATCGAATGGTCGAGTAACACCTTTTTCCATCCACCCAACTGAGGGCCAGTCCAGTCGCCATAGATCCGCTTGACGTTGGCGACACCGTACTTGGCGATTTCTTCAAATAAACCTTCGACAATTGCTGCGGGGGCATTGTCGGCGTCGATTAACACCGCCAAGTGTTTTTGCGTGGGGGTGGGTGGGTGAATAGCCATGGGTCGTCCTTGAGTTGAGGGCTTCAACATACCGTTAAATCACGGATGAACATAGGAATCACCGCTTCGCGCTAGAGAGCGTGTTTTGCCAACGGCTACGGGTTGCGGTGATGTACAAAGTGGAACCGATTAGCCAATGACGATAGCAGCCGATGGTCAGAGGCTGCGTTGGGGCCAGAGTGTGTAAAAACGCTTTGCCAAAATTGGAGTGCGCGCGTCTACGTTAAATCTAAAAATTTATCGACACGTCAGCAGATGTGGATTTCGCGTAGAAGCGCGATTTCCAGTCCAGTTTTGAGTACCTGTCGCGCTCAAAAACGTTTTTACACACCCTCGGCCGAAAGCCGCCGCTCACAATCTTTAGTGCATCGATGCGGGCGGCTAGCGTCTACTCTGGACTGTCAGACAGTACTTCCTGTCTAACCCTGTGGAGCATTGCAATGTTCAAAAACTGGAGTGGTCAGGTCGCATTGGTCAGTGGAGCTGGCAGCGAACATGGGATTGGTCTAGCTATCGCGCGACGGCTTGGGGACTCGGGCGCGAAGCTGATCATCACCGGCAGCAGTGCCCGTATCCATGATCGCGTCGCGGAACTGATCGCGGCAGGTTATGAGGTGCAAGGACGCGCTGCAGATCTCACTCAGCCGGCTCAGGTCGTCGAACTGGTGACTTGGGCGGAATCGCTATGGGGGCGAATCGATGTACTCGTGAACAACGCCGGTATGGCGATTCAGGGTGAAGCCGAAACGTTTTCTGAAGTGGCCAATATGAGCGTCGATGTGTGGAACACTTCGATTGCCCGTAATCTGACCACTGTATTTTTGCTGACCCGCGCTGTGTTGCCGGGGATGCAGAATCGTCGTTACGGACGTATCGTCCATATCAGTTCTACGACCGGCACCCGCGTCAGCAACCCTGGCGAGGCCGCGTATGCGGCGGCGAAAGCGGGGATTGTGGGCATGAACATGAGCTTGGCGCTGGAAGTCGCGCCATACGGTATCACCGTGAACTCTGTTGCCCCTGGGTGGATCGCGACGCAGTCCAGCACCGCAGAGGAAATGACCGCCGCGCAGTATGTTCCCGTGGGGCGTGCCGGTAGACCAGACGAGGTCGCTGCGGCGGTAGCTTTTCTTGCTTCTCCAGAGTCCAGCTACATTACGGGCGAGCTTCTCGTGGTCGACGGGGGCAACTGCCTCTCTGAGAACAAAAGCCCCCGTTGAGGGCAGGGGAGCTTAAGTCTTTGCAGTTTGAGGAAACGATATTTGAATACCGCGCCGCCAAGTAAAGAGACGTGAAAGGCTAGTGTCCCCCCTGGGCATTCAATGGCGCGACGACACCTCGAAGAATGGGTTTCCACGTTTTTCTTCGAGAACAAGGAAGGCGCTGACGCGCCTATACGCTTTGAAAATGAAAATTTTCCGCCTTTATCGCCACGAGCAGCCATTACGGTTTCAAAGCGAGCTGCGTTTGAAGGCTTCGAGCTTATCCAAACGCCGATATAGGGGGAACGCCATCATATTGGCTTCGACTGACCACTCCTGGCCGATTTCTGCCTGTCACAGTCGGCAGAGAACGACCCAGAGCAGGTGGTCAACGAGGTGCGAAATCACATGTCATAGAGTCAATGTTGGTTCGTGCACTTTTAATTATGCTTTGATTTTTTTTCATCTCTACGCGGTTTGCGCAGAGTATCCGGCGAGGTTAGAGCGATATGCCTCCGGTTGTCTGTCCACCAGGTCTTGAAACGCACGGTGTCGCACAATCAGTCCGACGTGGTGGCAACAAGTGTTCCGCTTACCAGCAGGCCAGATGTCTCTCGATCAACCTCGCCACTTCGGCTGCGTGAGTAAAGCCCAGATTGTGATCGGAGCAAGGGAAAACGTGTAGTTCAGCACGAGGTAACAGTTGAGCAAGGCGCTGGCCGACGCGAACGGGGCTGATCGGATCAGAATCTCCCCAGAGGAGCAGGACTGGCATGCGCAACTCGTTCAACCGGAGCGTGAGATCGGTGCGGTCGTCGAGAAACCAACTCGGCAGTGTCGGGTTGGTGGCAGCAAAGTCCGGGCGCCAGTCATGCGCGCCCAGAGCAGACATATCCACCCCGCCAGAGGTGACGGTCAGCGTCAGGTGCGTGATCAGTTCAGGGCGTTCAAGCGCTGCAAGCACAGCGACTATGCCGCCCATGGACTGTGCCACCAGCGCTGTGGGCCGGTCGATCTCGGCCAGCACGCGAGCCACCAGATCATGCATGCCAGTCACGCTAGGCAACGGCGGAGTGTCTCCAAAGCCGGGCCAGCCGATATGGACCTGCTGCGCCGGGTGGGCCAAGCGCTCAGCAACCGGATGCCAAAACCGGGTGTTACCTGAGGCTCCGGGCAGGAAGAGGAGTTTGGCGGGGGATGCGATCACAGGTTCGGTCCTTGAAGGTGGGATTGAAAGAGTTAGCAGGAGGAAAAAATGGATGCCACGAGGTTCGATGATCACTTCGGAACGAGAGCCGCCGGTAGTGAAGGGCAACCCGCGACCCAAAGCAGACATCATGTGTCTAGCAAATCTGGAGCAATTCACTGATGTGAAAATCAAATCCGGCCATGGGCTTCCGGGCGTTCAAACTGGCTATTCGCCGGCTCCTTACGCAGCGGCAAACGAGCGGCGGCGATCATGAGCTTGATCCAGTCTGCGCGGCTGAATGGTCATGATCCGTACACGTATCTGAAGGATGTTCTCACGCGTCTGCCGACGCAGCGGGCGAATGAGATTACCGACCTACTGCCGCACAGGTGTATGCCCATCTAACGGTACAACCTCTGACGGGGCACCGTATCAAAATTTGCCTAGTCGCCTAAATTAACGGCATTAGCGTTAATCCGGACATAATAATTATCGAATTCACCGCTTTCGACGAACACAAAGCCATGGCGAGTGTAAAAACGATTTGAAGCGCTTTCCTTGAGAGCACCAACCTTGATGGGACGCCCGATCTCATCAGCCTCTCTGAAAATCTGAGTGAGAACTTCAGAACCGATTCCTGCTCCTTGAGCACTGGGTATCACATACAAGTGGTCAAGCAGAAGCTCGCTCTGATGGTCTTTGATAACGACAAAACCGACCAGATCACCTGATACTTCTATGCGGCGTGTGCTGTTAGCGTCGAACCCACCAAGAAATCGTTCGCGCACACGATCTGGGTTAAATCGTCCAAGCCGCTCAAGGCTCTCGCGCATGGCCTCAATCCTGATGGCTACCAGATCTTCCAGGTCGTTATTGGAAGCTGCGCATAAAACGACAGCGGAGTTTTGATCAGCGGAGGCTGGCATAACAAGCACCCTAAACATGGCCGGTCAGTCATTATAGAAAACAGAATCCGCATAACCACTACTGCCTCGGTTCAATGGAGGCGATGGCTCCATATCAGCTTCAGGGGATGTGTTCGCCGGAGGCTTACTGCGTATTTAAGGGGCGTGTTCACGCGACTGCCGATGCGGCGGCCGACGAGATTATCGAGTAGCTGCCGCGTAGCGGGCGCCCGTTTAACCACGCAAGGTCTTTTGGGCGGACGCTTACCGTCCAGGGCCTGGCTACAAGGTTTTAGAAAATGCGTAAGCGATGGGCTTGAAACTGGAGGCAGGCTGCAGCTTTCGTTTCCCAGATGCTGACAGTTCAGTTGGAAGAGTTGTTCAGCTGCTGAAGCTCAAGTTGCTTGGCAGCACTGGCTTCGAGGCTTGCACGCTCTTCATCCAGATACCGATAAATGCTTTGGAGGTTGGCGATTTTCTGTTTGATCTCTGCCATCTTCTTTTCAATTAGCTTAGCGCCGTCAGCACAATCGATCAGCTTGTTCCGCTGCGCATCCAGAATCTCGCCTATTTCCCCTAGGGAAAAACCCATGCTTTGCGCACGCTGGATAAAGTCCAGATCCTGCAGAGTTTGCGTTGTGTAAACGCGATATTTGTTAGTTTGCCGCAGCGGTGAGATCAGGCCGATTTGCTCGTAGTAACGCAGCGTATGGCGGCTGGCGCCGCTGCGGGCCTCGAGTTCGCCGATTTTCATGAAAACACCGCTTGACTATAGAGTTGGGTCGATAGTTTACGCTTGATTTCTCACCTTAAACAAGGAGCAGGGAAATGAGCGTGGAGTGCTTTGTCACGGGGGGTACCGGCTTCGTCGGTCAACATTTGGTGGCGTACCTGAGTGCAAAAGGTCACACCATTCGGGTGTTGATGCGTCGCCCAGAGCGACTAGCTGCACTGCGGGAGCAAGTCGATAATTTGGGAGGGTGCGCAACCCGGGTATTTGCCGTAGCTGGCGATCTGGAACGGGACAACCTCGGGCTGAGTCTTGCTGACCGAGAAGTGCTAAGGCACGCCAGAGTCATATTCCACCTGGGCGCCCACTTCGCATGGGGGCTTTCAGTGGAGCATTCTCGTGCGGTGAATGTGGAAGGGGCAAAGCGCGTGGCGCTGTTGGCGGCTGAGCAAAAAAGCCGTTTAGTGATGATCGGCGGCTACATGCTGAAAAATCATGAACATCTGCAACGCATCGGAATTGATCCTCGTCATCCAGAGTTGACGAATTGGCCTGCCGTCTACCGACAGGTCGGTGGTTACGAGGGAAGCAAGCTGGAGGCGCATTTTGCGACCCTGGAGGTCATGTCCGCCAAGGGCGGGGAGATTACCGTTGTCCACCCTGCGACTGTCTGTGGCCACAGCCGCACGGGGCATATCCTTGACGGTCAGCCGCTGGTGGAGCTGATACGCAACCTTGTGCAGGGAAAGCTGACTGCAGTGCCCGGTACCGCCGACCACTGGCTGCCACTGGTCACCGTGGATTACCTGGTTGAGCTGGTGGCAGTTTGCGCTTTTGATCCTGCCATGGTGGGCCAGGAACTGTTGGCGCTTGATGACCAAACTCCAAACTTGCGAGAACTCCTGATACAGGTGGCACAACCTTTGGGCTTAAAGTCTCCCAAGCATCACATTTCACTCCGATTGCTGAAGTTGCTACTGAGTATTCCTCCCGTTGCGTGGTTTTTGAATACAAAACCCGAAGCCTTGGACTTTATCCAGACCACTCGTTTTGATACAGCGGCGGTCGAGCAATTTGCCAACAGGCATGGAATAGCCAAACCGGATATACGTCAGTCTTTGCAGCACACTGCAGCGTTCGTCAACTCATATTGCATAGCCAAGGGCTAGGCCCTCTGACTTCTCCCTTGGCGGCGACAAGAAGGCAAATAGCATCCTACTGGGCGATCCAGCTTATGCCACAATAAATACTGGGGTTGGTGGGATCTTCGTATCCTCAAACTTTGCGCCGTCGATATAGGGCGGCATTCTATCGAACGACAATTCAGCGACAGGGATCGTCATCAATGCAATCTACTTTCAGCAAAGGCGTCATATTTGCACTCTCCGCTGCGGCACTGAACGCAACGATCGGTGTACTCAGCAAAATACTCATGAGTAATGGTTTCACCGCTAGCAGTGTCGCTGTCATCAAGACCGTACTGGGTTGCGTGCTGCTCTCGATCTTATTGTTTTTCCTCAAGCGCCCGGCGGCGTCGACCAAATGGACTCAGGCGGCTATCTGCGCATTCCTTGGCATCTTTGTGCTGTTCCATTTCGAAACGTCCGCCTATCGACACTACGCTGCGGCAGGTGTGGTGGTGGTGCTGATGGCCAGTGCCTCAATTTCCTCGATCATTCTGGGGCGCATTTTCCTCAAGGATGCCATCACCGCGAACGCTACCGTTGGTGCCGCACTGGCTATCGCTGGGATCTCGGTGATCTTCGGCGGCGACCTGCAGCAGGGCTTTACCCTGCAAGGTGCTGCGCTCGCCTCCATGGCCGGCTCCGGCTATGGGGCCTTTTCGGTTGCCATGAAGCGTATGGGGGTGTCGGGGGGGCTGCACTTCACCCGACAATTGTTGTTCTTTGGCAGCCTGTACTTGCTGATGCCGGCTGCGGCCGATGGTTTCGCGATGGGCGAGCTGTCGCCTCTGGCGATCGCCGCGCTGCTGGCGCTGGCCACGCTGCCGACAATCCTGGGCTTCTTCTGCACCACCAAGGCCATCGAGTATCTCAAGCCATCCCAAGTGCAAGCGCTGGAACTGACCGAGCCACTGTTCGCCGCGCTGCTGGCGTTTGTGGCGCTCAACGAAGTACCGCGCGAAAGCCTGTACGCGGGAGCGGCACTGATCATCGTCGGCCTGTGTTTCTCCAATGAACTAATCCGCTTGGGCAGCAAAGCATCCGTCCCTTCGACCGAGTGAGCTATTTTCGGATCTGCTGTTTCTCAGCGCGTTGTTGCTCCTTGTCTTTCTGATGACCGTGTTCATGCGCGTTTCCAACAAGAGCGCCTCCGAAGTTGCCGGCACCATCAGTCATGAAGCGCGCTGACGGTTGATCGAGCTCGCGGCGCCTTCATTGGTGCCGCCAGTCAAAGCCAATGGCGAGCGGCGATGGCATTGCCGACGCGAATTGAGATTTCCCGCTCTATGCAAGTCACCGATCCAGGTTTGCCTGTGGTGCCGGTGAAAATCGCCTAATCGTTTCCTACACCTTACCGATCTGGTAGGGCTCTCAGTGACCTTCACTCATGGAGCAAAAGATGAATGCTATCGACCCGGTGGTAATCGATGAGTTGGCACCAAACGGCGTCCTGCGCGCTGCCATTAACTTTGGCAACCCTGTACTGGCCCAAAAAGGGCCGGATGGTATACCGCAAGGCGTGTCTGTTGCGCTGGCAAAAGCATTGGCTGAAGAGCTGGGCGTGCGCCTGGAAATGGTCACATTCGATGCCGCGGGCAAGGTCTTTGCGGCTCTGGAGCAGGGCGCATGGCGCATTGCTTTTCTTGCTATTGAACCGGTGCGAGAAGAGCAGATCGCGTTCAGCGAGCCTTACGTGATCATCGAAGGGACTTACCTGGTCGCCGTCGATTCCCCCTACCAAACAGTTGAGGATCTTGATCAGCCTGGACTGCGGCTGGCGGTCGGTAAAGGCGCAGCCTACGACCTTTTCCTCACTCGTACTTTGAAACATGCGCAGCTCGTACGTGCGCAAACCTCGGCCGGAGCCGTGGACTTGTATATTGAACAGGTTTTGGATGCGGCCGCGGGCGTTCGCCAACCCCTGGAGTCTGTTGCTGCGGACAATGCGAACTATCGTGTCATCGATGGTGCTTTTACCTCCATCCGGCAGGCCATGGCAGTACCACGTGGTCATGACGCAGGTGCGGCATATGTCCGGGATTTCGTTGAACGCAAGAAGGCTGAAGGTTTCGTTCGTTCGGCGTTGGACCAAAGCGGTCAGGCTGATGTGACCGTAGCTCCATCGGTGTGAAATAGCGCTTGCCGCTGATTAAACGTGGTAAATCGCGCGCAAGCGCTCACAGATATTGAGGTGGAGAAATGGCCAAGGCCGTGGATGTCGTTGTGCAATGCCTGGAGAACGAAGGTGTCGAGTACGTGTTCGGTATTCCCGGTGAAGAAAACTTGGATCTGCTGGAGTCGTTGCGCCGCTCCAGTATCAAGCTGGTATTGACGCGCCATGAGCAGTCCGCAGGTTTTATGGCGGCCACCTATGGCCGTCTGACGGGCAAGACCGGCGTCAGCCTGGCCACCCTGGGACCGGGGGCGACCAACCTGGTAACCGCGGGCGCGTACGCGTATCTGGGCGGCATGCCGATGCTGATGATCACCGGCCAGAAGCCGATCAAGAAGTCCAAGCAGGGCCGATTCCAGATTCTCGATGTGGTCGGCATGATGCAGCCGCTGACCAAGTACACAATTGCCAAAGCTGTTCTTGATCGTGCAGCTGCGTTTCGTATTCACCAAGCTGAAGCTTGAGGCGTTGCTGTTTAGCATTAAGGTCGACCACGCTGGCCCGGAGCGCCGTGCGATCGGCGAGCAGGCGTTCTATGCCATCCAGTACCCGTCGCAGTAACGAATCTTTCGCCGTTATCGATACCCCTTACCGTCGGGTTGTTCCAGCCTGTCGCCGAGCAGCTTCAGTTCCTTGCGGGTGCTATTTCTGAAAAACATCAAATACCTCTAATTTTGCTCACGAGGTTGCGGGGGGATGTTGCTCTTGACGCCCCGAGCATTACGGTCTTCGAATGCCCGGGGACAGTCTGACTTGGACTGGCGTACGTCGACTCAGGCGGCCTGGTACAGCCGGCGCTCGACCAGCGTGCTACCACGCAGGCGATGTGTTGCCTTGGCACCGGCCAGAACGGCCAGGTCCAACAGCGGTTCGAGGGTGACGACGGTCATGTAGGCACTGCCGAAGGTAAGAATTGACATTGCGTTTTCTGCTGTGAAGCCTTGCCCGTAGAAGGCCCAGAAGGCCCAGAAGGCAACCCAGGCGACAATGCCGGCCTGGAAGGCTGTCGACAGCCCCAGAGCTTGTCTATAGCTCAGTTCCACATACGGCGTGTTTGGCGCGATGATGCGTTTTGCCAGGGCGGCGACTGCGAACAGCGGTACCAGAAGGGTGGTGACGTTCATGCCGTATTGCGGCAGGTCAAATGGAGCGAAGAACAGACTCTGGATCAGCAGTCCCAGGGCGAGACCCGCTGCCGCAGGTGCGGTGCCGAGCAGCAGAAACAACGTTGACCCCAGAATGAGATGGACCTCGGAGACGCCGACTGGATGGTGCGGTAGTAGCTCGAAGAAGATGAATACCAGGGCCGTGGCAGTGACAGTGCGAGCGAGCAGCGAGAAGACACCACGCTCACCGATGGCTTGCGCAGCGAGTTTGAGGGTGTAGGCGCCGACACCTGCGGCAGTGACATAGCTCAGCCAGATTTTTCCAGCTTCCACCAGATTAGGTTCGATATGCATGACGATTGCTCCTTGGCCGCTTCCGACCTCGAAAGTAAAAAATAGGACGGCTCCGTCCTCAGCTTGTGGCACGGCTGATCGCTACCGGCTCGTGCCGCGGCAGGTGTTCGTGCCCGTTTCCATGGGCCGGTGGGCAACTCGCGTTGAGCAGCGTTACCGGTTGTCCATGGGGGGTATTCAAGTAAGCTTGCTGCCATTCCTCGCTGCGCTGGGTGATGTCTTCCATACCCGCTAAACCGAGTGTGGTGACCATTCTTTCCATGGCTGCGATCCATTGCCGGTAGTAAGTGTCGTTGACGCTTTCTCCGGGTTGCGTTGGGCTCGCCTTGATCTCGTCGCTGAATACCTGCACCCAGTCCTTCCAGGGAAATAGACCGATTTGGTGCAGGTGTACCAGCAGGGAAAAAGCCTGGGCCTGCCAAGGTTTGTCGAACACCGGGCCTTCATCGTCGAGAGACAGACCGGCTATTGGGGGGATGTGACGCATGCTGGCGCTCATACGGCCTCCAGATAGTTGTCCCAAAGATCAATGCAAACACTGTCCGGTCGCGCCACTCCCCACAGTTCTGTAGCACTGAAGCGAACGGCATAGACCTGTTGGGGTTGTTCGCCTAGACCGTGGGCCATCGTGTCTGGGGTGGCAAACGCGCCGTGTGCAATCTCGATGGTCCCGACCTTGCCGCGCGCGTAGCGCGGCAGTCGGGTGTGGGTGGTTGGATTGAGGTTCTTCGTCCGTACCCGGTCACCGACCCGGAAGCGGCCGCCGACAGGTTCCTTTGCCCGTGAAGTGGCGCCTCCGAGGATCACCGCCTCGACGATATCCGGTGTGAGCACCGTTGGGGGCTGTGCCGGTGAGGTTGGCTTGACCGTGCCCTGCAGTTCGGCAGCGCTGATCACGCCTTTTTCCTGCAGCAGGGTCTCGAAGGCGTGAAGCCAGTGTTCGTAGTAACTCGACTGCAAGTATTCAGCCGGATCCATGCGTTCAATGGAGTGTCGGAACTCGTCGACATTGAAGTGTCCGCCGACGAAGAGCGAGGCGAACAGCGGAAAGATCCTGCGCTCCCAGTCGTGATGGAAGACGGGTTCATTTTCTTCGGTGAGCACTGGGCCGAAACCGTGCATACCGCCTAAGTCGTGTACACCGTTCATGGTTTTCTCCTTCTCGGGGTCAGGCTTCGTCGCCCGGCGTCTTGGGCAGGCCAGTGCCGATCATGGCGTCACGAGTCACCAGATCGACCAGTCGTTCCTCGCTCCAGCCTTCAGTGCCAGCCGGACGTTCCGGCAGTACCAGGTAGCGCAACTCAGCACTGCTGTCCCAGACGCGAACTTCCTTTTCATTGGGAATAATCAAACCAAATTCGGCCAGCACGCTGCGGGGATCGATGACTATCCGTGACCGATAGGGCGCGGATTTGTACCAGGCTGGGGGCAGGCCCAGGGTCGGCCAGGGGTAGCAGGAGCACAGGGTGCAGACCGTCACGTTGTGCACGGTCGCGGTGTTCTCCACCACCACCATGTCTTCGCCCTGCACGCCGGAAAAACCCAGTTCGGCAATGGCCGCAGTGGCATCTTCCAGCAGCCGATGTTTGTAATCGGGATCGAACCAAGCCTTGGCGACCACCTGAGCGCCGTTGCGTGGGCCGACCTTGTGCTGGTAAGTGTCCACCAGAGCATCCATGGCGGTTGGGTCGACCAAGCCCTTTTCTATTAACAGGGATTCGAGTGCCTTGACACGCAAGGCGATGGCCTCGGGGGGCTCGGTGTGGTCGTGATGGTGATGATGTTCGTGGGTATGGCTCATGTATTGGCTCCTCTGAAGTTGATACTCACTTTCAGTGCGACTTGCCGGTGTTTGCTCGCCAATGCGATGCGCGGGTTTACAACGTCCGCCAATCGACAGAGGCCTCGAATGCGGCTGCAGCTTGATAGAGGGTGCCTTCGGCATAATGTCTTCCAACAAACATCAGCCCCACGGGCAGTCCGTCCACCAGGCCACAAGGGATCGACATGGCTGGGTGCCCGGTAATGTCCTGAGCGGCCGTATTGCCAAGCATCTCCAACGCACGCGTGACGGTCTCGGTGATTGAAGAACCCGGTTCAGGGAGCAGCTGAGCGGTGATTGGCACAGTCGGCATGACGAGCAGGTCATAGGTGTTCAACGCCCTGTCATAGGCGGCTCGGGCAAAGCGCGCAATGTTCTGGGCCTTGGCGTAGTAGCGGCCGTTGTAGCGCTCCAGACCGAACTGGCCCACGAACATGCAAAGCTTGAGTGACGGCGACAATGCGTTTGCCTGATCGCGCCAACCGGCCTGTTTGTCCAGCAGGCCCACGTCGTAAAGCCCCTTCCAGTTAAAACCCGCTCCATTACCATGCATCATTTGCATGGTCAGGCCTTCACAGCCGATAGGGCTCCATAACGATCCCGCCAGGTTGTGTTCGGGAACCGATACCTCCTCGACCCGCGCGCCCAAAGCCTCAAGCTGGGCGATAGCGCTGCGTACCTTTTCTGCGATACGTGGATCCTGGTTAGCGAGTTGGAAGCCTTCCTGGAGAACCCCGATCCGGAGTCCGATCACGCCTCGTTCCAGATAATCGCAATAGACATCGACCTTTGGGGCGGTCTGGCGAGGGTCGAGCCCGTCGGCTCCGGCCATCACTTCGAGCATGAGAGCGTTATCGAGTACGTTGCTCGTCATGGGGCCGACATGGTCGAAAGTGGACTCGATCGCCATGACCCCGGTATAGGGCACCAAACCGAAGGTGGGCTTCATTCCATAAATGCCGCACCATGCGGCAGGAATGCGGATGGAACCGCCTTGGTCTCCACCGATAGCCAGGTCGACCGCGCCCGTCGCCACAAGCGCCGCGCTGCCCGAAGACGAACCGCCCGTCGTGAAACCATGGCGAAAAGGGTTGTGCACAGGCGCTGGGTCTGAGGTATGGCTACCACCGGAGAGGCAGTAATGTTCACAGGTGGCTTTGCCGAGGATCGTTGCTCCAGCGTCGAGCAAACGCGTCACCACGGTGGCATCAAACGACGGTACGAAACCTTCCAGTGGTGCGGCACCGTTCATCATTGGGACACCGGCCAGAGAGATGTTGTCTTTGAGCGCGACCGTCTTGCCAGCAAGCTTGCCCGAACTGGCGCCCATCACCTCAGTTCTGTAATACCAAGCGTTTAGCGGATTATCCGTGCTTGAAGGGCGGTAACCAGAACTGCGCTCGTAGCGCACTGAAGGGATGAAATCTGGCAACTCGTCGACTAGATCGTAGGCATCAAAACTGGATTGCATAAGCGCCAGGTATTCGCTGGCTTGCTCGGGGGTCAGCTGTATGTGCAGGCGGCTGGCGAGATCTTGCACTTGTTCGAGAGTCGGGCGGATGATGGCCATGGGGTGTCCTGTTTCCTGTGCCAACCCGCAGGGTTGGCAATGTCTGTTCAAACGTCATCTCGGGGATGCCCGGGCACGGTGCGCACTATTGGCGAAGTCGCGGCCGGGACTGGTATCAAGCTATCTCCGCAAATTGAGCGGTGCTTGGTTGAGGAGGACATTCGCTTGGTTGAGCGGGACGCGGGGGCCCGTGTTTTTATAGCCACACCACGGTAGCCGGCGGCTGCCAGAGCGAGCTCTTGGCAGCATGAAGGGCACCCCATGGATACGCCCCATTGGTGTGGCTCAGGTTTTTGATGAGCGTGTTAGTTTTCGGATTCGGGCGTGGTCTGTTTCTGAGATGACTTCCCGGGTTTCGGCCAGACAACCCCAACGCTCTTCATTCCTTTGGCCGGGTCCATTTCCGGGTGCGCGAGTACGACGTCCCGATAGGAAGGGCTCCCAATCACCGCCGGTTTGAACTTGATGAGGAAGTCATTGACCTCCTTGCGCAGAGCCGGGGCCAGACCGTAGTCGTCGTAGCACTCCTCGAGACAATCGAGCACCGCCTGCCAGTGCACCTCGGTCAGACCCATCCCGCGATGCGCGGTGACCATGTCTCTGCCCCTGTATTTGGCGCTTCCACCCCAGTGCTCGGAAAGGAAATCGACAAAATTGATGTGTTCCTTTTGGAACGTCGATTCCGACATATGGGCCCAGATGTGCCCGATGGCGGGGTGTCCCATTGTTTTTCTCAACACTGCGCCTGCGAACTGATAAATAGCGTCATAGCCGCCAAGACGGGTATAGAGGGAGGGTTGTTGTTCCATGGTTGGTTGCTGGTCGGTCATTGTCGGGTTACTCCGTTTCGGATTAGGGGCATCTCATTAGCCAACTGTCGCGTTGGCCCGATTGATACGGGATGCGAAGTCGTGCGATGGAGCCAGGTTGACTTCGTCGTTGGGCATACGCTTGATTGATTAGGACAACGGGGGGGAGCGACGGGCGGGTCTAGAAAACCCTTACGTAGCGCAGGTTCATGCGAAAGTTCTCTTTGGGGCCGTTCTCCACCGCAAGGTCGCGTCCAAGTTGCACCTGGATTTGGTCCTTGGCGGTGAAAAACTTTCTGGCCGTGACGCGCACGTTGGTGGTTTCCATCTTGTCGTCCTGATTGACACCATCGACCTGGTTTTCCCCGCCCCAACTGTGGCCGAAGCCGATAGCGAGCGCCGTTGTCTCGTCGGGCATGTAGCGCCCCATTAACTGGGCACCGTAGGAAACGCCCTGCTCCCGGCGGGCTGAGCTGGCGCCGAAGTCGTTGTTGTCTCCGTACCAGATGGCGTCACCGACGAGGTCGATGGCCCACTTCTCCGTGAAGTGCTTGACGTAAGCGGCCTGGAGATCAAACTTCCAACGGTTCTCGCCAAGGTTGAGCGCGTCGTCTTTGTCATAGTTGCCAGTAGGCACGTACAGGTAAGCGGTCGCACCGAGGGTGTCGTTGGCGTCATTGAGACGATACTTGAGCGGCGCAGTGAGAATGAGGTCGCCGATGCCGCTGGCGTCCCCTAAACCAGAAGCGTCACCACCGCCTGAGACATGACCGAAGGGCAATAGGAATTGCGGCTCGATGGTGAGTCGCTCGCTCAACTGGTAGACGTGTAGCAGACGCAGAATGCCGACATCGGAAGTCAGGTTGAAATCGGAACTGGTCTTGTGCCCCTGGGAGTAGGCATTGTCCGTCGTGGAGTGCTGGTAGTAGAGCACGCCGATGGTCGCTCCAACGGGGAGCGGCTCGTAATCGCCAGGATCCACCTCGAGAGCGTGGGAGGAAAGGCTGGGGAGGAGGGCTGCAAGCGACAGGTAGCGGAACCGTTTCATGATCGAAGATCCTTTTTTGGGCAAAAAGAGCCCCGCTATCGCCAGTCAGGCAACGCGCAGGGCTAAAAGTGGAGTCAGCGATGGAGTCAGGTGGGCGACACTTGCGCGTCGCGCATCATCCCGGTCTGTGGATGGCAGTTGATGTACTCGAACAGTTGCTGGCTACCATCCGCTACCGAGACCTCGTGATACAGCCGCAGCTTCGAAAGCCCTCCGATCACGCGGAAGAACGTGGTGAAAATGCGTAAGTGAGTGGGATGGGATTCTGCCCAGCGTTCCAGCTTGTCGAGCGATCGCCAGTGACCGATGTCATAGGCGATGTCGAGGAGATTGCCATCAAGGTCGATATTGCGTACGAAGCGGTTGCTATAGCAGCCCAGCGCCTGCCCCTCGTCACGCAGGAAGTTCATGCCGTCTTGCAGTGGCGGCAGCATCTCGTTGAAATAGAGCGCGCGCTCTTCCTCGCCGGCCTCAACCCAGTCTTGTCCAGAGCGGATCAGCGTCAGGTTGTCGTGGCCGCGTACCACGACCCTGCCGCCTTTGGCGGGATCGCCTGAAATGACTTGTAGTTCGCTGGTCGGCTGCATCCAGTCGGTCTGGGAGATAGCAAAGCGGTCGCGCGCCGAGCCCCAGTAGCCGTGCTCCTCAATCTCGCCGCTGATGCCGTCCATGACAGCACCGACACCTGGCAAATCCTCCTTGAATGCATACAGCGTCTCGAACTGATCGGCGCGCGGTGCGATGACCTCGCGGAAATACCCCAGCCCCTCGTTCAGGCGTGCCTCGTCACCCCACCAGTCGGCTACAGGCGCTGAAAGTAACCATCGGTGATAGGCGGCGGGATCACGCCAGTAGCCCACGGCGATGAAGTTTCCATAACCCTGATTGTCGAGGTGATAGGTCAGGTCGTGATTCCCAGGGCCATCGGCGAGGGCAAAGCTGGCGTCAATGTAGCGCATGGCCTGCAGGGCGGCGGCGCGTTGTTCGTCGCGAAATTGCACCCCGAGGTAGGCCATCACAACTTGCTTCACGTTTTCGTCAGCTCGCCCTACAAACATCGGGAAAGGTGGCTTGTAATCGTCGTGAACACGACGCGACAAAGTCCGGGGACATTTGAGATGTTTATCGATTGCAGATTCCATGGGGGCTCCTTTAATTCCGTCTCAAACGGACGGTTCGCTGTTCTACATCCCAGTGGATGTTGGTGTTTTGCGGTTGGGACTACTCCATCGGCGTTGCAGCGCCAGGGTTCCGAGTTGCAGTAGGTAAGTGGCAAACTCTTCGGGTGCCATGTCCCATCTCTGTAAAAACCAGGATGAATCGGACAGTCGCTGCTGTTCTCGTAGTTGCATGAGACACCTCGTCATTCGTGTATGTAGGGACACGGCATGGAGTGAAAATTATCGAGGGGAGAAGAAATGCGCTTGGCTCGAATGGACAACCGTTTGGTTAAAAAGGACAGGTAGAAATGGCCGGCAGATCAGTGCGCAGCAATGGTGCGGGGCTTGTGAAATAAGGGGCGAGGCGCCCTGGGAAGTTGCAAGGGGAGTGTTTAGGAGGATCTACCGACCTACACGCCAGCCGAGTGTTCAGGTGGCTATCTTGTAGTGCGTCTAACAGCTGGAATGAGGCCATGAGGGTGGCCTGCTATTTGCTTGGCTCGCAAAAACGTTACCACGCTTTTTTGTTAAATCGCTGCCGGTAGGTGAATGCAATGAGCCAGACATGTCACTATTCGACCCTTGCCGTTACGGCACCACTCCGGTTTGATTACTGGAAAGATGTGGTTTGTCATCATTGCCTGGACGCCGACAGCAAACTGCTGGCGCAGAGCGATTTCGACGGGGTTCTGGAGGTGCATAGCATGGGGGTATTGGACATTTGCACGTTGTCCGCACCCTTGCACTATTGGGAGCGTTCCGCCCAGCACCTACGCAGTGATCCTAATGACGATTTGTGGTTGGGCTTTACCAGGAGCGGTTATGGCGAACTGGAACAGGCTGATCGACGGACGAAGCTCACCGCGGACGATCTGTTTCTTTATGACGCATCCCAGCCGTTCAGATTCAGCTTCGGTGGTACCGACAACCTTGTCCGCATTCCGCGACAACTGCTCAGTCAGCGGTTGCCCGGCATAGCAGATTGCACCGCTGTGGTTCTGGATGATCGTCGCCCAGGGGTGATTCCGTTACGCGAGATGTTACGCCAAGCCGCGGGTATGCCTTCAGGCTTCCATAACACAGGAATATCCAGTCGTTACTCCAGCACCTTGCTCGACCTTCTGGTCGTCAGTCTGGAACTTCAGGATTTAAAGCAGACTCATGACGAGTTGGACCTGTATGGCCGGATCATGAATTACATCTACCAGTATTTGACCGAGGCGGACCTGTCGCTCGAACGCATTGCTCAAGCTCACCATGTCTCCACGCGTACTGTGACGCGCGCTTTCGCCCGTCATCAGAAATCGCCGGTCGCGGAAATTTGGAAGGCGCGATTGCTCGCGAGCCGCGACGCTATTGAGCGTGGTCAAGTCCGCAGTATTTCTCAGGCGGCGCTGGATTTCGGTTTCTCCGACTTCTCTCATTTCAGCCACGCTTTTCGCAAGGCCTTTGGCGTTGCTCCCCATACTCTCCTGCGACGAGAGTGAAATGGGCGGTCTTTATCGCTTCTGAAGCAAAAGACATTCGATGTGCATCATTTGAGAGGAGTGTGCAGCGGCTGCCTTTGCCGTAGCGCAGAGCCAGCGATGATAATTGCTTCCGATGTCATTGCACGCGCAGCTGCATGACAAACCAACTGGAACATTTCAACACGGCTCGTGAGTCACTCCCTCCTCAAGTACATATCTCAGTTTTTGAGAAACTCCGTTATCAACGCCGATCAGCCGAAAAGCTTCTTTAAGGACAAGCGCATCAGCTCCACCAAAGGCTCGACCTCCGAATAGTCGACCCCGCATTGCCGGGGCCACCCACGTGACCTTCCAAGACACCGGCTCGGCCTACATGGCCCTCCAACAGAAAAAGGTGATAGGACTGGCACACCCAGGTGACCCCGCAGGGTCGAGCTCTCATAATCTCGATGAAATAGCCCTCGCTCCTGCAAAATGGGAACTACTCCATCAACGAAAGCGTCAGTCCCGTATTCATAAACGTCGGGGAAATCCAAAGTCCGTCGGCGGCACCGGTTTCGAACCCTTCCTGCATATGATCTGCGGCTTCGACCGGTGGGCAGTAGATACGGCTGATGCAGTTTTAAACTGCAAGCGAGTAGCTCCAGGCCATGGTCGAGTATTCCGCCAAAATACGCGTGGTGGTGGGCCTCGCTAGCCGGGAGTTGCTGGACTTATTCGGCGTAGTGATGAAGCGTATTTAAGTGGGGCTGGATGAACTGTGCATGGAAGAGGGCGGTGTACCCGGTTCGGCTCATCACAGTTCTCTTTGCCAAAGAGTTTTAATGACATCAGATGGGAGCGTTCTGCAAATGAGATGGTATGGCTGGCTTTGTTCCATCGCACACCCGAGACAGAAAATCGTTTAGCCAACGCCATCATGCTTTCATGCGCAGGCAGTTGCACGATGTCGCCGTAACAGGCCCCAGCTTGCATAAGTGCAATTTTCCATGCCTCAGGTTCTGACATGTAACAACGCGCTACGCGGAGTACCTCTTTGTGTCCTGAACGGATGAAATGGATCTCGTGCTTTCGAGCAGGCGCGACGCAACCTCCTGCGCCCGGCTGGTCGAGTAGTCAAACAAGATAACGGGCTGATTCGGCGGCCCGCCGGTTTGCACCCACATCCAGGATTGGCTGGTCGGCTCTCGCCCCGGTTCTTTCATCACCTGGACCCGCGTTTCGTCACAGTGGATGACGCGACTTTCCAGCAGTCGATCCCGCATCAAGTTGAGCAAGGGTTGCAGATGTTCGCCGCACTGGATCACCCAGCGCGCCAGCGGTAGCGCGAGGTCTATCGAGGGGGAACACGACAGGAGTGACGGCAAGCCCGACTATGGTAAAGAGGGTAGCAGGACACCACCTATTTGCCACTAGTCTGTCCACCGACTGCTTGTGGCCGATTTCTGCCTGTCGTGAGGGGCGGCAATCGACCCTATGGGGACATTGACACTGAGCGGCGGCGCTTGCCTATGCCCACGAACCAGAAAACCATAACGCCCAATGCTGTGGCGCAATGCCGACGTTTTCAGAGACTTCGAGATGATGGTCAGGGCAGAGGTTGGAGGCTGGTTTTGATGGTAGTAACCACACGGTTACGGCCTTCGTGTTTAGCGTGATATAGGCGTTGATCGGCTGCACGTAGAATTGCCTCGATGGTGTCGCCGTCGCGGCCAAATTGCGATACGCCGATGCTCACTGTGACCACGGTTAACCGCTGCAGGCCATGAAAAGAATTATTTGCAACGGTGCTTCGCAGACGCTCAGCGATTTCGTGCGCTCCTTCAAGTGAAGTCTGAGGTAGCAGTATCATGAATTCTTCTCCGCCTACTCGAGCTACGCCGTCATACGGTCGGATGGAATCGAGGCATTTCTCCACGAAACTCTTCAGGATGTCATCGCCAATCTGATGCCCGAAGCGATCGTTGATGGACTTGAAATTATCCAGATCGAGTGCCAACACGGAGAACGGCTCACCGCCGCGCGCGGTCCGGCCAATTTCGTCTTCGACCCGCTCCATGAACCGACGCCGATTATCAGCGCCAGTCAGTGGATCGGTCGCCGCAAGGTGGCCGAGTTCTTGATTGGTGCGCTGGAGCTCCTGCAGGGCGCTCTCGGTATACGCCATCGCTTCGGCAAGACGTACCATCAACTCCTCTTGGCTGTAAATCTTCGAGAACGACCGCGTGGTGAGGAACGCTTGCACTACCCCATAGCTCAACATGAAGAATCCACCTGCGAAGATCGCATGAGCGAGCCACCACATGTGGTTCCACGGACGTGCAAGGATGAAGGCAAGAGATGACAGCGCGAACGCAGTGACCGAGATGACAAAAATCATCATCAGCGGCGAACGGATACGGCGCAGCAGGAGCATTGTCACGGTCAACATGGAAAGAACGAGGGCACCACCTTCCATCGAGAGTCGCACCGCGAGGTTGCCGGCGATCGGTGAATTTGCGACGTACGCCACTGCCACGTCAACCAGCAGGAACAGTCCTATCCAGGTCAGCCACGGGCGGGACTTCATTCGTTGGTCCGCAGCATCAGGTGGGCGGTGGTACGACAGCATTCCGACTAACAGCAGAGTCGCCATGACCAGTCGAGAGGCTGGACCATAAAGCAGGAAGAGCCAGATATTGTGGTGTGCGAGCCCGGTGAACACACCATGCAACGCGTAGATCAGCACAAAACCGAGAAAGCCAAGCGTCATCCAGCGCAGCAGCGGGTCTCCCGATGACTGATAGCAGCGCCACGTTACGTACGTCACAAACAATCCTTCCAAGGTGGCTGCCGTGATCGCAATGATATGGAACAGGTGGTTCTCGAATATAAGGGTGGGGTCTTGAAAGACGTATAAGTAGCCAATCAAAAAGGCCGGAACAAACGCAAATCCGACGAGCAGCAAGTAGGCGTAAACCTTGACCATGACGCGAACGGCTTCAGGTGGTTCGCCGCTGGCGATGAGATTGCTCATGGTTCCCTCCAAGTTCAAATCCATTTAGCCAACACCGGTCCGGTGTTGGCTCCAAAGCCACCTACCTGCCAACGGTCCCTCGCATCATTACGCAGATATGGGATGGAACCGATCCATGGCATTTCAATCTTAGACTCCCTACCAATTTCTGCTGCAGAAGCAGGTAAAAATGTTCACGCGAGCGCAACAAGCTAATAACGAATGTCTCGTTATTCTCATCGGCTAAGGGTTAGCTGTCCTTTCTCAAAATCAGGTGGACACCATGGCTGGACTAGCGGAGTTAGCTAGATGACTTTGCCGGACGCATACAGGTAATTGCCCCAGTCTCGCTAGACATAGGAAGATGTCTGATGGGGCAGCTTTGGGTTGTGGATTTCGGTCAGTCGTGAGAGGCAGGAATTGGCCGATTCTGTTGAAAAAGTCGGTCTGCCCAAACTGCCTGATCATTGACTGGTGAAAACGCCTTTTTCGCACGCGGCTACGTGAAATCCGAGTCCGGAAGCCTCTGCCAAAAGTAAAGATTTCAATCTCGGACGCGTACTTTTTGGATGCGCAAACCATGGCCGACTTTTTCAACACAATCGGCCAGAAGCAGACAAAAAGTTAGAAATGAATCTATCCTTTTTTGTCATTTTTTTCTGCTACATGCATGTCGGAGTTGCCATGAGGAAAATTCATGCTGTCAGTTTCGCGCTGTTTCTTGTTTTATGTGGAGTGAGGGTGGCCAGCGCTGAATCAACATTCTCCTTTGAGTCAGCGGAAACGCTCGATGACATGTCATCTCTGATCAGATCGAAAACACCACTGGGATCTTCTCGCGAGAATGTCCGAAAAATTTTCGTAGAAGAGGGGCGCGCAACGCTAAAGCTCAAAAAGGATGACTCTAGTGTCGAGAAATATATATACGATATTGATTTATGCCATTACTACATTTGGCGGTGGAATATCTCGTTCGATTACGACGGCAGTGATCAATTGCGCCAAGCATATGTAAATGGAAATACTGTTTTCCCGCACGGTAATCCAAAGAAGGTCATTCCGAAGTTTGCGGAAGAAGGAAAAAAGGCGTCGATATATCGGATGCAACGCCCTAGGGCCGAAGCATACAAGGGCGAGAGTTCGCTGGTATTTTTGCTCTTCTATCGCGACAGCGACCCCAGCACCACTGATGATCAAGTCCTTATTGGCGCCGGTCCTAGCCGAGCCGATCCAATTAATATGGGCAAACTGATCACCTATACAGACGTCGAGCCCAGGCGCTCTATTTTCGACTTCGATGCCGCTGACCGAATCGTGCCTTATCAAGGTAATTGCAATACGTCCAGGTAGCCTGGATATCCGGATGGTGGAAAATCGCCAGTACCTTCCGCCAACGACAACTTTGGGTTGTGGATTTCGGTCAGTCGCGATAGACAGCAATCGGCCGATTCTGTTGAAAAAGTCGATCCCTCAAGACTGCCTGCATACGGACTGCTGAAAACGCCTTTATTGCGCGCAGCTACGCGAAATCTGAGCCCGGAGTCCTGTGCTCAAGGCAAAGATTTCAATCTCAAGCACGTACTTTTCAGCCGTGGAAACCATGATCGACTTTTTCAACAGAATCGGCCAAAAACAGCCTCTTTGGCGCGCCCGAGCGCGGCCGAAAACAGTCAGTTCAATCAAGAATGGGACGAAGGAAACTGCGCTCGTAGCTCAGGATGAATTTTTGCTCGGTAGCCTGCGTCACCAATTGAACGCACTCAGGATCTACTCCGGCCTCCCTACGGTACTGCTCATAATCTGCGAGGCTGGAAAAGCTGAATAGACAGTAAGCGATGTTGTTGGCGCCTTCGGCTGGTAGAAAGTAGCCGTGGTGGTTCCCTCCCATACGGTTCACCACACGAATCCAATGGCGAGAATAGCTTTCGAAAGCCGGGATCTGGTAGGGATCGATTACATACCTGACGTGGCAAGTGATCACTGGATCATTCCTTTGAAAATGGGGGAAACCGCTATTCTACACATGCCATAAGCTGAGTCGTCGATGGCAGCTTCACGCCCTGAGGAAGTCAGTCAACCTAAATCGAGGTTCTTCAGGAGCGGTGAACCGCGCTTCCTCAAGGCATTCAAATAGGTGGTTTCA
>NZ_JBWCCN010000020.1:0-168306 GCF_056279485.1 Pseudomonas sp. TE12508 | reverse complement strand
TCGCTGCTGTCAACACCTCTTTTTCTCCGCTTTCGACCGAGATGATCGAACCGTCAATAAGGCGAAAACACACTGCCTTACCAACTCCTTCTGGCCTCGATGAACTGAAGCTTAACCACTGCCGAAAACTGCGTAACTCTTTGTTTACCAAGGAGTTTTCCGTTTCGACTGCGCCGGAAGTGGGGCGAATTATAGACGTCCAGAATCTGCCGTCAACCCCTGATTTGGTTTTTCTATCAGGATGTTCAAAAACCCTCCTTATATATAGATGCGCCCGCAACGAATGCGCAGTATATTGCCCAACACATACAACAATACTCTCGCTTGCTACTTCGGACGATGCCACGCAATGAATGACCACCCCCGCAGTCTTGCCTCGACCCTGTTCTCGGTTGGCCTGCTCTTGATAGCCATGGCATCAATCCAGTCCGGAGCCTCCCTGGCCAAAAGCATGTTCCCGGTCATCGGTGCTCAAGGAACGACCACCCTGCGACTGATCTTTGCCAGTGTGATCATGCTGCTTATATTGCGCCCATGGCGAGCGAAGCTCACTGCGAAATCCCTGCGCACCGTTATCGTCTACGGGATGGCGTTGGGCGGCATGAACTTCCTCTTCTACATGTCCTTGCGCACTGTCCCCCTGGGTATCGCCGTAGCCCTGGAGTTCACCGGCCCATTGGCAGTCGCTATTTACGCCTCACGTCGAGCGATCGACTTTCTGTGGATTGCTCTGGCAGCCCTGGGTTTACTGCTATTGATTCCGACAGGCGCCACGAGCACGGGCATCGATCTGGTCGGCGCTGGTTACGCCCTCGGTGCTGGTGTCTGCTGGGCGCTGTACATTCTGTTCGGCCAGAAGGCTGGTGCTGATAATGGGGTGCAGACCGCTGCGTTGGGCGTGATGATTGCCGCCCTGTTCGTAGCTCCCATTGGTATTGTCCACGCTGGCGCTGCGCTACTGACACCCTCGTTGATTCCCGTGGCCATCGGGGTCGCCATTTTGTCCACCGCCCTGCCCTACACCCTGGAGATGGTCGCCCTCACACGGATACCAGCCCGGACCTTCGGTACATTGATGAGCATCGAACCTGCGATCGGTGCGCTGTCCGGCCTGTTGTTTCTCCAGGAATACCTTTCCCTGTCACAGTGGATGGCTATCCTGTGCATCATTCTGGCTTCCGTCGGCGCGACCATGACCATGGGGAGTAGCGCCAAGCCTGTGGTCGCAGCAGATTGAAACAAGATTGACGAAGGTCTGGTATTTACCGCTCAATTAGGCCATGTTTGGGCTACGTAACTCAGTGTCAGACATGGATTTTTTCAGATAGGGATATCAGAACGCTTCAAGCAAAAGCGAATGCAGGCAGACCCAGGCACAGATCCGGGGCCGCTATTAAGGACAGCAATGAAACGAATTTTGATACTGATCGCCGTACTTGCAATTGCGGGCTGCGCAGCGACCTCGAAACCCCAGACGAAACACGGCAAGAAAGGACTGCATATCAATTGTTCGGGGCTCTCGTCCTCGTGGGACAAATGCTACACCAGCGCCGCCAATTCGTGCGCGCCCAAGGGTTACAAGGTCATCGCCAAGTCAGGGGATACGGTGGAAGAGCCCGGTGACTATCCGTTCGGCCTCAACCCTGCCGGCTACACCAGCCGCAGCATGATCGTCATCTGCAAGTAACCCTCCCTTTCTATCGGGCTTGCGCAGCCCGATAGGCGCTTCGCGCCGATGCTGCTAACGTTCATCAGTCAATGACCGTTCAGCAAAGGGCGATATCCATGACCACCGCTATCAATAACAAGAACATCGTATTGGTCGTCGGCGCGGGCGATGCCACCGGCGGCGCCATCGCCAAACGTTTTGCCCGTGAAGGGTATATCGCCTGCGTCACACGTCGCAGCGCAGACAAACTCCAGCCATTGGTAGACTCCATTACAGCCAATGGCGGCGAGGCCCACGGTTTTGCCTGCGATGCGCGTAATGAAGAAGACGTGATAGCGCTCATCGAGCAGATCGAAACCGAGCTCGGCCCCATCGAAGCGTTCGTCTTCAATATCGGCGCCAATGTGCCGTGCAGCATCCTCGAAGAAACCGCCCGCAAGTATTTCAAGATTTGGGAAATGGCCTGTTTCTCAGGGTTTCTCAACGCCCGTGAAGTGGCCAAGCGCATGGTCACCCGCCAACGAGGCACGATCCTGTTCACCGGCGCCACTGCTGGCTTGCGCGGTGCCGCGGGTTTCGCCGCCTTCGCCGGTGCCAAGCACGGGATTCGCGCCTTGGCGCAAAGCATGGCCCGTGAACTGGGACCGATGAACATCCACGTCGCCCACGTCGTAGTTGATGGCGCCATCGATACCGACTTTATCCGCGACAACTTCCCGGAAAAATACGCGACCAAGGATCAGGACGGCATCCTCAATCCCGAGCACATCGCCGAAAACTATTGGTACCTGCACAGCCAGCCACGGGACGCCTGGACCTTCGAGCTGGATCTGCGCCCCTGGAGCGAACGCTGGTAAGCCCTCCCCGACAACAACAAGAAGAGCACATCGACCATGAGCAAAACCGTGGAGTTCTTTTTCGACCTCGGCAGCCCCGCCACTTACCTGGCCCATACCCAACTGCCGAAAATCTGCAAACAGACCGATAGTCAGCTGATCTACAGACCGATGCTGCTGGGTGGCGTCTTCAAAGCTACTGGCAATGCTTCCCCCATCACCATACCGGCCAAGGGTCGCTACATGTTCCAGGACCTGGACCGCTATGCCAAACGCTATGGCGTACCGCTGAAGTTCAACCCGAACTTCCCGATCAATACCCTGATGCTGATGCGCGCTGTCACAGGTATGCAACTACGCCATCCCGAACGCTTTCAGGCGTTTATCGATTGCCTGTTTCACGCCCTTTGGGTTGAGGGATGCAGCCTCGATGATCTAGCGACTGTTGCCGCCGTGCTGACGCAAAACGGTTTCGATCCAAACGAGGTGCTGGCACTGACCGCCGATGAAACCGTCAAAGCCGCCCTCAAGGAAAACACCGAGGAAGCGGTGCAGCGCGGTGTATTCGGTGCACCAAGCATGTTTGTCGGTGATCAGTTGTTCTTCGGCCAGGATCGACTGGACTTCGTCCTTGAAGCCCTGCGTGCGCAATAACCAGCGCCGGCCTATGACCTGAGCCAGGCGCTGGAAACAGCGCCTGGACTCAAACCGCTCAGATGGCCGCGGTACGGGTGTTCAACCATTCGAGGGCCGCACCATTGAGCAACGGGCTCAGGCGTTCACGCACCTCGGCGTGATAACCGTTGAACCACTGCTTTTCGTCTTCAGTCAGCAGCGCTGGTTCCAGACAACGTGTGTCGATCGGGCACAGGGTCAGGGTTTCGAATTTCAGGAACTCCCCGAATTCGCTCTTGCCTGCTTCACGATTCAATACCAGGTTCTCGATCCGCACTCCCCAGCGACCCGGACGGTAAGTGCCCGGTTCGATGGAGGTGATCATCCCCGGCTGCATCGCGGTTTGCGGTGCCGCAGCAGCCTGATAGGCGATGACTTGCGGACCTTCGTGAACATTGAGGAAATAGCCGACGCCGTGACCAGTGCCGTGGCCGTAGTCGACGCTTTCGGCCCAGATCGGTGCGCGGGCAATAGCGTCCAGCAACGGCGACAGAATGCCTCGTGGGAACTGTGCACGGGAGAGCGCAATCACGCCTTTGAGTACGCGGGTGCAATCGCGCTTCTGCTCGTCAGTCGGCGTACCCACCGGCACCATTCGGGTGATGTCGGTGGTACCGCCCAGGTATTGGCCGCCGGAGTCGATCAGCAACAAGCCGTCACCCTCGATCACCGCGTGTTCTTCTTCGGTGGCGTGGTAGTGCGGCATCGCACCGTTGGCGTTGAACGCGGCAATGGTGTTGAAGCTCAGAGAGACATAATCCGGACGTCGGGTACGCGCCGCGGTCAGGTGTTCGTCGATGGTCAGTTCGGTGATGCGCTCACGCCCCCAAGCCGCTTCCAGCCAGGCGAAGAATTCACACAGCGCCGCGCCGTCCTGCTCCATTGCCCGACGAATGTGCTCGGCATCGGCCAGGCTTTTCTGCGACTTGGCCAAGGTGGTCGGGTTCAGGCCTTCGAGCAGCTTCACGCCGCTGTTCAGGTTATCCAGCAGACCGGCCGTGACCCGCGCGGGATCGACTTGCAGGCTTGCGCCGCTCGGCACGGCGCGCAAGGCGGCGGTTACTTCGCTGTAATCGCGCAGGGTCACGCCGTCCTGTTCGAGAATGGCGCGCAGCTCGGCGCTCACTTTGCTCAGGGCGACGAATAAGGTGGCCTGCTGCTGGCTGATCAGGGCGAAGGACACGAACACCGGGTTGAACGACACATCGCCGCCGCGCAGGTTGAACAGCCAGGCGATGTCATCGAGGGTGGCAATGAAGTGCCAGTCGGCACCGCGCTCTTTCAGCACCTCACGCAGTTTGGCGAGTTTTTCGCCACGACTGACCGTCGCCTGAGGCGGCAAGTGTTGATAAATCGGCTCATTCGGCAGACTTGGACGATCACTCCAGACTTCACTCAGCAGATCGATGTCGGTGCGCAGACGTGCGCCGCGTTCTTCGAGTTTGCTGCTCAAAGTACGCGCGAAGGCCAAGGCCATTACCGCGCCATCGACTGCAACGACACCGCCTTCCGGGGTTTGCTCGGCCAGCCAATCGAGCGGGCCGGGTTGACCCGGTTGCAGCTTGACCAGCTCGATGCCGCTGCCCTTGAGCTCCTTGCTCGCTTGTTCCCAATAGCGGCTGTCGGCCCAGACGCCGGCAAAATCCGGCGTAACGATCAGCGTGCCCACCGAGCCATGAAAACCCGACAGCCACTGCCGTCCCTGCCAATAGCCCGGCAGGTATTCCGACAGGTGCGGGTCGGCTGACGGCACCAGCAGAGCATGAACACCCTCCCGGCTCATCAACTCACGGGTTTGCGCCAGGCGCTGGGGTACCAATCCGTTGGTCAAAGGCTGTGTACTCATCGTGTCTCCTGCTAACCACTCATCATTATTATTCGGTGCCGATCAGAGTCGGCGCTTAAGGACCTGTCGCCCAGAATGCCGGAGCACTGGCGCAAGTTGCTTTAATCAGGTGTACCGCCTGGTCGACATCCTGCTCGGTGGTGAAACGTCCCAGGCTCAAGCGAATGGTGCGACTGGCCGAGCGTGCGTCATGCCCCAGGGCCAGCAGCACATGGGACGGCGCATTGCTGGCGGAATTACAGGCCGAGGTCGCGGAAAACGCGATCGAGGTGCTCAACGCCGCGGAACTGAACTCGCCTTCGTTGAAAGTCAGGCTCAGGGTATGGGGAATGCGCTGGGTCGGGCTGCCATTGAGGCGCACCCCGGGAATGCTCAGCAGCGGCTCGAGCAAGCGTTCACGCAGACGCGTGATGGTGGCTTTTTCTTCATCGAACGAGGTGGCCGCCAACGCGAAGGCTGCCCCCATTGCGGCAATCTGGTGCGTCGCCAGCGTGCCGGAACGCAACCCGCCCTCGTGACCGCCGCCGTGGATCTGCGCCTGCAGACGCTGCTGAGCACGAGGACCGACATACAGCGCGCCGATGCCTTTGGGACCGTAGACCTTGTGCGCCGAGAACGACATCAAATCCACCGGCCACCGGGCCAGATCGATCGCCACTTTGCCCGCGCCCTGAGCCGCATCAACGTGGAATAACGCATCGCGATCACGCACCACCTGGCCGATGGCCGGGATGTCGTTGATGGTGCCCAGTTCGTTATTGACCAGCATCAATGACACCAGAAAGGTGTCCTCACGCATCGCTTCACTGACCGCTTGTGGAGTAATCAGGCCTTCGGCATCGGGCACCAGATACGTCACCGCAACGCCTGCGTCCTGCAACTGTTTTGCAGTGTCGAGAATCGCTTTGTGTTCGATCTGGCTGGTAATGATGTGGCCGCCGGATACACCGCGGGCCTGGGCCACGCCCTTGAGGGCAAGGTTGTTTGATTCGGTGGCGCCGGAAGTCCAGACGATCTGCTCCGCCTGGGCGCCCACCAACTCGGCGACCTGGCGCCGTGCTTGCTCGACCGATTGCCGGGCCTGTTGGCCGAAGGCGTGGGAACTGGACGCTGGATTGCCGAAGTTACCTGTGAAACCCAGACACTCGACCATGACCTTGATGACCCGCTCATCCACCGGCGTGGTGGCGGCGTAGTCGAAATACAACGGACGTTTATTCATAAAAGACTCGCAGAGCGTGTTCCGGGATCAGGAAGCTCGTCACTGGAAATGTCAAAGCGCCGCCTCATGAGCGACGCCGAATTTTCAGAACGACAGCAATACCTGATCGGAGGCCATTAAAGAAGAACAACTTCATTTAAAAGTGCGTAGGAACGCTCCTGAAGTCGAGCTTAACAGGCATCGGGCCACCGGATGAAGCAATGCGTCAGCTAAAACTTTCGAGCAATAACGGATACATCGAAGCCACCAACAATAAGGCCATACCCCAGTTGAACAGCCGCAACCAGCGGCGATCGCGCAGCACATTGCGCAACAGCGTGCCGCAACCGGCCCACACCCCGACGCTTGGCAGGTTGATCAAGGCGAAGACCGCGGCAATCACAATCACATTGGTGAAATAGCCCTGCATCGGCGTGTAGGTGCTGATCGCACCGATGGCCATGATCCAGGCCTTGGGGTTGACCCATTGAAACGCTGCCGCACCCAAGTAACTGATCGGCCTGCCCTCGCCCTGTTCACCCTCGGCTACCGGCCCGGAATGAGCAATCTTCCACGCCAGGTACAACAAATACGCCGCGCCGACATAGCGCAACACGGTGTAAAGCATTGGATAGGTTTGAAACACCGTGCCCAGGCCGAAACCGACAGCGACCACCAGGACGAAGAAGCCACAAGTGATACCCAGCATGTGGGGAATGGTGCGCTGAAAGCCAAAATTCACGCCAGAGGCCAGCAACATGGTGTTGTTCGGGCCGGGGGTGATCGAGGTGACAAGGGCAAACAGGGCAAAGCCCAGCAGCAGGTCGAGCGAGAGTGTCATGGGTGGCAGTCCATCAGGGTCAGTCAGGTATTGACCCTATCGCACGCCTTGAGGGAAACCCATGGACAGTTGCGTGAAAGTTCGAGCAGTACAGTTGTCGCTCAGCTTGGGCGACCGTGCAGCTGTACTGCGCGTTCGGCGTTCATCTCGCCTTGTTTGTCGAAACTGAACGATTTTGCCGGCTGGCCGAGCAATTCGGCTTTCTTCGCGTGGTACTCGTCGAAGGACAAGCCACGACGATTCAGCGCCTCCAGCGCCAGTTCCCGGGTTTCTTCAGCGGTGTAGGGCCGCAATTCCGGTGAAACATGGCTGGCACATCCGGCGAGAACGGAGATGGCGAGCAGCAAGAAAGTGGCGAGCAGAGATTTCATTTCGGGCGTCCGCAGATCTGTGTTTGGGGCAATGAACACAGGCTACCCGTGCCGCTTGAAGGGTAGAAATCAACGCTCTCGATAGTGGGTATCGGATCAAAAGATCGCAGTCTTTGCCAACTGCTCGTCGGGCACTCGGTTGCGGGAAAAGGGCTGACCTATAGTTACTCGACCGGAAATCGGCGAAGGAACACCTTAACCCCACAACAAAAGGAGAACCGTCATGAGCGTAAAACCTATTCCAGAGGGTTATCACAGCATCACCCCTTATCTAGGCATTCAGAAAGCTGCCGAAGCCATCGACTTCTACAAGAAGGCCTTTGGCGCCACCGAAGTCATGCGCCTGGCCATGCCCGATGGCGGGATCGGGCACGCTGAGCTGCGTATTGGTGACTGCCCGATCATGCTTGGCACACCCTGCGACCAGGGCCCATTGAGCAACCCGGACAAGTCGCCGTCCGTGGGGCTGCATCTGTATGTGAACGATGTGGACAAGTCCTTTAAACAGGCCATCGATGCCGGTGCCACGCAGGTGTCCGAGGTCAAGGATCAGTTTTATGGCGACCGTTCGGGGACTTTGAAGGATCCCTACGGGCATCTGTGGTTTCTGGCCACGCGCAAGGAGGATTTGACTCAGGAGCAGATCGAACAGCGCGCGAAGGAGATGTTTAAGCAGGGTTGAGTTTTCCAGTGAATGTTCGGGCCTCTTCGCGAGCAAGCCCGCTCCCACAGTTGATCGGCTGCGTACACATAATGTGTGTTCGACACCAATCCAATGTGGGAGCGGGCTTGCTCGCGAAGAGGCCATCACCTTCAACATCCAATTTGACTGTCAGACCTTTTCGCAAATAAACCCGCCCCCCGCCCAGCCAGCAATACGAAACATTTACTTTCATATCCCCTTTCGGGATTTCCGATGCTCATACGTCTTATTTAGATGCAGTCGGTCGCGTAGGCAAAAGCCACGGCCGGACTTTTCATGGACCGCACCGCTGGGAAGCCCGCAGCAGTAGTCCTCTCATCGAAACAAGACCTTTAATCATGTCGAAGAAATCCCGCTCAAAACTCTGGTTTCTGGTCCATAGCTGGCTGGCGCTGCCCATCTGGTTTTTTGTATTGATCGTCTGTGTGACCGGCACGCTGGCGGTGGTCAGTCAGGAAATCGTCTGGCTGGCCAACCCGCAAATGCGGGCCAGCGCGCCTTCAGACGACGCGCCGCTGCTCAACTATGACCAGATTGTCGCCGCCATCAAACAGGCCGAACCCCAGACGTTGGTCCAGAGCATCAGTCGTCCCGACGAGTCGCATTTCGCCCTGGACGTGGACGTCAGTTACCCGGACGGCCGCGAGGTGACGGTCTATGTGAACCCCTATAGCGGGGTGATTCAGGGCACCGCTCCACAATTCAACTTCAAGGCATTCACCCGCGCACTGCATGGCTGGTGGCTGGTGCCGTTCACCAACGGCTACAGCTGGGGCTGGTATCTGGTGTCGTTCCTCGGGCTGCCGATGCTGGCGTCGCTGGTGACCGGGCTGGTGGTCTACAAACGGTTCTGGAAAGGCTTCTTCCGACCGACCCTGCGCATTCGCCATGGCGCGCGGATTTTCTGGGGCGACTTTCACCGGCTCAGCGGTATCTGGTCGATCTGGTTCATTGCGGTGATCTCGATCACCGGTGTCTGGTTCCTGATCAAGGCGATTCTGTTCGACAACCAGATTTCGATTACCACGGAACCGGTGGTGTCGGTCGTCTCGCGCGAAAGCGTGCCGTTGACCAGCACCGGCAAACCGGCCCCGATGATCAGCCTGGAACAGGCGATCAAGGTCGCTCAGGAACAGATCCCCGGACTGGAAGCGAGTTTCGTCAGCCTGCCGGGCAACGCTTACAGCCACCTGTCGGTCGGTGGTCGAAGCTGGTATCCGCTGATGTTCCAGACGGCCGAGGTCAACCCGTACAACGGCGATATTGCCAGCACACGGCTGCTGTCCGATCGCTCCAGCCTGGAATTCGTGACCGAGTCGATGCGTCCGTTGCACACCGGTGACTTTGGCGGGATCTGGATCAAGCTGATCTGGTTCTTCTTCGGTTTGCTGCTGAGCATGATGGTGCTCAGCGGCTTGCTGATCTGGACCAAACGCACCGCCCTGGCCACCGCCAATGCGTTCAAGCGCAGCAACAAGGCTCCGCTCCCGGTGTCGAGACCGCAAACGGTCATGAACCAACAGACTCCGGAGGGCAACCTGTGAGCAAGACGATCACTGCACCGCAGCCTTCCCGGGCGAGCCTGCTTTGGCGCAAATGGCGCTTCCACATCAACATTTTCTTGCTGCTGATCCCTTTGGGCTTCATGCCCAAATACTTTGCCGACGCCTCGCTGTTTCGGGGCGACAGCGGACTGGGGGAACGGGAAATCGGCGAAATCCAGGTCGGCCCCTGGAGCCTGCAACTGGCCGAACTGCGCAACGAAGCGCCACGATTGACCGGCCCGGCTGGCCACATGAAAGGTTTCAACGCAGCACTGTGCGAGCGCTGTCGCGATGAGGTCAAGGCGACTTACCTGCGCATCGGCAAACCCCGCAGCCTGCGCGCCGCCGGGGTGATTTTCTTCGGTACACCATACCGCATGGGCGCGATGCTGCCGGTGCCCGAAAAGACCAAAACCGACGCCGAACTGTGGATCACCATGGAAGGCTGGGACGGCGCCATGCATCAAGCGTCCATCCCCCTGAGCCAGGCATCCCCGGCCACCCTCGCCTGGCTGAACAAACAAGGAGGCAAACCATGATCAACGCTTTTCGCCCCGTTCTATTGATGTTCTGCGCCGCCTTCAGCACCAGCGCCCTGGCTCACAACCCGATGTGCGAATGCAAGGCCATCGATGCCGAACAGATCCAGTGCACCGGCGGTTTCTCCGACGGCAGCGGCGCGCCGGGCGTGACCCTGGACGTGATCGGCTACGACGAAACCATTCTGGTGCCGGGCAAGCTCGGCGCCGATTCGACCCTGACGTTCAAGAAACCCGGCGCTGAGTTCTATGTGCTGTTCGACGCCGGTCCTGGCCATGTCGTCGAGATCGACCAAGCGGACATCCAAGCCCCATGACGACACCAACCACACACATCGTCCGCCCGGCCGGCGCCGGCCATGAAACCCTCTATGTGTTGCTGCTGTGCCTGATGATCCTGGCGGTTGCCGGCTCCGTGGTCGCCTGGCGCGGCGAGGCTCAGGAGGTGAGTAGCGTTGGCAGCCATCAACTGGATGCCCGTCGTGACCTGAGCGCATCCGAGCAAGGCATCTACGCCGACCTGCGGGTCACGCTGGATGAAATTCATCTGTTGCGTCAGGAACAGCAAGCACTGCCCACACCCGCCACCCTCGCCGATGAAGGCTTTGCGCCGTTTGCCCAGGACGCCAGTTCTGTCAGCCGCGGCAGCCATGCCTGGCAGTTGCTGGGCGCGAAGGCGTATTTCGGCCAAAGCCAGACCCCAACCGTTGCCGGTTCGTTTCTGATGCGCTTGACCGCTGAAGACGACACTGCGCCAGACATCTGGCTCAACCGCGCCAGCACCCTCAACGCCCCGAACGATCTCACCGACGCTGCGCTCAACGGCGCCGGCTGGCAGCAGATCGTCGCGCAATTCGATGCCGGCGTCACCCGCCAACATCGGCATTGAACCCTCGCCTTCACCCGAGAGAAGACCGCTTTCCCATGCCTAGTTCATCTCAACGTCATTCCTTTTTGCGCCTGCTGCTGGTCGGTCTGTTTGCCTGTTTGCTGACACCTCTGGCCAGTGCCGATGAAGCCAAGCGCCTGCGCATCGGCATCACCCTGCACCCTTATTACAGTTACGTGGCCAACATCGTCGGTGACAAAGCCGAAGTGGTGCCGCTGATCCCGGCCGGTTTCAATCCGCATGCCTACGAGCCGCGGGCCGAAGACATCAAGCGCATCAGCGGGCTGGACGTGGTCGTGCTTAACGGCGTGGGCCATGACGACTTCGCCGACCGCATGATCGCCGCCAGCGAAACGCCGAACATCAAGGTGATCGAAGCCAACGAAAACGTGCCCCTGCTGGCCGCCACCGGCGTCGCTGCACGGGGCGCCGGCAAGGTGGTCAACCCGCACACGTTCCTGTCGATCAGTGCGTCCATTGCCCAGGTCAACAACATCGCCCGGGAACTGGGCAAGCTCGACCCGGCCAACGCCAAGACCTATACCCAGAACGCCCGCACCTACGGCAAACGCCTGCGACAGATGCGCGCCGACGCCCTGGCAAAACTGACCCAGGCGCCGAACGCCGAGCTTCGCGTGGCCACGGTGCATGCCGCCTACGACTATTTGCTGCGCGAGTTCGGCCTGGAAGTGACCGCTGTGGTCGAGCCGGCCCACGGTATCGAACCGAGCCCCAGCCAGCTGAAAAAGACCATCGATCAGCTGCGGGAGCTGGACGTGAAAGTGATCTTCTCGGAGATGGATTTTCCGTCCACCTACGTCGAGACCATCCAGCGTGAGTCCGGGGTGAAGCTGTATCCGCTGTCGCACATTTCCTACGGCGAATACACCGCCGACAAGTACGAAAAAGAAATGACCGGCAACCTCAATACCGTGGTCCGCGCGATTCAGGAGTCCGGCGCATGACCGCTAAAGAAACCATCACTGAATCCCCTGTGGGAGCGGGCTTGCTCGCGAAGAGGGAGTATCAGTCGACATCAATGTTGACTGACCCACCGCTTTCGCGGGCAAGTCGGATCGCCGCACCGCCGCTCCCACAGGTTTCGGGGCCGACCCTGGATTTCGCCGAGGTCAGCCTCACGCTGGGTCGCACGACAATCCTCGACAAGGTGACCTTTGAGGTTCGGCCCGGCAGCGTGCACGCACTGGTCGGCCCCAACGGTGGCGGCAAGAGCTCGCTGATCAAGACCCTGCTCGGACAGATGCCGCATCAAGGTCGATTGAGCCTGCAATGGCCTGGCGAACCGGGGACCATCGGCTACGTGCCTCAGGCGCTGGAGTTCGATCGCGGTTTACCGATGACCGTCGATGACTTCATGGCCGCGATGTGCCAACGGCGCCCGGCGTTTCTCGGGTTGAGTAAACACTACGCGGCGGCCATCGGCGAAGCACTGGAACGGGTCGGCATGCAGGACAAACGCAAGCGGCGCATGGGCGCATTGTCCGGCGGTGAGCGCCAGCGCGTTTTGTTGGCGCAAGGACTGATTCCGGCGCCACAGTTGCTGGTGCTCGACGAACCGATGTCGGCCCTCGATGAGGCCGGTATTCAAGTGTTCGAACGACTACTGGGCGACTGGCGCCAGAGCGGCATCACCGTGCTGTGGATCGAGCATGATCTGGAAGCGGTCGGGCGACTGGCGGACCGGGTCACCGGGCTCAATCGCCGGGTGCTGTTCGATGCCACGCCGAAACAGGCACTGACCCCGGAGCGACTGCTGACCTTGTTCTCGACCCATCCCCGGAGCGCTGCCTGATGAGTTACGAAGCCTTTCGTTTGATGATCCAGGGTTGGGCCTCGTCGGGTTACCTGCCGGAAGCGCTGGCCTATGGATTTGTGGTCAACGCGCTGCTCGCGGGGCTGTTGATCGGCCCGGTGTTGGGCGGCTTGGGTACGCTGGTGGTGGTCAAGCGTTTCGCGTTTTTCTCCGAAGCGGTGGGCCATGCGGCGCTGACCGGTGTGGCCATCGGCATTCTGCTCGGTGAACCCTACACCGGGCCTTATGGGAGCCTGTTCGGTTACTGCCTGCTGTTCGGCATTTTGCTCAACTATTTACGCAACCGTACGGGGCTGGCGCCGGATACCTTGATCGGCGTGTTCCTTTCTGTGTCGTTGGCGTTGGGCGCCAGCCTGTTATTGATTCTGGCAGGCAAAATCAACGTGCACATCCTGGAAAACGTGCTGTTCGGTTCAGTGCTGACAGTCAACGGCAATGACCTGCTGGTGTTGGCCATTGTTGGTTCGCTGGTGATGGCGCTGGCCCTACCGCTGTACAACCGCATCATGCTCGCCAGTTTCAATCCGCAATTGGCGGCGGTGCGCGGTGTGGCGGTGAAGACCCTGGATTACCTGTTCGTGATCCTGGTGACCCTGATCACGGTGGCGGCGGTGAAAGTTATCGGCGCGATTCTGGTCGGTGCGCTATTGGTGATTCCTGCGGCGGCCGCGCGATTGCTCAGTCAGTCGCTGAAGGGTTTCTTCTGGTGTTCGGTGCTGATCGCCACGGTGAGCACGCTGTGCGGAATTCTCGCGCCGATTGTCTTTGACCTGCCTATCCCGTCCGGCGCCGCGATCATTCTGGTGGCCGGTATCGCCTTCGCCCTGGCCGCGATTGCTCGTGGCATCGTTCCAAGTCTGAAAGGGAACCTCGGATAAATGTCTTTTTCTCTGCGTCAATTGACCCTGGCGCTGACCTTGTGTGGGCCAGCCTCGTTCAACGCATCCGCCACCGATACCTTCGAACCGATGCGTCTGGTGGCCAATCACGGTGTCGGTAACACCGCGCTCTTTGCCTCGACTTCAACGCACAAAGTGCTGGTGCTGGCAGCGTTGCCTGTGACCTACGGTCTGGGTGCCCTGCTGCTGGAGGGCACCGATGTCAGCCTTGAGCGCGCTGCGCCGGCCAACCTTCCCGGCAGTCGGCAGACCGCTTATTTCACCGGTCGCGGCGCTCAAGCGCTCAATAAGCTGGCGATCGACGCGGATGCGGTCATCGGCCTGCGTTCGCTATGGCCGGATGATCCGCTGTATCCGAACGCCCGTCGCAGCAATATCCGCATCATTGAAATCGACGCCGCCCGCCCGGTGGACGGCGCTCTGCCCGGCATCGCCATACAGCCTGGCAGCAAGATCGACGGTTTGAACAGTCAGCCTTGGTTGGCCAGCAACAACATGGGCCGGATGGCGGATGTCATGGCGGCAGACCTGGTGCGCCTGGCGCCAGCGGCCAAGCCGAAAATCGATGCCAACCTGGCAGCACTCAAACAGCGCCTGCTCAAGCTCAGCGCTGACAGCGAGTCACGGCTGGCCTATGCCGACAACTTGAGTGTGATGAGCCTGAGCGATCATTTCGGCTACCTGATCGGCGGCCTTAACCTGGAGCTGATCGGCCTGGATGCACGGTCGGATGCCGAGTGGACGCCGCAGGCGCTGACGCAATTGGGCGCAACGCTCAAAAACAATGATGTGGCGGTGGTGCTGCATCATCGCCAGCCGTCGGACGCGGTGAAAGCGGTGATTGCCGAGGCGGGTAGTCGGTTGGTGGTGTTGAGTGTCGATGCGGCGGATCCGGTGGCCGAGCTGGAAGGGAATGTGGATCAGGTGATCAAGGGGTTGAGCGGGGTGTAACGTCAGTTAGACCGCGTTATCGTTCTTCGCGAGCAGGCTCGCTCCCACAGTGGATTTGTGTCGAGCACATACTCCGTGATCACCACCGATCAAATGTGGGAGCGAGCCTGCTCGCGATGGCGGCCTGACGGGCAACACAAACTCCAGACATGAAAAAGCCCGCTGACCTTACCGGTTCAGCGGGCTTCTTTTTGCGCGGTGACTCAGTGAGCCACAGCCGCCTGTTCTTCCATTTTCTGGCGCAAGCTCAGTGGACGCATGTCAGTCCAGACCTCTTCGATGTAGGCCAGGCATTCCTTTTTCAGGCCGCTCTTGCCCACGGTGCGCCAGCCTTGTGGCACGGCTTTGTAGTCGGGCCAGATCGAGTATTGCTCTTCGTGGTTGACCACGACCTGAAAGAGGATGTCCTCGCGGTCGAATACTGACGTCATGCTGTCTCTCCATCGCTGTAGGGTGGGCTGCACGCCGTGCGCAGCCGTTATGTAGAAGGAACGTTCAAGGCACCAAAAAATTTAGAGGCTGGCAGTGGCTGCGGCCATGGCCCTGCCGAAAATGTCGGCCACCCGATCGATTTCTGCTGCTGTGATCACCAACGGTGGCAGGAAACGCACGACACCGCCGTGACGCCCGCCCAGCTCGAGGATCAATCCGCGTTTGAGGCATTCGCGCTGCACCAACGGCGCCAGCCGAGCGAATATCGGTGGATGCCCTTGAGCGTCCGGCGCGCCGGTCGGGTCGACCAGCTCAACGCCCAGCATCAAGCCCCGTCCGCGGATATCGCCCAGTTGCGGGAAGTCCCGTTGCAGGATGTGCAGGTGTTCACTCAGGCGTTCGCCCATGGCGGCGGCGTGCTCGCAAACCTTGTGCTCTGTCAGGTAGCGCATCACCGCAGAGCCTGCGGCCATTGCCATCTGATTACCGCGGAAGGTCCCGGCATGGGCGCCCGGCAGCCAGGTGTCGAGCCAGTCGCGATAGACCACCACCGCCAGCGGCAGACTGCCGCCGATGGCTTTGGACATCACCACCACGTCCGGAATGATCCCGGCGTGCTCGAAGGCGAACATCTTGCCGGTACGGGCGAAACCGCTCTGGATTTCATCGACGATCAGCGCTACGCCGGCCTTCTCGGTGATGCGTCGCAAGCCGCGTAGCCAATCGAGATCGGCCGGAATCACCCCGCCCTCGCCCTGTACCGCTTCGACGATCACCGCAGCAGGCAATTGCACGCCGGCCTCTGGATCATTCAGCAGGTTTTCCAGGTAACTCAGGTTGACCTGCACCCCCTGCGCGCCGCCGAGCCCGAACGGGCAACGGTAATCGTAGGGATACGGCATGAACTGCACGCCACTGCTGAGCAACGCACCCAACGGTTTCTTCGGCCCCAGACTGCCCATCAGGCTCAGCGCGCCCTGGCTCATGCCGTGATAACCGCCCTGGAACGACAAAACCGTGCTGCGTCCGGTGGCGGTGCGCACCAGTTTCAGCGCGGCTTCTACCGCATCGGTGCCGGTGGGGCCGCAGAACTGAATCTTCGCTTCAGCGGCCAATGCCGGCGGCAACAGACCGAACAGGTCCTGAACAAACTGATCCTTGACCGGCGTGGTGAGGTCGAGTGTGTGCAGCGGCAGTTCATCGGTCAGCACTTGCTGGATCGCTTCGATCACCACCGGGTGGTTGTGTCCCAAAGCCAGAGTCCCCGCACCGGCCAGGCAATCAATGAAACTGCGGCCTTCGACATCCTCGACATAAATGCCCTTGGCTCGCTTGAGTGCCAGGGGAATGCGCCGCGGATAGCTGCGGGCGTTCGACTCCTGCTGGCTTTGACGAGCCAGCAATGGCGATTCGTTGAACTGATAAAGCGTCTCGGCAGGCGTCGGAACGATCCGGGCAGGCTGATCTTCGATAAGGCTGATAGCGACTGACATCTCTCGATCCCTCAATACGCTGTTGATAGTGACCAAAACTGCACACCGGGCAGGTGCGCGTTCCGGTCACGGGGCGCACTTGCAGGTTTTCCTGTTCTGGAAACGCATCAGGACCTCAAGGATTTAGACCCTCGATCAGCTTTCTATGAAGGTGGTGACAGCGCCTTGTGCATGGGAATGGCGTGGAGTCCCGCCACGGTGAAGGTTTCAGCGCAAGCCCGGTAACCCAGACGGTGGTAAAACGCCTCACCGGTACGGGTGCTGTTGAGCCGCGCGTGAGGCAAACCCTGAGCGATCAACCAGGTTTCGAGATCATGCACCAGCGCTTGTCCGGCGCCTCGCCGAAACCATTCAGGCTGTACATAGCAGAACGCGACCTTTCCGCTGATCGCCGCCATGGCGACGCCGATAGGTTTGTCCTGCAACAGGGCGATGTTCAGGTACAACCGCGAGTCGGCCAGCCAGGGTTGCACGTGTTCAATGGTTTTGTTGTGGGTCCAGGTGGCGACGGTGCGCGGATCGTTGCGATGGTCCAGCGCGCAGCCGACGCGAATGGAGCGCTCGACGATGCGGCTGATGATCCCGGCGTCGGCAGCCGTTGCCTTGCAGATGTGTATCGATGCATCCATGGCGCTGTTACCTCACCATTGAGTCAAAGCTGCCAGGGACGATAGCGCTGTGAGGGCCGGGTGGCTAATGGAGAGACGTTACATTTGGTGTGTGACACAGAAACAGTGTGGGGCTTTTGTGGCGAGGGGGCTTGCCCCCGTTCGACTGCGAAGCAGTCGTGAACCATCTCATGCGGTGCATCCGATGCACTGCGATGACAGGATTCAGGGCCGCTTCGCGCCCCAACGGGGGCAAGCCCCCTCGCCACAAAAGCCCGCCCCCACAGGGTTTGGTGTTGTTGGTCAGACCGGTTGCAGAGGCATGGTCAGCTCGACCCGCAAGCCATCCGGGCGGCTGTCGAAATGCAGGGTGCAGCCGCAACGCTGGACGATGGCCTGGACAATCGCCAGGCCGAGGCCGCAACCGGTGCTCTGGCCGTTGCGCCAGAAGCGTTGGGTCAGGTGTTGCAGGTCATCTTCGGCAATCCCCGGGCCGTGGTCGCGGACCAAAAAGCGCACGCGATTGTTGGTGGTTTCCAGGCTCAGCTCCACGGCCCCATTTCCTGGGGTATGGCGCAGGGCGTTGTCGAGCAAGTTGCGCAATGCGGCAATCGACAGCACCGCGGGCATTTGCAGCGGCGCATCGGAGAATGTGGTCGGCAACTGAAACTTGATCCGCTGACGATCACCGCTGGCCGCATCCTGTATCGCCAGTTTCGCCACCTGCTCGGCGCTGCATTGCACGCCATCATCGAACGACAGACTGCCCTCGACGCGCGCCAGCAGCAGCAATTGTTCAAGCGTGCGGTGAAGTCGGTCAGCGCCCTCTTCAGCCCGCGCCAGGGACTGATCCCGGGCGCTGCCTTCAGTCATGCGCGCCACTTGCAGATGGGTTTTGATCGCGGTCAGCGGGCTGCGCAATTCATGCGCGGCATCACCGGTCAGGCGCCGTTCGCGCTCGATGGTCTTGCCAATACGCAGGAACAACTGATTCTGAGTTTCCAGCAGCGGTTGCAGTTCGCTGGGCAGCGGCTGGATCTGCAACGGCTCCAGGGAATCGGCACTGCGCCGCATCAGCGCATCGCGCATACGATTAAGCGGTGCCAGCCCCTGACCGATGCCGAGCCACAACAGACACAGGCAGCCGAGCAGCGCCACGCCGACCGGTACCGAGGCCGCCAGCAGGATGGACATGTTCAGCGCTTCGCGCTCGATTTGCCGGTCGGCAGTGGTAATGCGCACATTACCGCGCGCCAGGGTGAAGCTGCGCCAGGGTGCGCCGTCGATCATTTGATCATGGAAGCCCATTTTTTCAGCTTCCAGGGTTTGTTCGGGGCTACTGTGGCTGCGGGCCAGAATTTCGCCGCGCAACGAGCTGACCTGACAGGCCATGCCGCCAGGGATACTCAGCTGTTCAGCGCTGAAATGGGTCCCCTCGCCCTTGCTCGGCAACGCCGGCAGTTGCTCCAGCAGCCCGGCCACCATCCGCGCCGACGCCACCAGCCGCTGGTCCAGGGAAAACATCATCTGGTTGCGCAGATCACTGAGCATCCAGGCGGCGGCCAGGGCCCAGATCAGCGCAAACGCGGCGCCGAGGGTCAGGCTCAGGCGCAAACGCAGACTCATCACTTCGATTGCTCTCCGCCATCGGCCGGCCCCAGGCGATAGCCCAAGCCACGCACGGTCTCGACGATGCCGTTGCCGAGTTTGCGCCGCAGGTGATGGATATGGACGTTAAGGGCGTTGCTTTCCAGTTCGTCATTGAAACCGTAGACACTGTCCTTGAGTTGCTCGGTGGACAACACCCGGCCACGGTTATGCAGCAAGGCTTGCAACAGCGATTGTTCACGGCGCGACAAATCGACGGGTCGGCCGCCGAGCAGGGTTTCTCGGCTGCTCGGGTCGTAGGTCAAACGACCATGTTCAATCAGGTTGACGCTGCGACCCGCCACCCGTCGCAACAGCGTATGCAGACGGGCGGCGAGTTCGCGCAGGTCAAACGGTTTGAGCAAGTAGTCATCGGCACCGGCTTGCAGGCCGTCGACCCGGTCGGTGACCGAATCCCGCGCAGTGAGGATCAGCACCGGGATTTCGAGGCCATTGTGACGCAACTGCTGCAACAACTTGAGGCCATCTTCGTCCGGCAGTCCGAGATCGAGCACCATGACGTCGAACTCGGCCACCTTGAGCATCGCCCGGGCGGCGGAAGCGGTGGCCACGTGTTCCACCGTCAGGCCCTGGGCCGTGAGGCCGGCAACAATGCCGCTGGCAATCAGCTCATCGTCTTCGCAAACCAGTACGTGCATGGGAGCTCCATGAGCAAAAACGCGAGTCAAACAGATGTGGATTAAGCCGCAATTATGGCAAGCCCCACGGCCGACGAGAAGCAGGCCTTTCGCTCAGTGGTCGTCCAGCGTACCAGATGGGTACTTGATGATCGCCTTAATCATTTTGACACCCTCCTCTTAGTTGACATGAAACATATCAGTCTCAAACCGAAACAATCAACCCACAAAAAGCCATACCAAAGATCAATATCTAACGATAGTCTAACTCCGACATTAACGCCCCACACTATCAGGTTCGAAGAGATGCCATTTATTTACTATAAGTACTCTTCAGCCAACTGAAAGGAATCAGATCATGCCGACACTCAAGAATTTTGTTGCCGTCGATTGGCGCGCAGGAAAAGATAAAATTTACTTCTTCTTCAAAGACAGCAATACCTACTCCAGATTTGATCTTGGCGAGAACAAGGTTGACGAGGGATATCCTGCCGAGATAACAGCCGATAACTGGGGAAGCTTTCACGCTCACGTCAAAGATCTGCGTTTCGGCTTTACAGTCACTGGGGTTGGGGGCCACCCGAACGGAGGTGATGACATTTTATGGCTGTTCTATTATGCCAATGGCACTCCGATGGTCTGTAAGTACGACCAGGATTACGACAAAGTAACCGGAACTTATCGTCTTGAAGATTCGTTGTGGCACTCGCTACTTCCTTATTTCGACCGCATCGTGGCCGGCACATGGTGGGAAATATTCGGCTTCAAATATCTATTCAAGTTTTTGACGAATGATGGACATTACATCAACTTCAATTACAGAACACAAAAAACATCAATAAAGCCCATCACACCTGACTCTTGGCCCGGATTGGGACCTTACAAAAACCGAATCATAACAGCCGTGCAAAACGACGCCCCGCTTTTCGACAGCTACTTCTATATCTTTCTGACCAACAACAGATACATCAGATACAACATAAAGGACAACAGGGCAGAGACGGGACCGACAATAATAGATGACGACACCTGGCCAGGGTTGATACAAGACTGAGACCGCATCGGATTCCGCTTCCTGGGAGGATCATGCCTTGGGCCGGGGGACCGCTGGCTTTTCTCCAGACGACGGGTGATTTCTCGCGCGTCATATATATATGTAACGCACGTCCTCCTTCTCACCTGAATAACCTGTGTGCGTACCACCCCAATTGTCCACTCACACAGGTATTGACTATGTATACACACTCATCCGCTTTGACGACTCTGTTCAGCTTGCTCAACACATTGAGCTCGCTGATTGCCCGGTTGACCAATGAGCAAGAAACCGCCAGAAAAAAGGGGCTGGAGCTCTACAACCTGGGGGAATACCGGGATTCGGAGGCTTATCTGACCATTGCCGCCACCGCTGGAGATCGTGAATCGCAGTACGCACTCGCAGAAGTCATCAGGCGCCGGGAAAACAACCTCAAGGAGGAGGATAAAACCCACGCCGACAGAGATTGGTACGCCCTGGCAGCAGCTCAGGGCGACGTCTACGCCCTGCTGCGATTGGCTGATGACGCGTCCCTTAAGCAAGCCAAAACACTTGCGCAAGGGCGTGCCGACAGCGGCGATGGCGAAGCCATGCTTCAACTTTATGAAATAACCAAGGATATCGCCTGGCTGAAAAAATCGGCTGAAGCAGGTTTTCTGGAAGGGCAATACATACTCGCCATCGTGTATGACAAGGACCACACCCTCATTCCGGATGCGATTGAACGCAGGTCTACTATCGACCGCTGGCTCAAACGTGCGGCCGAGGCGGGGTTCTCCCGGGCGATGCACTGGTACAGCAATCGCCCACCCGTTAGCCATGATCTTCCCACCAGGAGAGAGTGGCTGATCAAAAGGGCACAATTGAACGATGTAAACGCGGTGCTCGAGTACGGCTATGGGTTGGGTGGCGTCTATGAGGATGAGAATGGCATCGATACCGAATATGGCTTCGAGAAGAACCTGATCAAAAGTTACGGCCTCATTTGGCTGGTGCTCGATACCTCTCGGGAATCCCCGCGCTACAACACCGCGTTTAACAATCTTTCAATCATTGCGCAGGACATGTCCAAAGAAGACATAGAAGCCGGCAAGGCATTTGCGCAGGAGTGGAAGCGTACGCATCCCCCACTGTCGGAATTCAGATTGACCTACAGCGATCTTCAGTAAGCCATTAAGAATGATTCGCGCTGTGAATCCTGGATTCCAGCGCGAATCAGCCTGGCTAATAATCATGTCCTGCTCGTTAACACCGGGTTAATCGGCAGCCATCATCGTGCTCGGCAATTGCAATGTTTAAGGCCTTGTCGATGCGCGGTTTTCTTGTTTTTCTTCTCTGGCTGTTTGCCAGCCTTGCTCAGGCGCAGCCAGGGAACAATCCATTCGACAGAAAACCCGACTTTCTACCCATCGAAAAAGCGTTCATCTTCACCTCCGAGCGCCTGGCGTCCGGTGAAACGCAATTGTTCTGGCAGATTGCCAACGGTTACTACCTTTACCAAAAACGCCTGAAGTTCGACGATTTGCCTGCGCAGTACAAACCGGTGTTGCCTGAAGGTGAAACTCACAGCGATGAGTTTTTCGGTGAACAGCAGGTTTATCGCCAAGGCCTGGAACTGAAGATCCCGGCGGGTGCCAGCGGCCAGATCAAGGTGGGGTTCCAGGGCTGTGCCGATGCCGGGTTGTGTTATCCGCCCCACACTCAAGTGGTGTATTTAGGCAACACCACAATGCCGAGCCTTTTAAATGAGGCACCGGATCAAGCCTTGGCCAGCGACCTGCAACAACGGGCGCTGGGCTGGAGCTTGCTGGTGTTCTTCGGCTTGGGCCTGCTGCTGGCGTTCACGCCTTGCTCGTTGCCGATGTTGCCGATTCTGGCGGGGTTGATCGTTGGCAGTGGCGCCACGCCCAAGCGCGGTTTTGCACTGGCCGGCAGCTACGTGATCAGCATGGCACTGGTGTATGCGGCGATGGGCGTTGTGGCTGCGCTGCTCGGGGCGAACCTTCAGGCACTGCTACAGAATCCATGGCTGCTGGGCAGCTTTGCGGCGGTGTTCGTGCTGCTGGCCTTGCCGATGTTCGGTTTCTTCGAGCTGCAGTTGCCGGTGGCGGTACGTGATCGACTGGAACATGTTTCGCGCAATCAGCGCGGTGGCAGCCTGATCGGTGCCGGTGTGCTCGGGGCTTTGTCCGGCCTGCTGGTGGGTCCGTGCATGACCGCCCCATTGGCCGGCGCCCTGCTCTATATCGCCCAGAGCGGCAATGCGCTGCACGGCGGGCTGATTCTGTTCGCCATGGGCATCGGCATCGGTATACCGCTGCTGTTGCTGGTGACCGTCGGCAATCGTTTCCTGCCCAAACCCGGCGCCTGGATGAACCTGCTCAAAGGCGTGTTTGGTTTCCTGTTCCTCGCCACCGCGCTGCTGATGTTGCGCCCGGTGCTGGATGAATCGCTGTGGCTCGGGTTGTGCGGTGCCTTGCTGCTGATCGCCGCCTATAGCGCCTGGAAGCAGTCGCAGGGGTTTGGCCGGATTGCCCATCTGTTCGGCGCCAGTTCGTTGCTGTTGGGTCTATGGGGCAGTCTGCTGGTGGTCGGTGCGGCGGGTGGCAGTGACGATCCGTATCAGCCATTGCAGGTGTACAGCGCCGGCCGTACCGACGCCGCCGCGCCCAGCATTCATGATGCCTTCACGACGATCAAGGAACCCGCGGTGCTGCAACGCGAACTCGATGCGGCCAAGACCCAGGGCCAATGGGTGCTGCTGGACTACTACGCCGACTGGTGTGTGGCGTGCAAAGTCATGGAAAAACAGGTCTTCGGCAAACCGCAGGTATTGCAAGCGCTCCGCGATGTGCGCTTGCTACGGCTGGACGTCACCGCCGACAATGCCGCCAGCCGCGAACTGCTCGGCCGTTATAAAGTGCCGGGGCCACCAAGCTTCTTGTGGATCGGCCCCGACGGCGAAGAGCGCCGCAGCCAGCGCATCACCGGCGAGGTCGATGCCGACACCTTCCTGCAACGCTGGACCACCACCCGAGACGCTCGTTAATGCTGACCTTTACCCTCGGCACCTTTGCCATCGCGCTTAATCACCTGCTGCTGATCAGTGCCCTGGCACTGGCGACTTTTGTCGGCTGGCGGGTGGCCAAGCGTGGTGGCGAGAACCCGGAGTCGGTGCTGTTCAGCCTGTTCCTGCTGGGCCTGCTGGCGGCCCGGGTCGGTTTCGTGATTGCCTACTGGGCGCAGTATCGCAACGATCCATGGCAGATCATCGACCTGCGCGACGGTGGTTTCCTCGCCTGGCCGGGGGTGGTCGTGTTGCTGCTTGCTGCGTTGTATCGAGGCTGGCGTCGCCCGGGCATGCGTCGGCCGTTGGGCTTCGGCGTAGGCAGCGGTTTGGTGTTCTGGCTGCTGGCGACGTTCTCCCTGAGTATTTACGAACAAGGCACGCGTCTGCCGCAGATCACCCTGCGCAATGCCGCTGGGCAAACGGTGCAACTCAGCGATTACCAGGGCGGCCCGCTGGTCATCAATCTTTGGGCCACCTGGTGCCCGCCCTGCCGCCGGGAAATGCCGGTGCTGGAAAACGCCCAGCAACAGCGTCCGGACCTGACTTTTCTATTCGTCAACCAGGCCGAAAGCATGCAGAGCGTCGCCACCTTCCTCGAAACCCAGGGCCTGAGCCTGACTAACGTGCTGTTCGATGGCCGTGGTCGCTTGGGTCAGGCCGTGGGTTCCATGGCATTGCCGACTACGCTGTTCTATAGCCCCGACGGGCACCTGCTGGGCAGCCATTTGGGCGAGCTCTCTGAAGCCAGCCTGGCCCGTGCCCTGGAAAACTTCGACACCCCGAACCCGGCCACCTCGGCCACGCCTTCAAGGAAATTGCCATGCTCCGCCTCCGCCATCTGCTGACGTTAACCCTGGGTGCCGCCCTGCTGCACTTGCCGTCGGTACAGGCCGAAGAATTGCCTGAAGCGATCAAGAAGATCGAAGCCAAAGGCGCCAAAATTGTCGGCACCTTCGACGCGCCCGACGGCCTGCGCGGTTATGCGGCGCAGTACCAGAACCGTGGCATGGCGTTGTACCTGACCCCGGACGGCAAACATGTACTGTTGGGCAATTTGTACGACGCCGAAGGCAATGACCTGAGCAGCGCGCCGTTGCAGAAACTGGTCTACGCGCCAATGGCCAAGGAAGTCTGGGGCAAGATGGAAGCAAGCAACTGGATCGGTGACGGCAACAAGGACGCACCGCGAATCGTCTATCTGTTCAGCGACCCGAATTGCCCGTACTGCAACATGTTCTGGGAACAGGCGCGGCCGTGGGTCAAGGCCGGCAAGGTGCAGTTGCGGCACATCATGGTCGGCATCATTCGCGAAGACAGCCCGGGCAAATCCGCCGCGCTGCTGGCTGCCAAAGACCCGCAAAAAGCGTTGGCAGACCACGAAAAATCCGGCAAGGACAGCTCGCTCAAAGCCCTGAAAGATGTGCCGCCGGCGATTCAGGCGAAACTCGCGGCGAACATGCAGTTGATGGAAGAGCTGGAACTGGCCGCCACGCCGGCGATTTTCTACATGGATGACAAGGGCCAGCTGCAACAGCAGCAAGGTGCGCCGTCGCCGGATAAATTGGTGAAGATTTTGGGGCCGAAGTAATCCCACCGCCCCCATCGCGAGCAGGCTCGCTCCCACAGGGATATGCGGTCACCTGTGGGAGCGAGCCTGCTCGCGATGAGGCCATCAAAATCGGCTAATTTCTCCCGCCTAGAAACTTCAGCAGTGCATCTGTAACGAACTGCGGATTCTCCAGATTAGAGATATGCCCAGCCTCCGGCACCAGCACATACGGGCAACCAATCAACTCGGCCATTTCTCTGGTTTCCGACGGCGGTCGCGGTTTGTCCTGATCGCCGCACATCAACAGCGTGGTTTCAGGGTTCAGTTCACCCAGGCGCGGCAACAGATCGTCACGACCAAAGGTAATCCGCCCCATCGGCACGATGCTTTCACGCAAGCGGTCGGCCGGCAGCGCAGCCAGTTTGGCGCGGAAACCCTGATACAGCGCCGACTGCGGGTCGATGCCGGGCCGGAAAAAGATCGGCACGACGATGTCGAGCAACTGCGGCGAGATCACACCGCTGTCTTCGATCTGCTTGAACAGCGAGAAATAGTATTGGCGAGTCGGTTCCGGCTCGACGCCGACGTAGGTGTCCATCAGCACCAGACCGTTGAGCCGCTGCGGTGCTGACAGCGCCAGTCGAACGCCCCACATGGCACCGACCGAAAGACCGACCAGCGTGACCTTATGGATGTCCAGATGATCGAGCAATGCCAAGGCCTGGCGTGCCACGTCATCCAGCGAGTTTGTGCATTCGGGCATCCGCCCGGATTGGCCATGGCCCCACAGGTCCAGGGCGATGACCCGATAGTGCTGCGACAGCGCCGTAATCTGCGGCACCCACATAGCCTGATCCCACAGGTAACTGCCGGCCAGCAGTACCGCAGGGCCTGTGCCTTGATCTATGTAGTGAAGCGCTTGTCCGTCAACCGTTACGAAGGGCATCGACTGTCTCCCTGGTGAAATAATATCCATTAAAAAAGCACAGGAAGACTGAGCCGGTGGCGATCGGCAGTCAACCCGAACCTTATGTGGTGTTTGCACTGGCCCTTTCGCGAGCAAGCCCGCTCCCACACTGGATCTGTATTCGCAAGCCCCATGTGGGAGCGGGCTTGCTCGCGAAGGGGCCTTCACAAACGCTAGAGAACTACAGGCCCTCCAACTCCGCCATCAGGTCATTCAACCGATCCACCTTATCTTCGGTAATGTCGCTCGCCGCCAACCCGTCGATGTACTCGGCCAGCTCCGCCACCGTGCTGCACTCGAACATCGCCCGCAGCGGCACGTTGCGTTGCAGGGCTTTTTGCACCCGCGAGGCGATCTGTGTGGCCAGCAGCGAATGCCCACCGAGTTCGAAGAAGTTGTCACGCACGCCGACCTTCTCGACCTTCAACACCTCAGCCCAAATATCGGCCAGGGTCTGCTCCAGCTCATTGCGCGGCGCCTGATAGTCCTGGCTCTGCAACTGGCCAATCTCCAGTGCCGGCAAGGCCTTGCGATCGAGTTTGCCGTTGGCGTTGAGCGGCAGCTTGTCGAGCCACAACCAGTGCAGCGGCACCATGTATTCCGGCAATTCGGCGCGCAGACGTTGCTTGATACGCTCCAGTCGTTCGTTCGGATTCAGCGCCGACTCCGCTGCGACCAGATAGCCGACCAAATGCTTGCCGTTGACGCCTTCCTCCACACCCACCGCCGCGTCGCGAACTTCCGGTTGCTCGTGCAGACGGGCCTCGATTTCACCCAGTTCGATGCGGTAACCGCGGATCTTCACTTGATGGTCGATACGCCCGACGTATTCCAGCACGCCATCACTGCGACGTCGGGCCAGGTCGCCGGTGCGATACAGGCGATCCCCCGGTGCGCCGAACGGGTTCGGCACAAACACTTGCGCAGTACGCAACGGATCGCTCACATAGCCACGACCCACGCCGATGCCGGCCACGCACAACTCACCCACCGCTCCCAATGGCACCAAGTCCAGCGCGCCATCGAGCAGGTACAAACGGTTGTTATCCGTCGGCGTACCAATCGGCAGATAACTGCCACGTGTCGAGGCCAGGTCGACGCGGAAGAACGCTACGTCGTCCGAGCATTCCGCCGGACCGTAAGCATTCACCAGACCAATCTGCGGATAACGCAGCAACCACTGATGCGCCAGCTCCGGCGGCATCGCTTCACCCGTCGGCAGCATCCAGCGCAGGCCATCGAGGCTCATGCGGTCCTGGGCGAGCATGCCCTGAATCAGCGACGGCACGCTTTCCAGCACGGTGATGCCCTGGCTCTGAACGTGAGCCAACAAGCCTTGCGGATCGTGGGCGATGCTGTTCGGCACGATGTCCACCCGAGCACCGAACAACGGCGCGGCGAGGAACTGCCAGACCGAAATATCGAAGCTTTGCGAAGCGGTCTGGGCGATCACGTCGGCCTCGCTCAGTTTCAGGTATGGCACCTTGCTCAACTGGTTATTGAGCATGCCGCGCTGCTCGACCATCACCCCCTTCGGCAGACCGGTGGAACCCGAGGTGTAAATCACATAAGCGAGGTTGTCCGGGCCGCTGTAAATGCCCGGATTGGCCACCGAAACATCGCTCGCCTGCACGTCTTCCCAGACCAGCAATCGAGGTCGATTGGCACAACCGAACTCTTCCAGCAGCGCGATGGCTTGTTCACGACACGCCTGGGTGCAGACCAGCAACGGCGTGCGGCTCAGGTCAATGATTCGACTCAGGCGCTGACTCGGCAGGCCCGGGTCCAGCGGCAGGTAACCGGCACCGGCCTTGAAGCTGCCGATGATCATGCCCAGCAGATCAAGGTTACGTTCGGCGAGCAGCGCCACCGGTTGATCCAGGCCGACGCCGGCCGCAATCAGCGCATGGCCGAGACGGTTACTGAGCTGGTTCAGCTCAACGTAGCTGTGCTGCTGATCCAGGCAACTGGCGGCAACTCGCTGCGGATGCTCGGCAACCTGCGCTTCGAACAATGAGACATAGCTCTGCTCCAGCGGGTACTCGTGTTCACTCTGGTTGCAGCCATGAATCAGGAAGTCCTGTTCCTCGAGGCCCAGCAGCGGCAGATCGGCCATGTCGCCATGGAAGCCTTCGACCAGCGCCAGCAGCAGGCGCTTGAATTCGCCGAGCATGCGCTCGACCGTGGATTCATCGAAATAACGCTGGTCGTAGGACAGGTGCAAGCCCAGGTCATCGCCCGGATAACAAACCGCGGTCAACGGGAAGTTGGTGTGGGTGCGGCCCGAATCCGAGGTGGCGTTGAGGCTTTGCGCACGGTCCAGCACTGAGACTTCCACCGGGGCGTTTTCGAACACGAACAGGCTGTCGAACAGCGGCTGGCCTTTAGGCAGTTCGCTGTTTTCCTGAATGCTCACCAGCGGCAGGTATTCGTACTCGCGCAGCTGCATGTTGCTGTCGAGCAAGCCAGTGAGCCACTGGCGAACGCTGCAACGCTGATCGTCTTCGGGCATTTTCACCCGCAGGGCGATGCTGTTGATGAACAGCCCGACCGTGCGTTGCATCTGCGGCATTTCCACCGGACGCCCGGCCACCGTGACGCCGAACAGCACGTCGCGATCGCCGCTCAAGCGACGCAGCACCAGCGCCCACGCCGCCTGGGCGAAGGTGTTGATGGTCAGCTGATGGGCCTGGGCCAGTTCGCGCAGTTGCGCACCATCGCGGGCATCGAGTCGGGCATAGCGGTCGCCGACGATCATGCCGCCGCTGTCGCCGGCATGTTCACGCAGGAACGGCCGGTCGCTCGGAATCGGTGTGGTGCGCTCGAAACCTCGCAGGTTCTGCTGCCACCACTGCCGCGCTTCGGCCAGACTCTGGCGTTGCAGCCAGCCGATGTAATCGCGATAACGCGGCGGCACAGCCAGTTGCGCTTCCCGGCCTTCGCCGAGGGCGGTGTAGATCTCGAAGAAATCATTCATCAGCAGCGAACGGCACCAGGCATCGATGAGGATGTGGTGGTTGCTCATCATGAACCAGTAACGCGCCGCGCCCACGCGGATCAAGCGCAGGTGGAACGGTGCCTGGTTGAGCAAATCGAACCCGGCCTCGCGCTCGTTTTTCAGCAGCGCCTGCAACTTCGGCTCTTGCTCGGTTTCGGCAACCGCGCTCCAGTCCAGATATTCGATCGGCGTGCTGCCCGGTTTGTGGATCACCTGCAGCATGTCTTCGCCGACGTTCCAGCAGAACGAGGCGCGCAAGGCTTCGTGACGGGCGATCACCGCTTGCCAGGCCTGGGCGAAACGCTCGGGGTCGAGTTCGCTGTTGATGCGGTAGCGATCCTGCATGTAGTAGAGGCCGGTGCCCGGTTCGAGCAAGGTGTGCAGCAGCATGCCTTCCTGCATCGGGGTCAGCGGGTAGACGTCTTCGATCATCGCCGCCGGGACGGGCAATGCGTCGAGTTGCGGCTGAGTCAGTCTGGCCAGCGGGAAGTCCGACGGCGTCAGCCCGCCCGCGTTGTCGCTCAGGCAATGCTGGATCAGGCTTTGCAATTCGCCCAGATACGCCTCTGCCAGTTCGGTGATGGTTTGCAGGTCATGGCGTTCGGCGCTGAAGGTCCAGCGCAGCACCAACTCACCGCCATACACCTGACTGTCGACGCTCAGCTCGTTGGGCAGCGGCGCGTGTGGATCGTGGGCCGCGCCCACTGGTTCATCCAGCGGCCGGAACAGCGCATCACCGCCGAAGCTCTGGTCGAACTGACCCAGGTAGTTGAAGGTGATCGGCGCCACCGGCAGCGCGGCCATGGTCTGACGGCACAGGCCATCGGCCAGGTAACGCAGCACGCCATAACCCAAACCCTTGTGCGGCACGGCGCGCAGTTGCTCCTTGATCGCTTTGATCGAGGCACCCTGTTCACTCACGGGTGTGAGGCGCAGCGGATAGGCGCTGGTGAACCAGCCAACGGTGCGGGTCAGGTCGATCTCGTCGAACAGGGTTTCGCGACCGTGGCCTTCGAGTTGAATCAACGCCGATTCGTGACCGCTCCAGCGGCACACCACACGGGCCAATGCGGTCAGCAGCAGGTCATTGACCTGGGTGCGATAGGCCGTCGGCGCCTGTTGCAGCAGTTGGCGGGTGCGCTCGCTGTCGAGGCGCACGCTGACGGTTTGCGCGTGACGATTTTGCTGACCACCCTGCGGACGATCACAGGGCAATTCAGCGCTTGGGCCGGCCAGTTGCGTCTGCCACCAGCTCAATTCTTCACGCAGGGATTCGCTACCAGCATATGCCTGCAAGCGTGCGGCCCAGTCCTTGAAGCCGCTGGTTTTCGCCGGCAGTTTTACTGACTGTCGGGACTCGAGTTGACGATAAACCGTTTGCAGATCGTCCAGCAGCACTCGCCACGACACCCCGTCCACCACCAGGTGGTGAATGGCAATGAACAGCCGTTGTTGCCCCTCAGGATCATCGACCAGCAGCGCCCGCATCAGCGGCCCTTGCTCAAGGTCGAGGCTGCGTTGGGCATCGGCGAACAGCGCCGCGCAGTTGTCCATGGCCGCCACGTGCACCTGCCACAGCACGGCAGCGTCGGAAACCGCCTGGTGCTCGGCCTGCCAATGGCCGTCAACCTCGGTGAAACGCAGGCGCAAGGCGTCGTGCTGTTCGATCACCGCCAGCAGCGCTTGCTCCAGACGATGAGGCTCGAGCGCCACGGTCGGCTCCAGCAGCAACGCCTGGTTCCAGTGTTGACGCTGCGCAATGTCGGTATCGAAGAACCAATGCTGAATCGGCGTCAGACGCGATTCACCGCTCAGCAGGCCTTGCTCGGCGGTGATCTGCTCGGTGCGGGTCGCGACGGCGGCCAGCGTCTGCACGGTCTGGTGCTGGAACAGGTCACGCGGGCTGAAGTGGATGCCCTGCTGCCGCGCACGGCTGACCACCTGGATCGACAGAATCGAATCGCCGCCCAGTTCGAAGAAGTTGTCGTTGAGGCCGACCTGCTGGACGTTCAGCACTTCGCACCAGATCCCGGCAAGGGTCAGCTCAAGTTCATTGCTCGGCGCCACGTACTGCTGACGATTCAACTCCGGGTCCGGGGCCGGCAGCGCGCGACGGTCGAGTTTACCGTTGGCGGTCAGCGGCATGCTGGCCAGCAGGATCAAGTGCGTCGGCACCATGTAATCCGGCAACTGCGCTTTGAGGTGCGCCTTCAACGCTTCGCGCAATGCAGTTTGCTGCGCTTCATCCTGTTCGGCGATGTTGGTGACCAGGTAGCCGACCAATTGCTTGCCACTCGGCGCATCGAGTGCCAGAACAACCGCTTCACGCACGGACTCGTGTTCCAGCAAACGGGTTTCGATCTCGCCCAGTTCGATACGGAAACCACGGATCTTCACTTGATGGTCAATCCGGCCGAGGTACTCGACCCGCCCATCGGCACACTGACGGACAAGGTCACCGGTGCGATACAGACGCCCGCCGTTCGCTGCAAAAGGATCGGCGACAAATCGTTCGGCAGTCATGCCCGGACGCTGGTGATACCCCTGCGCCAGGCCGGCACCGCCGACGTACAACTCGCCCGTCGCGCCTTGCGGCACCAACGCCAGATCGGCGTCGAGGATGTACGCCACCCGAGCGCCAATCACGCTGCCGATCGGCACGCTGCCCAGCCCCTCCTCCAATTGCTCGGGCGCCAGGCTGGCGAGCGGCATGACCACGGTTTCAGTCGGGCCATAAGCGTTGAAAAACAGGCTCGGTTTGAACGCCGCGCGAATCCGTTGCAGGTGTTCGCCGGTCAACGCCTCGCCGCCGGTGATGCACATGCGCACCGGCAGGGTTTCGCCCTGGGTCGCCAGCCATTGCGCCAACTGGCTGCCGTAGCTCGGGGTGAAACCAAGAATGTTGATGTTGTGGCGACGAATCAGCCCGCAGATTTCTTCTGCATCCCACTGGCCTTGCGCACGCAGGACAACTTGCGCGCCACTCAACAGCGGCACCAGCAGACGCTCGGTCGCAGCATCGAAGTTGATCGAATAGAAGTGCAATTCGCAGTCGTCGGGTCGCATGGCGAAGCGTTCGATCACCGCGCGGCAATGCATGGCGATTTCACCGTGGGACACCACCACGCCTTTCGGTTTGCCGGTGGAGCCCGAGGTGTAAATCAGGTATGCCTGATGTTGCGGCAGGCTGATAAACGGCAGCTCAGTGGCCGGGTAATTGGCCAGTTCGACGGCATCTTCTTCCAGGCACCAGCGGCCAACGCTGGCCGGCAATTCACCGAGGGCCGCTAACATCGCCGCATCGCTGAGCAGCAAACCAATGCCGCTGTCTTCGATCATGTAGTGCAAGCGATCCAGCGGGTATTCCGGGTCCAGCGGCACATAGGCGCCGCCCGCCTTGAGAATTGCCAGCAGGCCGACGACCATCTCCAGCGAACGCTCCAGCGCCAAACCGACCCGCACCTGTGGCCCGACTCCGCGCTCGCGCAGCATCCAGGCCAGACGATTGGCGCGACTGTCGAGCTCGGCGTAGCTCAGGGTTTGCCCGGCGAACGTCAGGGCCGGTGCGTCCTTGCGCACCAGCGCCTGTTCGCTGAACAGGTGATGGATGCATTGATCGAGGCGATGCTCGCCCGGCTCAATGCCGAGGCTGTCGAGCAGGTTTTGCTGTTCAGTGGCTTCCAGCAACGGCAGTTCGCTGAGGCGTTGTTGTGGGTCGGCGAGCAACGCTTCCAGCAGGTTGCGCCAGTGCCCGGCCATGCGCGCGATGCGCGGTTCATCGAACAAATCGGTGCTGTAGGTCAGGCAGCAACCGAGGCGATGGTCGAGGTCAGTGACTTCCAGGTTGAGGTCGAACTTGGTCGCTCGCGCATCGTTGGCCAGGTACTCGACCGTCATCCCGGCCAGGGTGCGACTCTGCTGGAATTCCCAGCGCTGCACGTTGCACATCACCTGGAACAGCGGGTTGTAAGCCGCACTGCGCGGTGGCTGCAAGGCTTCCACCAGATGATCGAACGGCAGGTCCTGATGGGACTGGCCCTCGATCACGGTATGGCGAACCTGCTCGAACAACTCGCCGACAGACATCTGCCCGTCGAGCTGGCAACGCAGCACTTGAGTGTTGAGGAACGCGCCGATCAGCCCTTCGCTTTCCGGGCGAATGCGGTTGGCCACCGGCGCACCGATGCGCAGATCGGTCTGGCCACTGTAGCGATAAAGCAACACCGCCAGCGCGGCAGTCATGGTCATGAACAGGGTCAGACCGTTGTAGGCGTTGAAGGCACGAACCCGCGCCGCGAGGTCATCACTCAGATCGAAGCGGAACAGTTCGCCCTGATGGCTTTGCACCGGCGGACGCGGACGGTCGGCCGGCAATTCCAGCAGCGGATGTTCGCGGCCCAGTTGCGCGGTCCAATAATCGAGCTGGCGCTGACGCTCGCCGGACTCCAGCCACTGCCGCTGCCATACGCTGTAATCCAGGTACTGCACCGGCAGCGGTTGCAGCGGCGAATCGCGATCATCGACGAACGCTTCGTAGAGCGCGCTCAGTTCCCGGGCGAAGATGTCCATCGCCCAACCTTCGGTGACGATGTGGTGCAGGGTCAGGACGAAGTAATGTTCCTGCTCGGCGGTCTTGACCAGGCAAGCACGCAGCAGCGGTCCGGTTTCCAGATCGAAAGGTTTATGGGCTTCGTCATCGGCCAGTTGCTGGACCTGCCATTCGCGGCTATCGGCATCCAGCGTGGTGTAATCCTTCCAGTCCATGCGCATACCGGTGTCTGGATGCACCTGTTGCCGGGCCACGCCGTCGACGCTCGGGAACGTCGTACGCAAGGTTTCGTGACGCATGATCAGCGCTTGCAATGCCGCTTCGAAACGCCCGACATCCAGCACGCCGCGCAACCGCGCCATGCCGCCGACGTTGTAGGCAGGGCTGTCCGGTTCCATCTGCCAGAGAAACCACATGCGTTGCTGGGAATAGGACAGTGGCACCGGTTGGCTGCGGTCGACCTTCTCGATCGGCGGCTGCTTGTTGGTTTTGCCGCTGGCCTGGATCAAGCGAACCTGTTCGGCAAACGCGCCCAGTTCACTGGCCTCGAACAGCGCCCGCAGCGGCAACTCAACGTCGCAAGCCTGGCGGGTGCGGGAAATGATTTGCGTGGCCAACAGCGAGTGGCCGCCGAGGGCGAAGAAGTCGTCGCGCAGGCCGATCTGCGTTTGGCCCAGCACCTCGCGCCAGATACCGGCGATTTGTTGCTCAAGGGCAGTGACCGGTTCGACATGTTCGCGGACTTGCCACTGGGGCTGCGGCAAGGCGCGGCGATCGAGTTTGCCGCTCGGGCTCAGGGGCATTTCGTCCAGACGCATGAGTTGCGCCGGGACCATGTATTCCGGCAGCTCGGCGGCGAGTGCGGTTTTCAGGCGGGTGGTTTGAGCATCGATGGTTTCGCTGGTTTCAGTGGCGGTGTAGTAACCAATCAACTGTCCGCCGGCCGCCGTTTCGCGCACCAGCACCACCGCTTGGGCGACGCCAGACTGCGCCAACAGACGCGCTTCGATTTCTTCCGGTTCGACACGAAAACCACGCAGTTTGACTTGCTGGTCGAGACGTCCAAGGTATTCGATCACACCGTCGGCGGTCCAGCGCGCACGGTCACCGGTGCGGTACAGACGTGCGCCCTGCTCGCCCAGCGGATCGACCACAAAGCGTTCCGCAGTCAGACCTGGGCGACCCAGATAGCCACGGGCCAAACCGATACCACTGATACACAGTTCACCCGGCACACCGGCCGGTACCGGATTGAGGTCACTGTCGAGCACGCTGCACAACACGTTGCCCAATGGCCGGCCAATCGGCGAGCGCTCGCCATCAGCCGTTGTGCAATGCCAGTGGGTGACGTTGATCGCGGTTTCGGTTGGGCCATAGCGGTTGTGCAGTTGCACCGCCGGCAGTTGCGTTAGCACCCGGTTGCGCAGTTCGGCGGGCAAGGCTTCGCCGCCGGAGAACAGCCGGCGCAGGCTGGTGCATTCGGCGCTGAGCGGTTCGTCAATGAACAAGGAAAGCAACGGTGGTACGAAGTGCAGTGTGGTCACGCCGTACTGCTGAACAAGCTGCGCGATGCGGTGCGGATCGCGGTGTTCGCCAGGGCCGGCGATCAGCAGGCGGCACCCGGTGATCAGCGGCCAGAAGCACTCCCACACCGACACGTCGAAACTGATTGGCGCTTTTTGCATCAGCACATCGGTCTGGTCCAGACGGTAGGCGGCTTGCATCCATTGCAGGCGTTCAGCGAGGGCCGCGTGAGTATTGCCAACGCCCTTCGGCTGACCGGTGGAACCGGAGGTGTAAATCACGTAGGCCAGGTTGTCGCCGTGCAGGTGCAGACCGGGCGCATGGCTTGGCCAGTTCTCCAGATGCAGGGCGTCCATAGCAATCACGCTGACGCCGTCGGTGGCCGGCAGGCGGTCGAGCAACCCGGTTTGGGTCAGCAGCAACTCGACGCCACTGTCGCTGAGCATGTAGGCCAGGCGCTCGGCCGGGTAATCCGGGTCCAGCGGCACATAAGCGCCGCCGGCCTTGATGATCGCCAGCAAGCCAATCAACAACTGCGGCGAACGCTCGGCGGCGATGGCCACGCACACGTCCGGGCCGACGCCTTTGTCGCGCAGGTAATGCGCCAAGCGGTTGGCCTGGGCGTGCAGTTCGGCAAAATTCAGGCTGCCGCCGTCCCACAGCAGCGCGGTGCGCTCCGGGGTCTGGCGCGCTTGTTCGTTGAGCAACTCCGGCAGCCATTGACTGGCCGGGGTGCAGGGTGCGGCGCTCCAGGCGGATTGCTGATCGTGCTCACTCGGGGTTAGCAGTTGCAGGTCGCCGATGGCGGTTTTCGGTTGCTCACAAATGGCTCGCAGCAGGTTGCTGAAATGCTCGGCCAGGCGCTCGATGGTCGCGGCGGCGAACAGCTCGCTGGCGTAGTCGAACGACAAGCTCAGGCGACCATTGCGGTCTTCTTCGCTGTGCAGTTGCAGATCGAACTTGGCTTCGCGACTGTGCCACGGCAGCTCTTCGACGAGCAGTCCCGGCAAGCGACGCAGCGCAGTGAGATCCCGTTGCTGATGGTTGAACATCACCTGGAACAAGCCCTGCTCGCGGGCCTGGGGGAAGGCTTCGAGCAATTGTTCGAACGGCAGGTCCTGATGCGCTTGCGCGCCCAATGCGGCTTTACGGGTTTGCGCCAGCAACTCAACGAACGGCAGTCGCGAATCCACCTCGGCGCGCAGCACCTGGGTGTTGATGAAAAAGCCAATCAGCCCTTGGGTTTCCAGACGCGGACGGTTGGCATTCGGCACGCCGATGCGGATGTCGCGTTGACCGCTGTAGCGATGCAGCAGGCTCTGGAATGCCGCGAGCAGCAGCATGAACGGCGTCGATTCATGGGCCTGGGCAGTCTGGCGAATGGCATCGCTCAGACGCTTGTCCAAACGCCGCGTGTGACGGGCTGCGCTGTAAGTGTGTTGCGTCGAGCGCGGATGATCGGTGGCCAGGCTCAGGGTCGGATGATCAACGCCCAACTGCGCTTTCCAGTAAGCGAGTTGACGCTCGCCCTCCCCTTGCGCCAACCACTGACGCTGCCAGCTGCCGTAGTCGGCGTATTGAGTTAGCAACGCTGGAAGGCTGGCGGTCTGGCCTTGAGAGGCTGCCGCATACAGGCGCGAGAATTCGTCGATCAGCACGTTCATCGACCAGCCGTCGGCGATGATGTGGTGCATCGTCACCAGCAGTTGATGGTCTTCATCGCCGAGGCGCACCAGGGTCACCGACAGCAGCGGGCCTTTTTCCAGATCGAACCGGGTGCGGGCTTCATCCTCGCGGATTTGCTGCGCGCGGGCTTCACGCTCGGCGTCTGGCAGGTCGCTGATATCGATTACTTGCAGGTTGAATTCGCCGGCAGCAATGACCTGTTGCAGGGCTACGCCATCACGCTCGAAAAACCGCGTGCGCAGGGATTCGTGACGCTCGATCAGTTGCTGGAAACTGGCGCGCAAGGCGTCTTCGTCCAGTTCGCCACGCAGGTGCAAGGCACCGGGAATGTTGTAGGCGCTGCTCTGCGGGTCGAGTTGCCAGGTGATCCATAGACGGTTTTGCGCCAGGGATTGCGACATGGCGTCGCTGCGCGACAGCGTGGTGATCGCGCCTTGAGCCTGGCCGCCATCCTGTTGTTGCCGGGCGATCGTGGTAGCGAATGCGCCGAGGGTTGGCGATTCGAACAACAGGCGCAGATTCAACTCCAGCCCCAACTCTTCACGCAGGCGTGCGACCACTTGAGTGGCGGCGATGGAGTTGCCGCCGAGCAGGAAGAAGTGATCGTCGGCGTTAACCTGCTTGACCTGCAATTGCTCGCACCAGATCTGGCCGATCAACGTTTGCAGCTCAGAGCCCGATTCAGCTTCGGATGGGTTGGCGATGTCTGCCGACGGGAACAGCGCATAGCTGTCGAGGCTGCCATCGGCCAGGCGATTGCGGCAGGCGGAGCGTTGCAACTTGCCGCTGGAGGTCTTCGGCAGCGCCCCCGGGTTGAGCAATACCACCACGCTCGGCGCTTGCTGATATGCCTCGGCCACCGCTTGACGGATGGCTTTGATCAGCGCCTCGGGCGGCAGGATTTTCTGCACGCTGCGGCTGATTTCCGCAGCGATGCCGATGCCTTCCTGACCCTCGATGCTGACTGCAAATGCGGCCACGCGACCTTTGCGCACCACCTCCACTTCACGCTCGATGGTCTGTTCGATGTCCTGCGGATAGAGGTTATGACCACGAACGATCAGCATGTCTTTCAGGCGCCCGGTGATGAACAGCTCACCGTCACGCAAAAAGCCCAGGTCGCCGGTGCGCAGCCAGGTGCGGCCGGCGTGCTGGACGAACGTCTTGGCCGTGGCTTCGGGGTTGCGCCAGTAGCCATGGGCGATGCTCGGCCCGCTGGCCCAGACTTCACCGATCGCGTTATCGGCGAGTTCTTCGAGCGATACGGAATCGACAATCAGCACCGCGTGATCCGGCTGGCTGACGCCGCAGCTCATGATCGGACTGCCATCGCCCGGTTCGGCTCGGTTCTGCGCCAGCGCTTGATCATCCACACGCAACGATGGAATGCCTTGGCCACGCGGGCTGCCGGCAACGAACAACGTGGCTTCCGCCAGGCCGTAAGAGGCCATGAAGCTGTCCGAGGTAAAGCCACAGGCCGCGAACTTCTCGGCGAAGCGTTCCAGGGTGTCGAGGCGAATCGGTTCGGAACCGGAATACGCCACGCGCCAGCCACTCAGGTCGAGGCGTTCCAGCGCTGATTCGCTGACCCGTTCGCTGCACAGTCGATAGGCGAAGTCCGGCCCGCCGCTGATGGTGCCGCCGTATTCGCTGATCGCCTCCAGCCAGCGCAATGGCCGGCCGAGGAAGTAGGCCGGCGACATCAACACACAGGGCACGCCGCTGAAAATCGGCTGCAACAGGCCGCCGATCAAGCCCATGTCGTGGTACAGCGGCAACCAGCTGACGATCACGTCGTCGGGGTTCAGATCGATGCCGAATCCGTGGCGAATCAGCAGTTCGTTGGCCACCAGGTTGCCGTGACTGACTTGCACGCCTTTAGGCAACGCCGTGGAACCGGAGGTGTATTGCAGGAAGGCGATGTGCTCGCCTTGCAAGTCCGGTGCAACCCAGCGTTCGGCCAAGGCGCTGTCGAGGGTGTCGACACACAGCAGCGGCGGCGCCTCGTCTATTTGCAGCAACGCGTCGCGCAGGTCAGCGCTGGTCAATAGCAAGCGTGGTTCGGCATCGCTAATGATCGACAGCAGACGTTCCTGGTGATGACGACGGGTCGATTCAGGCGGATAGGCTGGCACCGCAATCACGCCGGCGTACAGACAGCCAAAAAACGCCGCGACGTAATCCGGGCCGCTGGGAAACAGCAACACCGCGCGATCGCCAAACGACGTCTCGGCCTGCAACGCGCCGGCAATGGTTCGCGCCCGTTGGTCGAGCTCACGATAACTGAGCACCACAGCCTGATCCTGGGTTTCGGCGAGAAAACGCAAGGCCACCCGGTCCGGCGTCAGGGCCGCGCGGCGCTGAAGGGCTTGGACCAGTGTGCTAGGGAGTTCGAACGCGTCGGTCATGAGGTTTCCTGCCTGAATTCGGCTTGCAAGTGGAATCGGTTTTCGTACGTCACGCCCGTTCATGGGCATGCAGGACGCGGTCTTCGCCGACCGCGCAAGGCTTGGGAATGCTGGTTTGGCCGGGGCTTGCGCCCGGAACCATTCACCAATGAGAACGGATGAAGTCTTGAAATAATTAGTCGCCAGGCTTGAGCGCCGGCAGGCTTGCAGCCAGGTAGGTGAGTCAGCGTGTCGCCGTTCTCACTCTGCTCTTATGTGGAGCATTAATTCTCTTTCTCAATTGACAATCATTATCATTCAGCCTAATTTGTCGCTCGATGTGTAGGACGACTCCGACCCACTTGTCGTCCCACGACCCTATTTGCAGCAAGGTGATTTCCAATGACGGAACAAGTATCCACAAGCAGGTGCGATTCACCGCTACTTCAGGCCTTCGTCGACAACCGACTGATTCTGGTCAAGATTGCCGCCCGCATCACCGGTTGCCGATCACGCGCCGAAGACGTGGTGCAGGATGCGTTCTTCCGGCTGCAATCGGCGCCGCAGATCACGTCGTCAATCAAGGCGCAGCTCAGCTATCTGTTCCAGATCGTGCGCAACCTGGCGATCGATCATTACCGCAAGCAGGCGCTGGAGCAGAAGTATTCGGGCCCGGAAGAGGAAGGTCTGAATGTGGTGATTCAGGGCGCTTCGCCGGAAACCTCGCACATGAATTTCTCGACCCTGGAAAACATTGCCGATGCGCTGACGGAGCTGCCCAGCCGCACCCGTTACGCCTTCGAGATGTATCGCCTGCACGGCGTACCGCAAAAAGACATCGCCAAGGAACTCGGCGTCTCGCCAACCCTGGTGAACTTCATGATTCGTGATGCGCTGGTGCATTGCCGCAAGGTGTCGGGCAATCGTGCGGATACCTTCGCCCGTCGTTAATATCTTGAATCTCGGCGCCCCCATCGCGAGCAGGCTCGCTCCCACATTCGATCTTTGGTGTTCACAAATTGCGTGTTCACAGGAGATTCAATGTGGGAGCGAGCCTGCTCGCGATGGCTGACTCAAGATCAAAGCAAGTCTTGATCCTTACGCATCAAGCCAACGCACATCGATCAAAAAACCGCTCACGCCCCAACACCATCAGCGCCGCGCGCTTGTGCGGGAAGTCGAACTCTTTTTCGCAGTGGAAACACTGATTGTGCATATGCCCGATCATCTTCGCGTTGTCGGCGCGAGGCTCGGCGACCACCCGTTGAGTGCGTGGATCATCGAGAAACAGATAATGCACCAGCGCCGATAGCCAGCTCGCCACCTTGTGCGGCCCGCGGTGATGTTCTTCGCCCACCAGCATGTGAATGCCGCGGTCGTAATCACCGGCGTCATAGAACGGCGCAATGCGATCTTCCTTGGCCCAATAGGCTTCGAAATAGGCAAACGGCTGATCATCGAAGCAGCCGATCAGCGTCAAGGTATGCGGGTCGGCTTCGAGCTTGCTCAGGTATTCACGATGCTTCTCGAGACTGCCCTCCTCCTGCCAGAAACTCGCCACCCGCGGGCTGTTCTGCCAGCGGTTGAAACGCGCCAGGTCATGCTCGATTTCTACCGTACGCAGGGAAACCCACGCACCGAGCCGCGCATCGAAGCGTCGATACACCTCACCACGGGGTTTCACCGCACGCAATGGATGGCGCTTGCCGCTACTGATGACCATTTGCTGCGGATAACTGCCGGTGCGCGACTCACCCAGCCAAGGCTGAGGCAATTGCCAGAACAGCGTGCGTTCGCAGCGATACTGGCCGGTGACTTCGGTCGCGATCAGCAATCCGCTGAGCAAGGCTTCGGTGGACACATCATCGAGTTGCCAGGTCAGACGCTGACACGCCGCGTCACGGGCAAACAGCCAATAGCAAGCCGCCCAGAATGCCTGACCGTCAGGACGGCCGAAGCGCTCCTCCAGCCGCAGATGCAACTCCGGCTCGCGGGTCAGCCGCAGTTCGATCAACGGCTGCCCTTGCAGGCTGAGGCTCAGACGGCTGGCGGTTTCATCGGCTACAAGACAGTTACCTGACGGCAAGGCCAGGGTGGTCAGGTCATTCAGATTGGACATGGGTGGGGCTCACGGTAATCGTCGACAGTTAACTGAGGGACGTGAGCCAGGCATGGAAATTTAACGAAAAACACCGCGAACCTTAATCAGCGTTCGCGGTGGCATGCATAGCCTGGGTCAGTTCCAGGCCATTGACGTTGTGCAGGCGCTAGATCGACCTGACCCAGATTTCGCGGAAGGCATAGTCATTCCCGTTTCCGGTGGCGACATGGTTAACGATCTGCAACTCCATCTGTGACGCGCTCGCGGTAAAAGTGCCTTTGAGCGGCGCCCAGGCCGTTGATGAAATTTCCGTCGCGGGTGCAATGACTTGCGATCCGCTGTTGAGTGACAGCACTGGAACTGAATAGCTGTTGTTCCACCTGCGCACGGTCAACCCGAACTCATAGGACCGCCCCACCTCCAGCTTCTGAAAGGTCTTTTTCAACACTGTCCCGGCAGAGTTGTTGGTGTAGGTGTTGTCGAATAATACGTAGATATCCCCATCTTTGGTGATGGTGAGATCCCGTGGATCAGTCGCAGCCTCCCCCCTCATCCAGCCATTCCAGTTATTGGTGCCGTCTGTTGCCGAGAAGGTCGTTGTGTCATCGAAAGGCGCCCGAACCTCAAGACACAATGGCGGGAACAGTGCCGGGCAAGCACAGTTGCCTCCATCCAGCTCGGCCTGAAAAACAAACGAGAGATGGCTGTGGTCTTTGAGGTTCTGCAAATACGCCCAGGCAATATTCCGACGCCAGCCTTCCGTGAACTCTTGCTGCGTGACGGGCTCGGCGTCGGCCACTCGCAGCATCACTGGCGAGCCGTCGGGTTGTTGACCGCAGACATGCAACGTCGCCTTTTGATTGACCACCATGAACGGCCAACGCGCCACCTCGACCGTGACACCGGCCGAATCATCAGGCTTTTTCAGAATGAGTACATTGTCGACAGCTTGCGCCACCACAGGAGAAGGAACGCAGGAGAGAGAAACCAATGAGGGGGTTGTCATGGCAGAAATCCTTTCTGGATGAGAGCCAACCCCTCCATGGGGTCGGACACAGGAAAGGAGCTAAGACCACGTTGGGCGAAGCGTCTACTGTCAGTCTGACCGTTCGAACAGCAGAACACGATTAGTCGATGAACGGTCGTCTGCTCCCCCCCTGAACTCAGAAACTGTCTCCTTCAGGGTTTGCCCACCGGCACCAGGGCAATCTTGTAAGGGTCGAAAATCTTCAGCATCTGGCCATTGTTTCGCAGGCCTTGCAGCAACTTGCCAAATGCTTCACCGGTAATCGGCGCCTGCGGGCGAATCAGCGCGTAATGGTGATAGACCTGATCGATGCGCTGCGACACCAGCAATTGCTCGCCGACTTTCTCGTTACGCAGCAGGTAATCGCTCAGGTAGGAACGTGTCACCAAGGCAATGTCCGCTCGTCCACGCAGCACCATCAGCAGGTTGCTGTCGTGGGAATAAGTCAGCGTGGCCTTATAGGTTTCGGCCAGATACTTGGGATCGGCATTGAAACTGGCAAACTCGTAGTGATAGCCGCTGTACAGCGCCAGACGCTTGCCCGTCAGGTCCTTGAAGTAATTCTCATCGCGACCGGGTTGCTTCTGCGCGACAAAGATTTCTGCATCTTCCAGGCCCATGTCGACAAGGGTATGCGCAATGTCCTTCCAGCCCCAGTCCGGGTTCTCGAAAATCGCCATATCGACCCGGCCTTCCTTGAAGTCATTGAAACGCCGGGGAATGGAGGTGGGCACCAGCACAAACTGATAGTCGGTTTGCAACTGATTCAGCGCTTCCACCAGTTGCGGCAACAGACCGGTGTCGGCACCGGACTCCGGGCGCACGGTATAGGGTGGAAAATGCGCGGCACCGACCCGCACCTGTTGCGCAGCCTGAGACGGCAACACGCAGCACACTGCAAGCGCCGCCAGCAAAAGCCGAGACGCTGTCCGAATTGGCGAAGACATCAAAACAGCCTACTCCCCGAAAAAAAAAATCCATCAATGCATTCAAGCTAGGCGGTTTCGCCAACTTAGCCAGTTTCTTGTCGAGATAGACGGCTCACTGCCGTTCTTCAAGCACCAGAATCAACGCCTCATCGGCCAATTGATCGAGGCTCATGCTGCCATCGGCACGAAACCAGGTGGTGGTCCAGGACAACGCGCCCGTCAGGAAACGGCGGGTGATGAACACGTCGCCACGGATAAAACCGGCGTCCTTGGCTTCGCCCAGCACCTGCAACCAGATGTTTTCATAAATATCACGCAGCGCCAGAACCTGCGCCTGGCCTTCTGCTGACAGCGAACGCCACTCATACACCAGCACCGCCATGGCCTCGCCGCTGCCGCCCATGATCGACTGCAATTCACAACGAATCAGCGCCAGCACCCGCTCGCGCACACTGCCGGCCTCGGCCAGGGCTGCGCGCATCAATGCGGTATTGTAGCGAATGGTTTCCTCCATCACTGCCCGCAGGATTTCGTCCTTGCTTTTGAAGTGATGAAAAATACTGCCTGACTGAATACCCACCGCACTGGCCAGATCACGCACGGTGGTACGTTCATAACCTTTGTTGCGAAACAGGTGAGCGGCCACTTGCAGCAGTTTGCCGCGGGCGCTGTCCGGGTCGGTCAATTGGCCGCTGTCGACCAATTCGCGCATCACCCTCAGGGCTTTTTGCTCGTCCACCCGTTCTCTCCTACAGTCGATCAATCAATTGCGCCGCTGGCCGCTAAAACAGCGGGGTTGCGCGGGCAATTTAAGCTGGCGGGGGCGACCAAGCAAGCGCTTGGGCAGAAGATATTTCAGCCGTTTACAAACCAAGCGCTTGCTTGGTAGTCTCAAAGCACTTCTGTCGGAGGTGGTTATGGAATTGACTGCGCCTAAAACAATCCGCATCGGTTGCGCCAGCGCATTCTGGGGCGACACCTCGACCGCCGCCGAGCAACTGGTGGAAGGCGGACGGCTGGACTACCTGGTGTTCGATTATCTGGCCGAGATCACGATGTCGATCATGGCCGGGGCGAGGATGAAAGATCCGGGGGCCGGCTACGCCAGCGACTTCATCGAAGTCCTCAGTCCCCTCCTCAACCAGCTCGCGGAACAGAAGGTCCGCGTCATCAGCAATGCCGGCGGCGTCAATCCACAAGCTTGCGCCGCTGCCCTGCAAGCGGCTTGCGACAAGGCCGGGGTGACGCTGAAGATTGCCGTGCTATCGGGTGACGATCTGCAACCGCAGTTCAAACACCTGAGCAGCCTTGGCCTGCATGAGATGTTCAGTGGTACGCCCCTGCCGCCGATGTGCGTATCGACCAACGCCTACCTCGGCGCGCCGGGCATCGTCGAAGCCCTGCGCCTGGGCGCCGACATTGTGATTACCGGGCGCGTGGTCGACAGCGCCGTGGTCAGCGCCGCGCTGGTGCATGAGTTCGGCTGGTCGTGGCACGACTACGACAAACTCGCCCAGGCTGCATTGGCCGGGCATCTCATTGAATGTGGCGCCCAGTGCACCGGCGGCAATTTCACCGATTGGCGCGACGTGCCCGACTACGAACACATCGGTTTTCCGATCGTCGAAGTCGGCGCCGACGGCCAGTTTATCGTCAGCAAACCCGATGGTTCCGGCGGCCTGGTTACGCCCCTGACCGTTGGCGAGCAGATGCTTTATGAAATCGGCGACCCGCAGGCCTATTTGCTGCCCGACGTGGTATGCGATTTCAGTCAGGTCAAACTCGTGCAACAAGGCAAAAACGCGGTACAGGTGCATGGCGCAAAAGGCTTGCCGCCGACCGATCACTATAAAGTCAGCGCCACGTATCCGGACGGTTTCCGCTGCACCGCCAGTTGCCTGATCGCCGGGATCGATGCCGTGGCCAAGGCCCGACGGGTCAGCCAGGCGATCATCAACAAGACCTCGGAAATGTTCAGCCAGCGCGGCTGGGCGCCCTACAGCGAAGTGAACATCGAACTGCTGGGCAGCGAAGCGACTTATGGCCCCCACGGCCAGCGCCAGGACAGCCGCGAAGTGGTGATCAAACTCGCAGTGCGCCACCCAAGCAAACAGGCCTTGATTCTGTTTTCCCGGGAAATCGCCCAAGCCGCCACCGGCATGGCGCCAGGGTTGACCGGGATCGTCGGCGGGCGGCCGACGGTGTACCCGCTGATTCGGCTGTTTTCATTCCTGATCGACAAAACGGCCTGCACCCTGCAAATCGACCTCGCCGGTGAGCGCCACCCCTGCGCCCTGCCCGCCCTCGATGTACTCGACCCGGCTGACTTGCCGCTACCGTTCGATCCGCCCCAACCCACCGAGCGCGCCGACGCCAGCGTGGCCCTGATCAAACTCGCCGTGGCGCGCTCAGGCGACAAGGGCAATCACAGCAACATCGGCGTCATGGCCCGCCATCCCGACTACCTGCCATGGATCGCCGAAGCGCTGACACCTGAGGTGATGGTCGACTGGATGAGCCATGTCCTCGACCCGATCCACGGGCGTGTCGAACGCTGGTATTTACCCGGCACTCAGAGCTTTAATTTTCTTCTGGAGAACGCACTCGGCGGCGGTGGCGTGGCCAGCCTGCGGATCGATCCGCAAGGCAAGGCGTTCGCCCAACAACTGCTGGAGATCCAGATTCCGGTGCCTCGGCGCATCGCCGATCAGGTCAACTAGAGGAAACCGTCGCCATGGCTTATGACTCGATTTACAAACCCGACCTGTTCGCTGGCCAAAACATCATCGTTACCGGTGGCGGCAGCGGTATCGGCCGTTGCACCGCCCACGAGCTCGCAGCCCTCGGTGCGCAGGTGCTGCTGGTGGGGCGTAATGCCGAAAAACTGAAAAAGGTCACCGCCGAAATCATCGAAGACGGGGGGAAAGTCAGTTGGCAGGTCTGCGATATCCGCGATGAAGACGCCGTCACGCAATTGGTCAGCGAATTGATCCGCAAACACGGGCCGATTCATGGGCTGGTCAACAATGCCGGCGGGCAGTACCCCTCGCCCCTGGCGTCGATCAATCAGAAAGGGTTCGAAACCATACTGCGCACCAACCTGGTGGGTGGTTTTCTGATGGCCCGCGAGGTGTTCAATCAGTCCATGAGCAAGCACGGCGGCGCCATCGTCAACATGCTCGCCGACATGTGGGGCGGCATGCCCGGCATGGGTCACTCGGGCGCGGCGCGCTCGGGCATGGACAACTTCACCAAGACCGCTGCGTTTGAATGGGGCTATGCCGGCGTGCGGGTCAACGCCGTCGCGCCGGGCTGGGTCGCTTCCAGCGGCATGGACACCTACGAAGGTGCGTTCCGGGCCGTAATCCCGACCCTGTGCGAACACGTACCGCTCAAGCGCATCGGCACCGAATCGGAAATCAGCGCGGCGATTGTTTTCCTGCTCAGCCCGGCAGCCGCTTTTGTCAGCGGCAGCACGTTGCGCATCGACGGCGCCGCCAGCCTCGGCGGGCGGGCCTGGCCAATGCACAAGGCGCAGAACAGTCATTCGTACAACGGCTTTCACCGCGCCTATTTACCCGAAGTACTCAGACCCGACGCGTCCAAACCAGACGTCTCCAAGCCAGACGAGCTCAAGGACAAGGAATAACCATGCCGGTCATCCAGTCCCAGATAGATCCGTTCAGCGAATCGTTCGCCCGTAACCGTGCGGCCATGCTGGCCGGCATCGAGCAGGTCCGCCAGCTCGAACAGAACCTGCTGAGCAAAGCCGCCGAAGCCAAGCCCAGGTTCGACAAGCGCGGGCAACTGCTGCCCCGGGAGCGACTTAACTTGCTGCTTGATCCCGGCGCGCCGTTCCTCGAACTGGCGAGCCTGGCCGGCTACAAGCTGCACGACGACAAGGACGGCAGCTCGGCCGGCGGCGGTTTGATCGCCGGGATCGGTTACGTGTCGGGCGTGCGGGTTTTGGTGGTGGCGAACAACAGCGCGATCAAGGGTGGAACCATTTCCCCCAGCGGTTTGAAAAAGTCCCTGCGCCTGCAACAGATCGCCATGGAAAACAAACTGCCGGTGATCACCCTCGCGGAGAGCGGGGGCGCCAACCTCAATTACGCGGCGGAGATTTTCGTCGAAGGCGCGCGCAGCTTTGCCAATCAGGCGCGGATGTCGGCCATGGGCTTGCCGCAAATCACCGTGGTCCATGGCTCGGCCACCGCGGGCGGTGCTTATCAGCCCGGGTTGTCGGATTACGTGGTGGTGGTGCGCGGCAAAGCCAAGCTGTTTCTTGCCGGGCCGCCGCTGCTCAAGGCCGCCACCGGTGAAGTCGCTACCGATGAAGAACTGGGCGGCGCCCAGATGCACGCGCAAACCGCCGGCACCGCCGAATACCTGGCCGAGAACGATGCTGATGGCCTGCGCCAGGTGCGCGAGATCATGAGCCTGTTGCCGTGGAACGATCAGTTGCCATGGTTACCCGAACGTCGGTGGGAAGAACCGCTCTACCCCATCGACGAACTGCTGGGACTGATCCCGGATGACCCGAAAAAGCCCTACGACGTGCGCGAAATCATCGCCCGGATTGCCGACGCTTCGAACTTCCTCGAATTCAAGGGCGAGTTCGACCAGCAAACAATCTGCGGGCATTTGCAGATTCAGGGTCGAGCCTGCGGCTTCATCGGCAACAACGGCCCGATTACGCCCAAAGGTGCGAGCAAGGCTGCACAGTTCATTCAGCTCTGCGACCAGAGCCAGACGCCCCTGCTGTTTTTCCACAACACCACCGGTTTCATGGTCGGCACCGAGTCGGAACAACAAGGCGTGATCAAGCACGGCGCGAAAATGATTCAAGCGGTGGCCAATGCCCGAGTGCCCAAACTGACGATCGTCGTCGGCGGTTCCTACGGCGCTGGCAACTACGCGATGTGCGGTCGTGGCCTCGACCCGCGCTTCATCTTCGCCTGGCCCAACAGCCGCACCGCGGTGATGGGCGGCGCTCAGGCCGGCAAAGTGTTGCGGATCGTCACCGAAGCCAAGCAGCTCAAAGACGGGTTAGTGCCCGATCCGAAAATGCTCGACATGCTGGAACAAGTCACCGCGCAGAAGCTCGACAGCCAGTCCACAGCGTTGTATGGCAGCGCCAATCTATGGGACGACGGGCTGATCGATCCGCGGGACACCCGCACGTTGCTCGGGTATTTGCTGGACATCTGCCATGAGGCCGAAGTTCGTTCGCTGCAATCCAACAGTTTCGGCGTAGCCCGTTTTTGATGACGCGGTGCGTCTAAGGCTGCATTCCCACGCAGAGCGTGGGAACGATCACAGGAGAACAATAAAAAATGATCTTCACCCAGGAACACGAAGCACTGCGCCGCACCGTCCGCCAATTCGTCGATCACGAGATCAATCCTCATGTCGAGGAATGGGAAAAGGCTGGGCGCTTTCCGATCCATGAGATCTTCCGCAAGGCGGGCGACCTCGGTCTGCTGGGGATTTCCAAACCGGAAAAATTCGGCGGCATGGGGCTCGACTACAGCTATTCGATTGTGGCCGCCGAAGAGTTCGGCACCATTCATTGCGGCGGTATTCCGATGTCCATCGGCGTGCAGACCGACATGTGCACCCCGGCCCTGGCGCGTTTCGGCTCCGATGAACTGCGCGAAGAATTCCTCCGCCCCGCGATCACCGGCGAGCAGGTTGGCTGCATTGGCGTCTCTGAAGTCGGTGCCGGCTCCGACGTAGCAGGTTTGAAAACCACCGCCCGCAAGGACGGCGACGACTATGTGATCAACGGCAGCAAGATGTGGATCACCAACTCGCCGAGCGCCGACTTCATCTGCCTGCTGGCCAACACCTCGGACGACAAACCGCACATCAACAAGTCGCTGATCATGGTGCCAATGAACAGCCCCGGCATCAGCCTCAGCTCGCACCTGGACAAACTCGGCATGCGCAGCTCGGAAACCGCCCAGGTGTTTTTCGACAACGTGCGCGTGCCGCAACGCAACCGCATTGGCCACGAAGGCGCGGGGTTCATGATGCAGATGCTGCAGTTCCAGGAAGAACGATTGTTCGGCGCGGCGAACATGATCAAAGGCCTGGAGTATTGCGTCGACAGCACCATCGAGTATTGCAAGGAGCGCAAGACCTTCGGCAATGCGCTGATCGATAATCAAGTCATCCATTTCCGCCTGGCCGAACTGCAAACCGAAATCGAATGCCTGCGGGCGCTGGTCTATCAGGCCACCGAGCAATACATCAAAGGCCAGGACGTCACCCGTCTGGCGTCCATGGCCAAACTCAAGGCCGGGCGACTGGGCCGGGAAGTCAGCGACAGTTGCCTGCAATATTGGGGCGGCATGGGCTTCATGTGGGACAACCCGGTGGCGCGGGCTTACCGCGACGTGCGGCTGGTGTCGATCGGCGGCGGTGCCGACGAAATCATGCTGGGGATCATCTGCAAACTCATGGGCATCCTGCCGGGGAAAAAGAAATGAACACCCTTCCCGTTTGCCAGACTCTGTTGCTCGAACGGCATAACGGCGTCCTGCACATCACCCTCAATCGCCCCGACAGTCGCAACGCCATGAGCCTGCAAATGGTCGCCGAGCTACGCGCGGTGCTGGCGGCGGTGCGCGATGACCGGCAGGTTCGCGCGTTGGTGATCGGCGGTGCCGGCGGGCATTTTTGTGCCGGTGCCGACATCAAGGACATGGCCAATGCCCGCGCTCAAGGCGCGACCGCCTACCGCGAATTGAACCGTGCGTTCGGCGCCCTGCTGGAAGAAACCCAGCACGCGCCGCAAGTGGTCATCACGGTGCTGCAAGGGGCGGTGCTTGGCGGCGGCTTCGGCCTTGCCTGCGTCAGTGACATAGCCATGGCCGATCATCAGGCGCAATTCGGCCTGCCGGAAACCAGCCTCGGCCTGTTGCCGGCGCAGATCGCACCGTTCGTGGTGCAGCGCATCGGCCTGACCCAGGCCCGCCGACTGGCCCTGACCGCCGCACGGTTCGATGGCACCCAGGCCCGGCGGATGGGATTGGTGCATTTTGTCGAGCATGACCCGCAAGCCTTGGCCGAGCGCCTCGATGAAGTGCTGGCCCATGTGTTGTGTTGTGCTCCGGGGGCGAATGCAGCGACCAAAAAACTCTTGCTGGCGAGTGCGGTGCAACTTTCGGATGGCCTGCTGGATCAGGCGGCCGAGTGGTTCAGCGAAGCAGTGACCGGGGATGAAGGGATCGAGGGGACGATGGCCTTTGTGCAAAAGCGAAAACCGGGTTGGGCAATTTAAAAGCATCGCGAGCAGGCTCCCACAGGGGAATGCACTTCAAATGTGGGAGCGAGCCTGCTCGCGATGGGGCCATCACATTCACCGTAATACAAAGGGAATAACCCATGCCCGCCTTCAGCAAAATCCTGATCGCCAACCGCGGTGAAATCGCCTGCCGCATCCAGCGCACCGCGCAAGCGCTGGGCTACCGCACCGTCGCAGTATTCAGTGACGCCGACGCCGATGCCTTGCATGTGCAGATGGCCGACGAAGCCGTGAACATCGGCCCGGCCCCGGTGCAGCAGTCTTACCTGAACATCCCGGCAATCATCGACGCCGCCCGGCGCACCGGTGCCGATGCGATCCACCCCGGTTACGGCTTCCTCTCGGAAAACGCAGCATTCGCCCGCGCCTGCCAACAGGCCGGCATCATCTTCATCGGCCCGAGCCCCGAGGCCATTGAACTGATGGGCAGCAAACGTCTGTCGAAACTCGCCATGATCAAAGCGGGCGTGCCCTGCATCAAAGGTTATCAGGGCAGCGAACAGGACGACGCGACCCTCGGCCGTGAAGCCGAACGCATCGGCTATCCGCTGATGATCAAGGCCAGTGCCGGCGGCGGTGGTCGTGGCATGCGCCTGGTGCATAGCGCTGAAGAGTTGCTGGAGCAGATTCGCACCGCACGCTCCGAGGCGCGGCATGGGTTTGGCAGCGACGAACTGATCCTCGAGCAAGCCTTGATCGACCCGCGTCACGTCGAGGTTCAGGTGTTCGGCGATCAACACGGCAACCTGATCTACCTCGGTGAGCGCGACTGTTCGATCCAGCGCCGTCACCAGAAAATCATCGAGGAAGCGCCCTGCCCGGTAATGACCGCCGAGTTGCGCAAAGCCATGGGCGAAGCGGCGCTCAAGGCGGGGCGCGCGGTGAATTACGTCGGCGCCGGCACTGTGGAGTTCCTGCTGGATACTCGCGGGCAGTTCTACTTTCTGGAGATGAACACCCGGCTGCAGGTGGAACATCCGGTGACAGAGCTGATCACCGGCCTCGATCTGGTGGCCTGGCAGTTTCACGTCGCCGAAGGACTGCCACTGCCGTTGCAACAGGAGCAGGTGCAGCTCAACGGCCATGCCATGGAAGTGCGCCTGTACGCCGAAGATCCAGCCCAGGGATTTCTGCCGCAAACCGGGCGAATCGCAGCCTGGGAACCCGCGTTGCTGGGCGGTGTGCGGATCGACCATGGCTTGATCGAAGGTCAGTCTGTCAGTCCGTTTTATGACCCGATGCTGGGCAAGCTCATCGCCCACGGCACCACCCGCGAAGAAGCCCGGCGCAAGTTGCTGCGGGCCGTACAAGACAGCGTGTTGCTGGGCGTGCAAAGCAATCAGCGCTTGCTCGCCAGCCTGCTGGAACATCCGCAGTTCATCAGCGGCGAGTTCAGCACCGGGTTCATCCCCACGCACTTCGCCGATCATCCCTGCCTGCATCCCCATTTGCCGAGTGCCGAAGAACTGGCCATCGCTGCGGCGCTGTTTTATCAGGCTTCAGCGCAGGCTCACCGCACCCCGCTGGCCGGTTGGCGCAACAACGCCAGCGTGCCTTTGCACTACCGAATCGGCCTGGAGGATCAGGACTGGCCGGTGGAATTGAACGCTGAACCTGGCAAACCCTACCGTGCTCAGATCGGCGCTCGCGCCCTCGAACTGAAGGTCATCGGATGCGACGGACACTGGGCCACCCTGGAAATCGACGGCATTCGCCAACGCCATGCCTACCGCCTCGAGGCCGGGCAACTGTGGTTGTTCACGCGCCCCGGCAGCCTGCGGCTGATGGATCGGACCCAGGCGCTGGTCAGCGGCCAGGCCAGTGTCAGTTCCGGCACGCTCAAGGCGCCGATGGACGGGGCGATCGTCGATGTACTGGTCAGTGAGGGCAGCCCGGTCAGCAAAGGTCAGCTATTGGTGGTGCTCGAAGCAATGAAAATGGAGCATCCGCTCAAATCGGGTATCGATGGGGTACTCAAACGCTTGCAGGTCAGGGTCGGTGATCAGGTCAAAAATCGTCAGATTTTGTTAGAGGTCGAATAAGCCGCTAGGCGGATCCGCCGGGTTTGGCTACGCTCAAGCCCTATCAGGACGCGGATACCAGGAACCCTGCGATGCCTCACTGGTTGGTCATTGATCTGGAAGCCACCACCGATGAGGGTGGCTGGCCAGTAACGGAAATGGAAATCATCGAAATCGGTGCCACCCTCGTGGACCGCAAGGGCCAGGAACTGGATCACTTCCAGTGCTTCGTGCGCCCGTTGCGCCGGCCCTTGCTGACGCCGTTTTGCCGGGAACTGACCCACATCACCCAGGCCAATATCGATGCCTCACAGCCGCTCACCGACATCTGGCCGTTGTTCGAACGCTGGCTCGGCCAACATCACGCGAGCCTGGAAGGCTGGGCCAGTTGGGGCGATTACGACCGCAAACAACTGCTGCAAGACTGGCAGCGCCTGCAACTCGACAGCGCCCTGAGCCGGGTGCCGCACATGAACCTCAAGCAACGCTTCGCCAAGGCTCGTCGGCTGGAGCGCCCGCTGGGGCTTAATGGAGCCTTGCAGCTGGCGGGCCTGCAGTTCAACGGTCAGCAGCATCGGGCGCTGGAAGACGCGCGCAATACTGCGCGTTTGTTACCGCTGGTTTTCCCCGCTAATCCTTGAGTGCAGGAGGTGACGCCTATCGACACCTTGTGCATACTGGCCGGCCCTTTTTAGCCCTTTTCGAGGAACCGCCCATGTTTAAAGTCAACGAGTACTTCGACGGCACCGTCAAGTCGATCGCCTTTGGCACCGCTGAAGGTCCAGCGACCATCGGTGTCATGGCACCGGGCGAATACGAATTCGGCACCAGCCAGCGTGAAATCATGCACGTGGTGTCCGGCGCCCTGACCGTCAAACTGCCTGACAGCGACACCTGGGAAACCTTCGCCGCCGGCAGCCAGTTCAACGTGCCCGCCAACAGCAAGTTCCAGCTGAAAGTGGCTGTCGACACCGCTTACCTGTGCGAATACCGCGGCTAAACCCCCAGGTTTTCACAGCGACAAAAAAAATGCCCGTGTCCTTGGACGCAGGCATTTTTTATTTTGAAGGGCTTTTATTCGAGGATCGTCACGGGCATGCCGACTTCAAGCCGGCCATTGCCGTCGTTGACCAGGTTCTGACCGAACATCGCGCCGTCGGCCTCGGTGCGGTATTTCTGCAAGGTCGCCAGCGGTTCACGATCTTCGCTGCGTTCGCCGGTCTGTGGGTCGATGGTGGTCAGAATGCAGCGTGAGCAGGACTTGACCACGCGGAACTCGACATCGCCAATGCGGATGCGCTTCCAGCCATCCTCGGCATAGGCCTCGCTGCCCTCGATCACCAGATTGGGCCGGAAACGCAACATCTCCAGCGGCCGCCCGACCTTGCTCGACAAGTCTTCCAGCGACGCCTGACCAATCAGCAATAACGGAAAGCCATCGGCAAAAGCCACCTGATCATCGTCCTTGCCATAGCCGGCCTGGGTGATCCGCGCGCGATCAAGCGGCACTTGCACCAGACGCGTCGGCTTGCCGATAAACTCACTGACCCAGGCACCCGCCGCATCGCCGGCATCGGGAACGCGCAAAGTGTCGCGCCAGATGGTCACCCCACGCAGATCGGCATCGCCGTCAGGCAAGGCAATATCGATCGGTGAATGGCCCGGGGCACTGAGGGTCAAGCCGCCGTCGGCATTCCACAACGCCGACAGCTGACTCATTTTCGCGACCGCGCGTTGGGTCAGAAAGCGCCCACTGGCCTCGTCCACCAGCATCCAGCGTCGATCACCGTCCAGTCCCAGCTTGTCCAGGCGGACCTGATTGAGGGTCTCGCCCTTGCCGGATTTCAATGGAAAACGATAAAGCGCGCTCAGACGCATGGCCAGCTCCCTGGTGGGTAAAAACGCCACCCTATACGAGCTTGATTGCCGAATCAAAGGCCCCGTGGCGAGGGGGCTTGTCCTAATGCCGCTAAATTAAGCTGTAATGCCAGCTGCTACAAAGAATGCGCCGGGGCTTAACTTGTCGGTACTGCGTCGAGCATCAGGCGCTGGCGCACTACGTCGACGAGTTTGTCGGGCTGGAATTTGGAGAGGAAGTTGTCGCAACCGACCTTCTTCACCATCGAGTCGTTGAAGCTGCCCGACAGCGAGGTGTGCAAGACCACATAAAGGCCACGCAAACGGGGGTCATTACGGATTTCGGTGGTCAGGCGATAGCCATCCATCTCCGGCATTTCCGCATCGGTGAAGATCATCAGCAGCTTGTCGGTCATGACTTCGCCCGTATCGGCCCAGGCCTTGAGCATGTTCAGCGCCTTCAAGCCATCGCTGGCAATGTGCATCTTCACGCCCAACTGACCCAACGTGTCGCGCAATTGCGACAAGGCCACGTTAGAGTCATCCACCAGCAACACTTCACGGCCACGGGCACGCTCCAGCACCGGATCGTCGAGTTTGTCGCGCGATACCTTGGCGTTGTACGGAACGATCTCCGCCAGGACTTTCTCGACGTCGATGATTTCCACCAACTGATCATCGACCTTGCTGATGGCGGTCAGGTAATGCTGGCGACCGGCACTGGCCGGCGGCGGCAAAATGGCTTCCCAGTTCATGTTGACGATGCGGTCCACGCCACCGACCAGGAACGCCTGCACCGAGCGGTTGTACTCGGTGACAATAATGGTACTGGTGGGACTTGGCACCAACGGGCGCATGCCGATGGCCTGGGACAGGTCGATCACCGGCAGCGTCTGGCCACGCAGGTTGACCACGCCGCAAACAAAGGGATGGCGTTGCGGCATCAGGGTCAGCTTCGGCAGCTGAAGCACTTCCTGAACCTTGAAGACGTTGATCGCAAACAATTGCCGTCCGGCCAGCCGAAACATGAGAATTTCCAGGCGATTCTCACCCACTAGTTGCGTGCGTTGGTCTACCGTGTCGAGAATGCCGGCCATTAATGACTCCTGGGCTTGTTCTGATGAATTCACTAAAGGGAGTTATCGGCTGTTTTTGCCGGACCTTGACCCCCAGACAAAATGCCAGGCTCAGGCGTTGATGTCACATTAACATCATGCTTTACTGGCTCCGTGATTTTCATCTGCTTCCTTCCCTGCGGCGCGACCTCGGTTTGCACGTTAGGTTCCCCTGCGTAAGGGATTCCCCTAGTAACAATCAGGCCCAACCTGATATTCGCAATATCCAATAGCCATTAATGTGACGCCATTCTCATTGCATGAATGGAGTCAGGCTTTTGTGTGCGATTGCAGGTCAGTGGCCATCCACCCTCTCGAGTTCCCCTGCCGGCGCTCAAACCTGCCGGAGCGCGATATCACGAAGGCTTGGCAGCACGGGGACACATATGGTTCTCGTCGGCACACACGACATTCCCTCATCTGACACGACGTTGTGGAGATAAGCATGCCGAACGACACCAAAGAGTGGGCTCAGCGATTTCCGGAATTTCTCGTTGAGGCTGAAACACTCTTGGCCAAATCCGAGGAATGCCTGAGTCATTTGCAACTGATCAGCAATGACAAGGACGCCATCGATTGCATGCTCAGCACCCTTCTCAAGCTGTCCAGCAAGGCCGATGCCTTGGCACTGGCGGCGGTCTCGGAGTTCTCGCTGCATATCCATGGATTACTGAGCTGCGCGCAGAACCACATGGACCTGCACGATCAAGCCCTGGACGCGCTCAAGGACTGCTTCACATTATTGGCCTGGCAACTCGAACTCATCGATCAGACTACCGGCCAACTCGGTCTCGATGACACTGAACAGACCTCATTGATAGAAGCGTTTGCGTTTCAAGTGGGACAAAGTCAGTTTCAGCCGCCCAGCCATGCCAGACCCTTCAGGTTGGTTTCGTTCTCGGAACGGCAAGCTTAAAAACATCAGCCCTGGCCGTGTTGTGCTTTTCTATTGCCATGACGCCGCCCTATAACTTTATGCGCTCATGCCGCAATTGAATGGGTCATTGCGTCGAAGACAGTACGAGATAGTTATCCCTGTCTCGACTTCAGATAGTGGGCAATAAAAACAAAATGCCTGGCAATCGATATATTCCTACGATAAAACTCGACAGTTTTTCCATTATGGAACCATCGTCCAAAAACCATATTTCCTGACTGTATAGAGTTATATACCGAGCGCGACCAACGGTATCTTAAGTGTTATTATGCCGACCATTAATTGACGTCCATTAATGACAGAGTGACTCCAGACGAGCACATTGAAGTCTGTATTTCGAGCACTGCACCGCAGCCATTGAAGCCGACCTCACACAACGATTTCCACACACAGACCCGTCAGTCCTTACGGCCGGTCTGCCCGCAGCGAACATCCATTGGCTCCATCCGCTATGTACGCCAGCCTCAAGTCAAATACCCTGTGGCCACCCTCCCGAAAAAACGCGCGCCGGTTTACGCTTTTACTGTGCATCTGCTCGGCGCTTGGCAGCCTGCTGGTCTATAGCTTGTCCATGCCTCTGCCGGGGAGTCTACTGGTGCTCAATGGTGCGGCGCTGACCTGTGTCTGGGTGGGGCATTGTCTCTCGCGCAAATCGATAAAGTTTCAACCTCAAGAACTGGCTGACCGTCTGCTGCAAGTGCAAGAAAACGAACGCCACCGGCTCAGTCGGGAGCTGCATGATGACATCGGTCAATTGCTGACCGCCGCGAAACTTCAAAGTGAATGGCTCAAACGTCGAATGCCCGAAGAACTGCAGGGTCAGTGTTCGGTACTGTGCGAAACGCTGGACGAAACACTCACCAAGGTGCGAGATGTGTCGGCCATCCTGAATCCGCGGCAACTGGCCAGTCTCGGGCTGGAAGCCAGCCTGCGTGCACATTTGCTCAGGACCCTGGCCAATACCTCCGTGCACTGGAGCCTGGAATGCCATCAACGCCTGACGGGCATACCGGAGGAAATGGCGGTGGCAGCCTTTCGCATCACCCAAGAAGCGGTTACCAATATACTGCGTCACGCCGAGGCCAGTAATTTGTTGGTTCGCCTGCAACGCCTGCCCCAAGGCCTGACGTTGTTGATCAGCGACGACGGCCTGGGTTTCGCGCCAGCGGCAGATCCCGCTCGCGAGGGGCAACGCGGAATGGCCGGGATGTCGGAACGGATCGATCAGTTAGGTGGCACACTGACCGTGACCAGCGAGCCGGGCAAAGGCACTCAAATCGAAGCACTCTTCCCCTGGGCGCCGCGTGCGCTAGAACGGGCCAGTACGAATAAGGTTATGCGTTGACTTGTAACTTACTTCTGGTGGATGACCACTCGCTTATCAGGGCTGGCGTGCGCGCCCTGGTGCTGGATATTCCCGGCTATGCGGTAATCGGGGAGGCCAATGACGGCTCGCTGTTAGTTGAGATGGTCGAGCAGCTGTCCCCGGACATCATTCTGCTGGATATTTCCATGAAGGAAACCAGTGGTCTTGAAGCCTTGCAGCGACTCAAGCGCGTACGCCCGCAGTGCAAAGTGCTCATCCTGTCGATGCACACCGACCCGGCGCTTATCATGCAGGCCCTGGAATCAGGGGCTCATGGCTACCTGCTCAAGGACACCACGGCCACCGAACTCGAACATGCCCTGGATGCCTTGCGCAATAACGAACGCTACCTGAGCCCGGCCATTGCCCATACCGTCATCAACCAGGCGCTGACCCGAACCCAGAAAAATCAGACGCAAACCCAGGACTCGCACAATCTGACGGCACGTCAGCTGGAAATCCTGCGGCTGATTGTTCGCGGAAAATCAACCCGGGAAATCGCCAATGGCCTGGGCCTGAGCATCAAGACTGTCGAAACCCACCGCTCGCAGATCATGAAACGCTTGCAGATCTACGATGTGGCCGGCCTGGTGCTGTTCGCCGTGCGCGAGCAAATCATCAGTCTGGACGATTAGCTGGATTCGAGACACTCAATAGCGGCGAGCCCTCGGGCAAATGCACCCGCAATGCCGCCGGGCGCGCCGAGAAACGCAGACTATCGCCCTCCAGAGGTTCACCATCAAGGTTGATATAAAGGCCCTCCGAGACTTTGATCTCGACCCACGGCAAGCGAGCTCGCACAAACATGTTGTCGATGCCAAAGCCATCGGCCAGCAAATCTTTCAAGGTACCGACCACTTCCTGTGGCGCGGGCAAAATGCTGATATCCAGCAGACCATCGTCAGCCAGCGCCTGCGGGCACAACACATGACCACCGCCAGCCTGTCGACCATTACCAATGCCCAATGCCAGCAATTCGCCGCGCCAGTGAAAATCCGGCCCCTGCAACTCGCCATAGGCCGCATGCAACTCACTGAAGCGCGATAACCCCGTGAAGAGATAAGCGGCGCCGCCAAGAATTTTTTTCAGATCTTCGGAGGTATTGGCCGTGACCTGACTGCCAAAGCCGCCAGTGGCCATGTTCAGGAAAACCTGACCGCCGACTTCTCCCAGATCAATGGTTCGCGGGACAGCCTCCAGAAGATCCAACGCCTGAGCGGGCTCCAGAGGCACACCGGCAGCGCGAGCAAAATCATTGGCGGTGCCCAAGGGCAAAAGTACCAGGCTGGCCTGCGTCGAATGCGCCGCCATGGCTTCAGCGATGTCACGCAAGGTACCGTCGCCGCCGCCGGCAATCAGTTGCGTATAGCCTGCCGTCAGCGCTTCTTCCACCAACCGCTGCGCATCACCGGCCTCCCAGGTCAGTCGAACAGCCAGTTTCCAGCCCTGCTGGCGCTTGCCTTCGACGGCTGCACGGACCTCCTCATTGAGTGCCTGCTTGCCATGCAGAATCAACAGTGCCTTGCGCTCGCTCATTTTTGCCACTCCCATATCAGCAATTCCATGGGATATGTTGACCTCGCAGCCCCTGATAAAAGTCGACTGGATTTCAATTATTTCCAAGGGAAGGAAACGTGAGTCCTACAGAGCGGTATTTTTTCGTACAAAACATGAGGAATCGGCTCAATTGACCCATCCGAACAATTGGTACACCGTTGGATCTCGGTTATCAGTTATCACCCGTTAATTACACAGGGACGTGAAACAATGAATGAAACCCCCTTAAGGGCCTCAAAAAGCGCAAGCAACAACGGCATCGATCACCTGAATGGTTTTAACGCAAGGAGCCAGTTAGTCCATGCAAAGCCATGACCTCAGACTACCGGTAACTCCAGTCGCGCCGTTCGCAGAAAATCGCGCCAATCATCAGGCTGAACTCAAAAACAGCGCAAAGCACGCCGGAGAAGTGGACATGGAACCTCGCGTCATTGAACTGGAGACACACCTCAAGTACATCCGCAGAGACATGGATGAAGTCCGGGGTGACGTCAAATCCATCAAACACAGGCTTGCCTATTCAGCTGGCGCAACAGCCGTGATCCTGGGTCTTCTGGCCTGGATCGCCAACAGCCGCTTCGATCAGGTCGTGACACTTCTGGCACATTAAGAAATGGTCACGCACGCAAGCCCGATGCGATCAACCGGGCTTGCGGGGCAAAACCAGTGCCTGTATCAGCTCAAGACTTCACTCAGCGGGATGAAGCTCACCCAATCACCCTCAATCAGCGTACGGTCCTCCAGCACTTCAACCAGACCGTCAGCCCAGGCAGCACTGCGCAGTACGCCAGAGCTCTGATTCCTGTAGATGATTGCCCGGCCATTCTCCAGACGTCCGCGCAAGTACTCTCGTCGGTTACCAGCCTTTGGCCAGACAAACCCTGCTGGCACCTGAAACTTCAGGGGCTCAACTTCTTTTACGCCTTGGCGGCGCAAAAGGTAGGGCCTTGCCAACAGAGCAAAAGTCACCAGGGTAGACGCCGGATTGCCGGGTAAACCGATCACAGGCACGCCGCGAAAATGCCCGAACGTCAGCGGCTTGCCTGGTTTGATGGCAAGCTTCCACAGCGTCAATTCGCCCTCTTCCCGCAAGGCAATGCCCAGAAAGTCGGCCTCTCCCACCGATACGCCACCGGTCGAGAGAATCAGGTCGACATCCTTCAACTCACCGAGGCGGGCACGAGTGGTCGCTAAATCATCGGGAAGAATACCGGCGTCGATCACCTCACAACCTAACCGCTGCAACCAGCTGCAAAGCAACACTCGATTACTGTTGTAGATCTGTCCTGGCCCAAGGGCCTGACCAGGCTCAATCAACTCATCACCGGTAGACAAGACCGCAACACGAACCTTGCGAACCACGTCCAGCTCAGCGCATCCCAGCGATGCCGCCAGCCCCTGTTCAATAGGCCCTAGACGCGTTCCGGCGGGCAGGATCAGCTCACCGACGGTGGCTTCCTGACCTTGTGGACGGATGTTCTTTCCTGGGGTCATGGTTTCGGTGAAACGTACTCGCTCATCCGCCTGAACCTCGGCGTTCTCCTGCATCTCGACACAGTCGGCACCGGCGGGCACAGGCGCGCCAGTGAAGATCCGCGCACAAGTACCTGGCTTCAAGGGCTCCGGGGCCTGGCCTGCAAAAATCTTCTGACTGACCACCAACGGCTCTCCCGTCCAGTCGGCCAGGCGCAAGGCATAACCGTCCATGGCACTGTTGGGCCAAGGCGGCAAATCAAGTGTCGAGACCAGGTCAGCAGCCAGTACACGCCCCTGAACCTGCGCCAACGGCAAGCGTTCGTGCTCACGAATCTTCGAGGCGTCGGCCATTTCCAGTAAACGCGCCAGTGCCACCTCGACAGCCATCAGACTGCCTGTCTTGCCTGGCTTACCCGCGGGTTTCACAGGGTGCCGCCTGTTTCAGATGGGCCACGAAATTGCACGGACGGTGACGAGAATCCAGTTGCTCGGCGAGAATACCGTCCCAACCGGTGCGCACCGCGTTGGTCGAGCCCGGCAAGCAGCACACCAGCGTGCCATTGGCCAGACCGGCCAAAGCCCGGGACTGAACCGTCGAGGTGCCGATATCCGCTACCGATATCTGCCGGAACAATTCACCAAAACCATCGACCTGTTTATCCAGCAGGCAACTCACGGCTTCGGGCGTGCTGTCGCGACCGGTGAACCCGGTACCGCCGGTGATCAGCACCACTTGCACGACCTCATCAGCAATCCAGTTGGCGACTTGCGCGCGAATTTTGTAGAGGTCATCTTTAAGCAATACACGGGCCGCCAGGTTATGACCGGCAGCGCTCAAACGGTCGACGAAGACCTGGCCTGAGGTATCGGTTTCCAGGGTACGGGTATCGCTGACAGTCAGCACCGCGATGTTGAGCGGTGCGAAAGGTACATCAGCCTTGGCTTTCATAGGCTCGTCCAGTTGTAGGAGAAACAGCCCGGTGTTATATCACAGCGCCTCATTTTTTCGCCGCCCTCATGGAGAAGTGCGATGACCTCGAATACACCTCTGGCACCTTGCTCCATTCTGCTCCTGGCCGGCGGTCGCGGCCAACGCATGGGCGGTCAGGACAAGGGATTGCTGGATTGGCACGGCGAACCGCTGATCGCGCATCTGCACCGCAAGACGCGCCCGCTGAGTGATGACCTGATCATCTCCTGCAACAGAAACCCGGAAAAATATGCGCCTTATGCGGATCAGTTGGTCCATGACGACGAAGGCGACTTTCCGGGGCCGTTGGCGGGTATTCGCGCTGGCCTGAAGGCCGCCCGTCACGCCTGCTTACTTGTGCTGCCTTGCGATGTGCCACGCATCGATGCCGCGCTGCTCCAGAACATGCGTGAAACTGCCGGGCAGCATCCGGACAAACCGCTGATGCTGCGCCATGGTGAACATTGGGAACCCTTGCTGTGCATGATTCCCGTCGCCCTTTCAGCGGCTTTCGAGACTGCCTGGAACGAAGGCGAGCGCAGCCCGGGTCGCCTTATGCGCAAGCTGGGCGCCACAGCCCTGCAATGCCCGGATAACGACCCCCGCCTGGCCAATCTTAATACGCCTGAACTGTTAAGCACACACCACACTGTGTCAGACTGACACGCGAAGGAACTTGCGCGCGTTGTATACGTCTCAAGCTCAGCAACCAAAAGAATTCCCATTCGGAGACACACCCATGACTCAACGGACCCTCGCCACTTTCATGCTCGCACTGGGCCTTGCCACCCTCGCCGGTTGCGCATCGCCTACAGTGATCACCTTGAATGACGGTCGAGAAATCCAGGCCGTCGACGCGCCTAAGTACGATGAAGAATCGGGCTTTTACGAATTCGAACAACTGGATGGCAAGCACACCCGCGTCAACAAAGATCAGGTCCGTACCGTTAAAGATCTGTAATCTTTACGGCGACAACCAGATACAGAAAAGCCCGCTTTTAAAGCGGGCTTTTTCGTGGCTGAAGAAAAGCAGGGTCGTTAGCCCTGTGATCACCACTGTAAGGTGATGGTGCTTTCGAATTCTCTTTCCTGCCCCGTGACCGGATCGACAAATCGCAGCCCCTGGGCCAACAGCTTCAAGGGGTTGGCATAGTCATCTTCTACGTCCTTGAGCACCTGCGGATAGAACGGATCATTGCAGATGCTGGCCCCCAGGGCTGTCATGTGAACTCGCAACTGATGTTTCTTGCCCGTCACCGGGTACAACGCATAACGCCAGAGTTCACCGTTTTTTTCCCTGACCTCGACAGCCGTCTCGGTATTGCTGATGCCCGGACCTTCTTGCATGCGAAAAAACGGCTCGCCATCGATAAGTCGACTTTTATGAACCAGCGGGAAGGAGTGTTCCGGTAATGCCCGGGCGATTGCTTCATAGCGCTTTTCGATCTGGCGTGCAGGAAACAAGGATTGATACGCCGACCGACTCTGAGGGTTGGCTGAAAACAGCACCAGCCCCGCCGTATGCCGGTCAATGCGATGCAAAGGCACCAGATGCGGGTTATCCAGGCGACGGATCAGCCGCCGCAGCAATGTCTGCTCCACGTATTCGCCCGCCGGAGTCACGGGCAGAAAGTGCGGCTTGTCCGCCACCACCAGATGCTCGTCGGCATAGAGGATCGACTCCACCACCGGGATCGGTTTTTCGTCGGGCACCTCACGGAAATAATGAATCCGCAGACCTTCCTTGTAAGGCAGGTTCAGGGGGATCGGCAGGCCTTGCCCATCAAGGACACGACCGCGAGCAATTCTGTCCAGCCATTGTTCACGACCGATGGCGCTGAAGTGTTCGCACAGGCAATCGAGTACGGTCTGCCACGTCCCCGGCGGCAGATAGAGCGTGCTGGCCTGGTTGTGTGCGGCAGAAAAAGATGAAGTGGACATACGAAAAGCTCTAACCCCTCAATACAGAGCGGCATTATCCAACAGTGGCCGGAACGAACCTAGAAGAGAATCCTCAGGCCGGTATCGACTGTGCTCGAGCGGCCGCTTCGGTGAACTCCTTGAGCCAGCGCAGCACATCGACCGCTTCCCAGCGCCCCGGATCATAAAGCGCATACAACAACCCCTGATAGCCCACGACATCCAGCTGCCGGTGGTAGCCCGCACGCTGGAACAAGGCTTCGATTTCGGCGAAACAGGTATTGAAATGCAATTTGTTGAAGGGTGTTTTCCCCTCCGTGACCAGACCATCCAAACGCAGTTCGAGGACAGCCTCGCGCACCACGTCCGCCGACATCCGGTTCACGCTGTTCTTCAATTGCTCGACATTGACCAAGGTTCATCCCTCTGACGTCCGGGATCGCCTGCGTAAACCCGAAACCGGGGAAAGCATGGCAGGCAATCGGAGTAACTGTATGAACATACAGTAACCGAATAACCTGTCTTTGGCCAAGGGATGAAACGAGGATCGCGACAGGTGGGGCGCATCGCCAGCAGCGTCAGGGTTCGCGCAGGAACGCCACCACTTCATCGGCACCGAACGGCCAGCCCAACTCAGCGCCGGTATCGACCCGTCGCAACACCGGAATACGCAGACTGTAAGCTTCGAACCAGGTTTCATCGTCAGCGATATCCACCAGCTCCACCAACAGACCACGCTCGACAAACTCCATCAGCATGGCTTCGGCGACTTCACAAAGATGGCAACCAACGGTGCCGAACAACTGACATTCAGGAGGCATGACGACAAGACCCATCGAAGTAAGCGCTCATTCTAGGCCCGCGATCAAAAGCAGTCGAGCCGATGCCCTATCTGTCTGAGCAATGGCATTTCAAGAGATTTCGGCAAACTCCTGACGCACATCATTCGCCTTAACGGCCATTTGCGCGATGCTCGCATCTTTTTTACTTCTACGCTTGAGTAGCCAGATCCCTCACCGGAGATTTTTGTGTTCGCCAATCTGTTGATCATCTTCACCGCCTCTTTGGTAGTGATTGCACTGTTCCAGCGCCTGCGCTTGCCTCCGGTGCTGGGTTACCTGTGCGTAGGGCTGATGATCGGACCGACCGCGTTCAACTGGGTGAATGAAAGCGAAGAGTTGCCCGACCTTGCCGAGTTGGGCGTGGTGTTCCTGCTGTTTTCTCTCGGGCTTGAATTTTCCCTGTCGAAAATGCTCGCCCTGCGCCAAGTGGTGTTTGGCCTGGGCAGCCTGCAAGTGCTGGTTTCCGGGGTCGCGCTGGGGGTGTTGCTGATGCTGTTCGGCATGCCAACCACGCCTGCACTGTTACTCGGTGCCGGTTTGGCGCTGTCGTCCACTGCCATTGTCAGCAAGGAGTTAAGCAGCCTCGGTGAGCTTTTCAGCCGCCACGGCCAGAATGCCATCGCCGTGCTGTTGTTCCAGGACGTGGTCGCTGTTTTGCTACTGACTCTGGTCCCGGTGTTCGCCGGTAATAGCGACCAGGTTTGGTATTGGGCTCTGCCATTGACGCTGGGCAAGACGATCGTGCTGTTCGTCGGTCTGCTGCTGGTCAGTCGCTGGTTTTTGCCACGGCTGTTTCATGAAGTCGCCGCGTCCCGGTCCGCCGAGCTGTTCGTGCTGTTGGCGCTGGTGATCGTTCTGCTGACGGCCTGGCTGACTCACCTGCTCGGCCTCTCCCCAGCCCTGGGCGCCTTTCTCGCCGGCATGCTACTGGGGGAAAGCCACTACCGACATCAGATCGAGGCGGACATCCGTCCGTTTCGCGACATTCTGCTCGGGGTATTCTTCGTCAGCATCGGCATGTTGATCGACTTGCGCTTGTTTGCCAGCCACGGCTTGCTGATTCTCGGACTGACGCTGGGATTACTGCTGATCAAAGGCACCGTGGTCGCGCTGCTGGTCAAATGGCGCGGCAGCGATGTCGAAACCGCCTGGCGCAGCGGCCTGGCCTTGGCTCAAGGGGGTGAATTCTGTTTTGCCCTGATGACGCAAATGCAGCAGAACAAACTGATGCCCGCCGACTTCGGTGGCCTGCTGCTAGCCGCCACGTTCTGCTCGATGCTGGTGACGCCTTTACTGCTGCGCGCCGCTCCCCACATCGCCACACGCCTGCACCACAAGCCCAACGAAGAAGCCGAACTCGAAAAAATCAGCGCACTCAACGCTGGCTTGCACAATCACGTGGTGATCTGTGGGTATGGCCGCGTAGGTCAGTCCATCGGGCGCGTCCTGCGTAATGTAGATCAACCGTACATTGCGCTGGATACCGACCCGGTGCGGGTTCAGGAAGCAGCCGTCAATGAAAACTGCGTCCATTACGGCGATTCACGTCGCGGCGAACTGCTGGTGGCGATAGGGCTGGAACGCGCCAGACTATTGGTGATCGCCGTGGATCAGACGGACATCGCACTGTTGATACTCAAGGAGGCACGCCGGTTCAACCCGAGTGTGTCGATCCTGGTGCGCACACGGGACGACAGTCAGTTGGCAGAGTTGAAGGCGGCCGGTGCCAGCGAAGTCGTACCCGAGTTGCTGGAGTCGAGCCTGATGCTCGTCTCCCACGCGCTGATCATGCTGGGCATACCCGGCCAGCAGGTGCGAGACCGGGTCGACCAGGTACGGCGTGACCGCTATCGCCTGCTGCACGGCTTTTACCCCGGTGCCGACGATGAGGAACGCTGATTCAATCCTGGCTCACGGCACCGATCTTGTGCACCGACAAGTCCGCGCCGTAATACTCCTCTTCCTGGCTCAGGCGCAGACCATGGAACGCCTTGATTACGCCATACACCGCAAAACCGCCGGCAAGCGCCACGATCACACCCAGAGAAGTGCCGATCAACTGACTGATCAGGCTCACGCCCCCCAAACCACCCAAGGCGGTTTGACCAAAGATGCCGCAAGCGATCCCGCCCCAGACACCACACAGCCCATGCAGAGGCCAGACGCCCAGCACATCATCGATATGCCATTTGCCTTGGGCGGCGGTAAAGCACCAGACAAACAGTGCCCCGGCGATGGCACCGGTCACCAACGCGCCCACCGGGTGCATCAGATCCGATCCGGCGCAGATCGCCACCAGTCCGGCCAATGGGCCGTTATGCAGGAAGCCCGGGTCATTGCGCCCGACGATCAACGCCGCCACGGTGCCGCCGACCATCGCCATCAACGAATTCACCGCGACCAGCCCGCTGACCCCTTGCAGTGTTTGAGCGCTCATTACGTTGAAGCCGAACCAGCCAACGATCAGAATCCAGGAACCCAACGCCAGAAAGGGAATGCTCGACGGTGCGAATGCCACCAGTCGTCCATCGCGATAACGACCTTGCCTTGGGCCGAGCAACAACACCGCCGCGAGTGCCAGCCAGCCACCCATGGCGTGAACCACCACAGAGCCTGCGAAGTCATGGAAACTGGCACCGAAGCGTTCCAGCAACCAGGCTTGCAAACCAAAGTTGCCATTCCAGATCATGCCTTCGAAGAAGGGATAGATGAACGCCACGATCAGCGCCGTCGCACACAACTGCGGGACGAACCGGGCGCGCTCGGCGATGCCTCCCGAAATGATTGCCGGTATCGCCGCAGCAAAGGTCAACAGAAAGAAAAACTTCACCAGCCCATAGCCATGATCGGCGGTGATCACCGCCGCCGGCTGCATGAAAGTGACTCCGTAGGAAATCCAATAGCCTATAAAGAAGTAGGCCAGGGTCGAAATGGCGAAGTCGCTGAGGATCTTCGACAAAGCGTTGACCTGGTTTTTTTGTCGAACCGTACCCACCTCGAGAAAGGCGAAACCGGCGTGCATGGCCAGGACCATGACCGCACCGATAAGGATGAACAACGTGTTGGAGCTATGGACCAGACTGTCCACAGCACTTTGCAGATTTTCCATGGATTGGCAGACCTGAAGGCTGAAAAAAAGCACCAAAGCAGTTCGCGCAGAAGGCTGACGCACCAAGTTGCAGCCGATCCAGACTGAAGCGCTGATCCGGATGAACCGCTTTGGCGCACAAGAACGGAACCTTTGCGCGAGTTTTGATTATTTGAGTTAAGGTTTTCCTGAAATCATGCCCAGCAACAGCGCAACGACGCAGGCTGACGCACCACGACATAGCAAAAGTTGTACCAGTCATTTGTACTGAACCTTCACGCAAGGCTCATACTCGAACGCTTCAGTAGCCACTCACGGAGATCACCAATGGCACGCACCACAGCAAAGACTGCTCAAGAAGTTTTGATGGAAGATTTTCAGACACTGGTCACCGACACTGAAAGGTTGCTGGAACACACCAAATCCCTGGCTGGCGATCAAGCCGATGAGTTGCGCCAGCAGATCCATGACAGTCTGCTGCGCGCGCGGGAAACCCTGAAATTGACCGAAGACTCTGTGCGCGAGCGAGGCAAAGCCGCTGTCACCGCCACGGAAGATTACGTCCAGGCCAACCCATGGCAATCGATCGGGATCGCGGCTGGCGTGGGGTTCCTGATCGGCCTGCTGGCCACTCGGCGCTAATATGGCGATCGGCGAATCCGACCCGTCCGCGACGGGCACCGGCTCATCCCCGCGGCGCCTCGGTGCCGCGTTTCTTGGACTGCTGCACAGTCATGTCGAACTGTTTGGCATTGAATTGCAGGAACAAAAAGCACGCACGGTAAGCCTGTTGTTGTTTGCAGGCCTGACGCTGGTCTTTGCCTTGTTATTGCTGGTGGGCTTGTCGACGCTGGTGTTGATCCTGTTTTGGGACACCTATCGCCTGGCAGCAATCATCGGGCTCTGTGTGTTCTATACCCTCGCCGCGTTGTTCTGTGCGATGCGCTTGAGAGCAGCGATTTTCGATGAATCCTCGCCCTTCCACGGCACTCTGGAAGAGTTGGCCAATGATCGGGAGCGTCTGTTGCCATGAGCCTGTCTGAACTTCCCCGCAACAGCTCGCGCACGGAAATGCGCAAGGCGCTGATTCGCCTGCGCATGGAAATGCATCGCCAGGAAATTCGCCACGAATCCCAACAGCTGCTGCATCCCTTGCAACGGGTGCGTGGCATGACGCAAAACCTGCAAGACGGTCTCGGCATCAAACACGCCCCGCTCTGGGGCATCGCGGCCGTGATCGGGTTGGGCTTTCTGACCGGCAAGGGTGCCAAGGGTGGCGGTATCGGCAGCCTGACTCGGCTGGCTCGCCTGGGCGTCACGCTGGGGCCACTGATCAAGCTGATCATGCAGAACTCTTCGCGCAAACACTAATCAGTCCTGTTTGGCTGCATTCTTGCAACACCACCAGGATTAACCTCTTTATTGAGAGGTTAATCCTGCGTGCCTGCTTGGTGTCCAGGGTTACCCAGAACAAAACCTTACTAAGGAGGCCTCGTGATCGACGGGCAACCGCTCGCCTGCTTTCAGCCGTTCATCGATACCGCCACGGGCCGCATCGCTGGCGTCGAAGCGCTGGGTCGACTGCGTCAGGCCGACGGTCAACTGACCTCGGTAGGACCGCTGTTCGCCGACCCGCGAACCCCCGCCATCGCCCTGCGTCGTCTTGATCGCCAGATTCGCGATGATGCGCTGAGCCGTCTGCATGAAGCGCCCCCGGACTGGTTTCTCAGCCTCAACATATCGCCCCGCTGGATCAGTCGCTTGCACCGGGACCAGGCACTGCCAAGCCTCAAGCAGCTGAGCAGGCATGGCGTCGACGCGCAACGAATCGTCTTTGAGATCACCGAACTGGGCGGTGACAGCCAGCGTCTTGCCGAAGTCGTGGCCCGTTACCGACAAGCCGGGGCGCGGATCGCCATTGATGATTTCGGTGCCGGTTACTCTCAGCTCGATCGCGTGCTGGCCCTGCAACCGGACATTCTCAAGCTCGACATGCGATTGTTCCAGGCCGCCGCATTGGGAGGCCCCAGCAGCGAGGTGGTGAAGGCACTGGCGCAAATGGCGGAGAAAACCGGTTGCTGGATTATCGCTGAGGGCGTGGAAACCGAAGCTCAACTGCATTTTGCCCTGGAGTGTGGTTCACGCTACGTACAGGGCTTTCTGTTCGCCCGTGCACAAGCTGATTTCTTCGCCACAGATGCCTTTGTCGAGCGCTTCGCGCAACTGCGTCAGCGCTATGTTCAGCAAAAACTGGCTGAGCGCGCTCGCCTGATGATCATGCGCCAGCAACTCAGCGAACTGATGACCATCCTGCAAGCCTGGGCTCAAGCCAGCGCGCCCCTCAGCACCTTGCCGCAACTGGAAGCGTTTCCCTGGTTGTTGCGCTTTTATCAATGCGACCGCCACGGCACGCAGCTGACCCCCAACCTGGAATGGCGCAACAACGGCTGGGAAGCCGATAACCGCTACCTGGGCCATAACTGGTCATGGCGCCCCTACTTTTATCACTTGCTGGCCGAGGGTTGGGATGAGCGCCGGCTGACGCTTTCCAACACCTACCGCGATGCCACCAGCAATCAGTACTGCCTCACCGCCGGGCAATTCTTCGATAACGGCGAGCGACTGCTGCTCATCGATATCGATGCCGCGGGGCTTTAGGGTCTGTTGACGTATGGTGGCGAACCGCGTTGCTGTGCCAACTTGTGCGAGGCAAGTGGGCCGCCGTCGCGGTCGTCACCATACGTCAACAGACCCTGGTTCCTCTTGCAGGTATCGGCGCGAACCGGGAAGCTAGGGGATCAGTCACCTGACGGAGAAACCAGCCTTGGATTGGCAAACCCTGCTCACCCGCGAACGCCTCGGAAAGCCTGTGCACAGCCCGGAAGAACTCGGCCGCAGCCCTTTCCATAAAGACCACGACCGCATCATTTTCTCGGGCGCATTTCGCCGTCTCGGGCGCAAGACCCAGGTCCATCCGGTCTCCAGCAACGATCACATCCACACGCGCCTGACCCACTCGCTGGAGGTCAGCTGCGTCGGCCGTTCGCTGGGCATGCGTGTCGGTGAAACCATCCGTAGCGCCCTGCCCGACTGGTGCGAACCGAGCGATCTGGGCATGGTGGTGCAATCGGCTTGCCTGGCCCATGACATCGGTAATCCGCCCTTCGGTCATTCCGGTGAAGACGCGATCCGCCACTGGTTCCAGCAGGCCGCCGGCCGTGGCTGGCTGGATGCGATGAGCGAAGCCGAACGCAACGACTTCCTCAATTTCGAAGGCAATGCCCAAGGTTTCCGGGTACTTACCCAGCTTGAATACCACCAGTTCGAAGGGGGGACCCGGCTGACCTACGCCACGCTGGGCACCTACCTCAAATACCCGTGGACTGCCCGGCACGCCGACTCACTGGGCTACAAGAAGCACAAGTTCGGCTGTTATCAGAGCGAACTGCCACTGTTGGAACAGATCGCTCACAAGCTCGGTCTGCCCCAACTGGACGAACAACGCTGGGCGCGCCATCCGCTGGTGTACCTGATGGAGGCCGCCGACGACATCTGCTACGCGCTGATCGATCTGGAAGATGGCCTGGAGATGGACCTGTTGGAGTACGCCGAAGTCGAGTCCCTGCTGCTGGACCTGGTGGGCGACGATCTCCCGGAAACCTACCGCCAGCTCGGCCCGCAAGATTCGCGTCGGCGCAAACTGGCGATCCTGCGGGGCAAAGCCATCGAACACCTGACCAACGCAGCAGCCCGGGCGTTCGTCGAGCAACAGGACGCGCTGCTGGCCGGCACGCTGGCTGGCGACCTGGTGGAACACATGCACGGCCCCGCCAAACGTTGCGTCTTGAATGCCAAGGACATGGCGCGCAAAAAAATCTTCCAGGACAAGCGCAAGACACTCCACGAAATAGGCGCCTACACCACCCTGGAAATCCTGCTCAACGCCTTTTGCGGCGCAGCGCTGGAGCAACACAACGGCCGTACGCCATCCTTCAAGCACCGCCGCATACTCGACCTGTTGGGCAACAATGCACCCGATCCTCACGGCCCTTTACACACCTCCTTCTTGCGCATGATTGATTTCATCGCCGGCATGACCGACAGCTATGCCGGTGAAATGGCGCTGGAAATGACCGGGCGTTCAAGCCACCGATAAAAACGTATCGATCAGCCTGTCAGAGAGCTCTGAGCGGCTGATCGAATTCTCGACATTCATCTGTATTTCAACGTCGACAGAATCGCCCTACACCTTGTGCGGAGCGGACTGATCGATTGTTCGGCCATCTCGCGAAATAATCTCACTCCCTTTGCTCGACAGATGACTCATGAAAGCTCCTATGTTCAAACATGATTGGCGCATCTTGCTGGTGGAAGATCATCCCTTTCAGCTACGGGCGACTCAGTACCTGCTCGAGAGTTTTGGCTTCACCCAACTGACCGCCACTGACAGTGCCAGAGGCGCCTTGCAACAAATGCTCAAGGCTGCACAACCGTTCGACATTCTTCTGTGCGACCAATGCCTGCCCGACCTTGCAGGCCTTGATTTGATCGAATACGCCAGTCACCGGGGGATGATCAGGCAGGCAATACTTCTGAGCAGCCTGACATCCGTCGAACTGGACAAACTTAAAGTAATGGCCTACGACCATGGATTACCCTTGCTCGGTTACTTGATCAAACCATTGAAACAATCAGACTTCAGAAACTTATTGACCTTGGCCTCCGTATAAAAACACAAAAACCCAAACACACTAAAACAATGAACAACGTATAGATTCAGACCTCTAGCTCAATGCTTTCAATCGCTTGACTAGTCCTACCAAACTTTCGCCTTTCCTCATGCAAAACCTAGTTGATACGTAGTCCCATTCTTCTTCAGTTGTAGGACTTTTCCTATATTGCCGCTATAGCTCCCTCAGTTCATGCGGCCCCATAACTATCTGAGCTAAGGTGCGCGCATTATTTGTGCACGTATGGGAATTGATTATGAACTCCGTTTTTATTGTCGACGATCACCCTGTCATCCGCCTTGCGGTTCGAATGCTGCTGGAACATGAAGGTTACAAAGTCGTCGGCGAAACTGACAATGGGGTCGATGCAATGCAGATGGTTCGCGAATGCATGCCTGACCTGATCATCCTCGACATCAGCATTCCCAAACTGGATGGGCTGGAAGTTCTTTCCCGCTTCAATGCCATGAGCACACCGTTAAAAACACTGGTATTAACTGCACAATGCCCGACACTTTTCGGTATTCGCTGCATGCAGTCCGGTGCATCGGGCTATGTATGCAAACAGGAAGACCTCAGTGAACTGATGAGTGCGATCAAAGCAGTTTTATCTGGTTACAACTACTTCCCCAGTCAAGCGTTGAACCCTGTTCGTCGTGACGACGTGCGCTGGGCCGACCTGGAATTGTTCAAATCCGTTAATGATCGAGAACTGATGGTATTACAACTTTTCGCCCAGGGCCGTACAAACAAAGAAATTGCCAAGGGCATGTTTCTCAGCAACAAGACGGTCAGCACTTATAAAAAACGACTGATGCAGAAACTCAAGGCCAAATCCCTGGTTGAACTCATCGATATGGCAAAACGTAACGCGTTAGTGTGAGAAACAGGATGCCCAGCCGTTTCAAGGATTGTCTGATACTCATGGCCGCGGGTTTATGCCTGAGCACTTCAGTACTCGCGGCTCAGACAGCCAGCGAACACTACACCCTGCTCAGTCGTTCAACGGCCGGGCACATGGAAGTCCAGCTGGATACCTCACAACGACAATGGGTCAAAGACAAACGTGAATTGATCCTGGGTACATCGGCCCCGGATTATCCTCCTTTCGACCTGACCCTCAGCGGCCACGACTATGAAGGTTTCACCGCCGATTACGCAGGCATCCTCGGCAAGGCCATAGGGTTGCCGGTCAAGGTTCAGCGCTTCGCCTCCCGAGGGGCCGCGATCGAGGCGCTGGAAAAAGGCCAGGTCGACATGCTTGGCACCGCCAATGGGTTCGAGGCCGACAATGCCGACATTGCCCTATCCACGCCTTATGCGGTGGATCAACCTGTACTGGTGACACGAGAAGGAGAAACCAGATCGCTGACCGATGGACTTGCCGGCATGCGGCTCAGCATGGTGTATCACTATCTGCCTCTGGACGAAGTCAGGGCGCTGTATCCGAAGGCAATCATCACCTCTTACCCGTCCTACCAGAATGCAATCAATGCGGTTGCCTTCGACCAGGCCGACGTTTTTCTCGGCGACACCATTTCAACCCACTACATGATCAACAAGGGGTATTTGAACAACATCCGCATGGCCAACTTCGGTAAACACGAAGCCCATGGTTTCAGCTTTGCCGTGCAGAAGGACAATCCGGATCTGCTCGCTATCATCAACGCAGTACTCAAGGCCATCCCCACCAGCGAGCGAGAAAACATTGCCAAACGCTGGAGTGCCGGCAGCGACATTCTTCTCACCGATCACAAGCTGCAACTCAGCCACCGTGAAGAGCGCTGGCTGGCACAACATCCAGTCGTGCGCGTCGTGGTCAATGAAGCGTTTGCGCCACTGACGTTTTTCGACAGCGACGGCAACTTTCGGGGCGTCACGGCTGATCTGCTCGAGCTGATCAGATTGCGCACCGGTTTGCGTTTCGACATCCAGCGCAGCCGAAGCGATGACGAGATGATCGAGCAAATCGCCAACCATCAGGCCGACCTGATCGCCGCCCTGCTCCCCAGCGTTCAACGTGAAACGACGTTGAGCTTCAGCCGTCCCTATCTGGAAAACTCCTTTGTGCTGCTGACGCGCAAAGCGGCCGACAGCCCGACAAACCTCACGCAATTGCAGGACAAACGCCTGGCCATCGCCCAAGGCAACCCACTGGTGGATTACCTGCGCAGCGAGTTTCCGCGAATCAACCTGGTTGAGACCCCGGACACGTTCAGTGCCGTTGAGTTGCTCGCCGAGGGCCAGGCAGAAGGTGCGGTGAACTCACTGGTGACCGCCAACTACTTCATTTCATCGCGGATCTTCGAACAGACACTTCAGATCAGCACCACCATCGGTACCCGACAGGCAGCGTTTTCCCTGGCGACCGGGCGCGACGCCAAGGAACTGAATGCCATCCTCGACAAGGCGCTGCTGAGCATCGCCCCCGAAGAGCTGGGCATCATCAACAACCGCTGGCGCGGCTATTCAGCAGTCTCGCAAAGTACCTGGCGCAACTATCATCGCGTGTTCTATCAGATCGTTATAGGCGCCGGCGTGTTGCTGCTGATATCCGTTGCCTGGAACGCCTATATGAGGCGCCAGATCAAACAGCGGCAGGCGGCCGAGCGCGCATTGAACGATCAACTGGAATTCATGCGATCGCTGGTCAATGGCACGCCTCATCCCATTTACGTGCGTGATCGCCAGGGATTGCTGCAAAGCTGCAACGACAGTTATCTGGAAACCTTCTGCGCGAAACGCGAAGACATCATCGGTAAAGGTGTCATACAGGGCACCCTCGGCAACCTCTTCGAAGCACGGGAATATCAGGCGGACTACCAGCGCGTCATGGCCGAGGGAACGCCGCTGATTCTCGACCGTCCGTTGCACATCGAAGACCGCAAGCTGACGATCTATCACTGGATTCTTCCCTATCGCGACTCGAGCGGTGACGTGCAGGGCATCATTGGCGGCTGGATCGACATCAGCGAACGCCGGCAACTGTTCGATGAACTACGGGCCGCGAAGGAACAAGCCGATGCTGCCAACCGAGCTAAAAGCACCTTTCTGGCGACCATGAGCCATGAGATCCGCACGCCCATGAATGCAATCATCGGCATGCTCGAACTGACGCTCAAACGTATCGATCACAGTCATCCGGATCGCCCCGCCATTGACGTCGCGTACCACTCGGCGAAAGACCTGCTGGAACTGATCGGGGACATTCTTGATATTGCGCGCATCGAATCCGGGCGTCTGAACCTGAGCCCGGAGCGCGTCAATCTGGCTGAAACCGTAGCCTCGGTGGTGCGGATTTTCGATGGGCTGGCCCGGCAGAAAAATCTCGGACTGCAACTGGAGTTCAGCCCTGCCAAACCGACCACCGATGTCGTATTGGACCCGATGCGCTTCAAGCAGGTGCTGTCCAATCTGATCAGCAATGCCATCAAGTTCACGCAACAGGGCCAGGTCAGGATCAGCGTCGAGTTGCAGTCGACCGACGAGCCCGACCGGGTCCAGTTGCAGCTACTGGTGGAAGACAGTGGCGCAGGAATCAGCGAGCAGGATCAACAGCGGTTGTTCGAGCCTTTCGTCCAGGCCGATAACTCCGGCCAGTTAGCCAGAGGCGGTGCGGGGCTGGGCCTGGTGATCAGTCGCAATCTGTGCGAAATGATGGGCGGCAGCCTGCAATTGAACAGTCAGTCGGGAGTCGGCACGAAGGTCCGCATTTCGCTGAACCTGGCCACCCTGCCGACGGAACGGATGCCGGAATCTGTCGAGCCGCAAATCCAGCCAAGCACTACCCCCTTGAACGTGCTGGTGGTCGATGATCATCCGGCCAATCGCTTGCTCATGTGTCAGCAACTGGAGTTTCTGGGGCATCGGTTCAACGTCGCAGCGGATGGCGAGGCGGGGTTCGAAGCCTGGAAGAGTCAGCCATTCGACCTGGTGATTGCCGATTGCAACATGCCGATCATGAATGGATATGAGCTGGCCAGGGCCATTCGCCAACATGAACAGCACCTGCAACGCCCTCCCTGTACCGTTCTGGGTTTCACCGCCAACGCACAGCCGGAGGAAAGACAACGCTGCAAACTGGCCGGGATGGACGATTGCCTGTTCAAACCTCTCAGCCTGACGGCCTTGAGCCAGAGGGTCGAAGGCATCACGCCGACGGTCCGCGCACCGGCCTTCAGTCTGGAGGGGCTGCACCTGTTGACCGGTGGCAACCCGACACTGAACCAGCGATTGTTGACCGAACTGCTGAACAGCACCCGCCTGGACCGCAAAGCGCTGCTGGCGTTATCCGAGTCAAAGGACCGGCAATCACTCCTCGACATTGCCCACAAAATCAAGGGCGCGGCCCGAATCGTCCAGGCCTGCCGACTGATCGACAGCTGCGAGGCGCTCGAACAGGCCTGCAATAACAGACTCCACCACGATGAAGTGGCCGATTGCAGCAAGGCCATGGAGCGCGCCATGCTCGAACTGGAGCAATCATTGCAACAACAGATGGCACGCCATGACAAAAGCACAATGAAGGAGCATTAACTATGCTTGGGGGCTGAGCAGTGTGTTAATCATCATGGAGAAAGCTGCAATGCCCAGCCCACTGCGCCCGGATCAACGCCGGTTTCCTCTGCACATCCATATCAGCGTGATGTTCACCTTCCTGTTGTTACTGACCGGGGTGGTACTGGGTATTTTCAACTATCGGCAAACCACCCAGATCATCCTTTCCAGCAGCGAAAAACTCTTCAACCGCATCGAGCAGGATGTCCGTCTGGACCTGCATCGCACCTATCAGCCGATTCGTCATCTGCTCAACCTGCTGGCGGACAACCCGGCGACCCAGGCGCCTGACCTTGAGCAACGCCTGGCGTTGCTCAAGCCCTTCAGCCAATCGCTCAAGGACAATCCCGATCTGGCCTCGCTGTACCTGGGCTACGCTAATGGCGACTTCTTCATGGTTCGCCCCCTGCGTACCGTTACCCTGAAAACACAGGTCAAGGCACCGGCCACGGCGGCGTATCAGGTGTGGAGCATCGAACACCCAGGCGCCGGCCAGATCCGCTCCCGATCATTGTTTTTCGATCAGAACCTGGCCCTTGTCAGCCGCCAGGACAACCCCGACGAGACCTACGATCCCCGTACCCGCGCCTGGTTCTCCAGTGCCCTCGGCAACCATGATCAGATCACCACCGAGCCCTACCTTTTTTTCTCCACTCACAACGTCGGCACCACACTGGCCCGGCGCAGTGGCGAGCATGCAGTGATGGGGGCCGACCTCACGCTGGCTGAACTGTCCGCGACCCTGGCCGAACATGTGGTGACCCCCAGTACCGAAATTGTGCTGTTCAATGCCCAGGGCAATGCCATCGCTTACCCCGACAGCAGCAAGCTGATCGTCGACGACCAGACCGCCCGGTTGATCAAAGCCGCCGATCTGAGCCCCACGCTCGCGGCTTTGCTCACCAGCCCCTCCGAGGTCAATCGCCTGAACACCGCGGGCCGTCAATGGATCGTGGCGCGCAGCAGCATCCAGGAGGGTGGCCCGCAGGGACTGCAACTGGCGCTACTGGTGCCGGAGGACGAATTGCTCGTCGATGCCTACCGTATGCGCTGGCAAGGCGCGTTGATTACCCTGGCGACGCTGCTGTTGTGCCTGCCGATGGGTTGGCTGACCTCGAGAATCCTGGTCAAACCCTTGCGCGCCCTGGTGCAGGAAGCCGATGCGATTCGCAGTTTCGATTTCAACTTTCCGGCCTCCCGTCGCTCGCCGGTGCTTGAAGTCGACCAACTGAGCGTGTCGATGGCGCGCATGAAAGACACCCTGGCGAGTTTTTTCCAGATTACCGACAGCCTGAGCGCCGAGACCCGTTTTGCCCCGCTGCTGCAACGGGTGTTGTTTGAAACCGTAAAGATCGGCCAGGCCCAGGCCGGTCTGCTCTACCTGCGGGAAAGTGATGACGATCGCGTGGAGCCTCATGCGCTGGTCATCCATGGCAGCTCACAGGCGTTGCCGTCATTCGCCATTCAAGGACACACGCTTCAGGACCCGCAGAGCCCTCAATGGATGCAGAAATTGTCGAACGCCAACAATGTCGTCACCAGCCTGGGGTTCGAAGAGGCGGGAGATTTGCAGAAGGTTTTGCTCGCACTGGAGTGCCCCAGGGTTCATCTGATCGGTATCCGGCTGCACAATCGCCATAACGAAACCGTCGGCCTGCTGATCCTGCTGCTGGCAGACAGCGGCACGCAGGAAGACCTGGAAAAACTTCGCCCGGACCGCATCGCGTTTCTCCAGGCGGTTTCCGGTGCAGCCGCCGTGAGTATCGAAAGTCAGCGCCTGCAAGCCAAACAGAAGCAGCTGCTGGACTCTTTTATTCAACTGCTGGCTGGCGCGATCGATGCCAAGAGTCCCTATACCGGCGGTCATTGCCAACGGGTGCCGGCACTGACGCTGATGCTGGCGCAGGCGGCCGCAGCCAGTCAGGCCCCGGCCTTCAGCAGCTATCGACCCTCCGAAGATGAGTGGGAAGCCCTACACATCGCCGCCTGGCTGCATGATTGCGGCAAGATCACCACGCCTGAATACGTGGTCGACAAAGCCACGAAGCTTGAGACCCTGAACGACCGCATCCACGAAATCCGCACACGGTTCGAAGTGCTCAAGCGTGATGCCTGGATCAACTATTGGCAGGCCATCGCCCTGGGGGGTGACGAGAAGCATCTGGCGCAATTGCGCCATGCGAGCCTGGCGGCGCTGGATGATGATTTCGCGTTCATTGCCCGCTGCAATCTTGGCAGCGAGGCCATGGCCGAGGCCGATCTGCAACGCCTGAACACCATCGCCCAACGCACCTGGACCCGAACCCTGGACGATCGACTGGGGGTTTCGTGGGAAGAGAACCGTCGTCAGGCCCGGACCCCGCCGCCGACTCTGCCGGTCAGCGAGCCACTGCTGGCGGATAAACCCGAACACCTGATCGAACGCGCCGACAGTGAACTGATTCCGGCCGACAATCCGTGGGGATTCAAGCTCGACGTGCCACGCTACAAGTACAACCGGGGCGAGCTCTACAACCTGAGCATCACCCGAGGCACCCTGACCCGCGAGGAGCGTTACATCATCAATCACCACATGGTGCAGACGATTCTGATGCTCAGTCACCTGCCCTTCCCCGGCCATCTCAATAACGTCGCGGAGATCGCCGGTGGCCACCACGAAAAAATGGACGGCACCGGTTATCCCAAACGATTGAAGCGCGAAGACATGAGCTTGCCGGCGAGGATGATGGCGATTGCCGATATCTTCGAAGCGCTGACCGCCGCCGACCGCCCCTACAAGAAAGCCAAGTCCTTGAGCGAAGCGCTGGGCATCATGGCCACCATGTGCCGTGACGCCCACATTGACGCTGAGTTGTTCGGGTTGTTCATCAACGACGAAGTCTACTTGCAGTACGCCAACCGTTTTCTCGACCCACGACAGATTGATGCGGTCGACCTGTCAAGCCTGTTGATCAAGGCCGGCTTGAAGGCCTGATCAGCAATCAGTCAGACGCAGGAAGATCGCCGCCAGTTGTTCGATACCGGCCTGATCTTCAGCGGTAAAACGTGCGAGTTTCGGGCTGTCGAGGTCCAGCACACCGATCAGTCGACCGTCCTTGACCAGCGGCACTACCAGCTCACTGTTCGAGGCGCTGTCGCACGCGATGTGCCCGGGGAACGCATGTACATCTTCGACCCGTTGAGTCTGCAAGGTGGCCGCTGCCGCCCCGCACACACCGCGACCGAATGGAATTCGTACACAGGCGATCTGCCCCTGAAACGGGCCAAGCACCAGTTCTTCGTTGCGATTAAGGTAAAAACCGGCCCAGTTCAGGTCATCGAGCTGGTTGAACAGAAACGCCGAAAATTGTGCGGCGTTGGCGATAAAATCACGCTCGTCTGCCAGCAGTGATTCCAGCTGCGCCCACAGCATGCCGTAGCCCTCCAGGCCCTGGCCGCTCTTTTGTAAATCGATCATGCCTTGTGCTCCAACAGCTTCAGCCCGACCCAATAGCGGGCAAATTGATACGCGCAACGTCCGTTGCGATTGCCCCGGCCCGTGGCCCAGCGCACTGCGAGGATGTCCAGCTCTTCGTCACGCTGCCACTCAAGGCCGGCCTTGTCGGCCAATTGGCCGATCCAGTGTTCGACTACGTTGAGGAAATGCTCCTGAGTAAACGGATAGAACGACAGCCACAGACCAAAACGGTCCGACAGCGCGATCTTGTCTTCCACCGCCTCACTGGGATGGAGTTCGCCATCGACCCTTTTCCAGTTTTCGTTATCGCTTTCCTTTTCCGGCACCAGATGGCGACGGTTGGAGGTGGCGTACAGCAGAACGTTATCTGGCGCCTGTTCGAGCGAACCATCGAGCACGCTCTTGAGCACGCGGTAATCGCCCTCGCCCGACTCGAACGACAGGTCATCGCAAAACAGCACAAAGCGCTGAGGCAACTTGGCGATCTGCTCAACCACGCGTGGCAAGTCCGCCAGGTGATCGCGTTCGATCTCGATCAGCCGCAAGCCACTTTTGGCGTGTTCCGACAGCAAGGCACGCACCAACGACGATTTACCGGTGCCACGCGAGCCCCAGAGCAAAGCATGGTTGGCCGGCATGCCGTCGAGGAACTGGCGGGTGTTGCGGCCCAGTTGCTCCAGTTGCCGGTCAACGCCGATCAAGTCGGACAAACGCGTGTCCAGGCTGACTTGCAGCGGCAACAGAAAACCGCTGCGTCCCTCACGCTGCCAGCGTGCGGCCAGGCAGTGCGCCCAGTCGATGGTTTGCCGAGGCGCGGGCAGCAGCGGCTCGATACGGGCCAGAACGGCATCGGCGCGTTCAAGAAAAGCATTCAATCGGGAATCCACGTCTTCTCCTCGGGCACGTTCAAGGTAATGATGGCGATACAGCGACGAAACACAGCGACTACCCCCCTACAAGTGTTTTGCCAGAACATCGGTATCCATTGATGATCGACTATGCTTGAGCAGCGAAGGGAAACGGAAGTGGTTCAACATCCCATGGATATCAAGTTCAGCCACCGGCTGTCGTACAAACAAGCCAGGATTACGGTGCTGGCTGGTTTCATTCTGGGCACGCTGCTCAGCCTGCTGCAAATAGGCATCGATTATGCCAGCGAAGACGCCTCCATCAACCGCGAAATACTGTCCTTGCTGGAAATCAGCCATAACCCCGCATCTCGCATCGCCTACAACATCGATGCCGAACTCGCTCAGGAACTGGCCCTGGGTCTGTTGCGTTCCCCGGCAATCATCGGCGCGCAATTGACCGACAACAACAATACCGTGCTGGCCAGCGTCAAACGTCCGGGCCTGGAAAACAATGACCGGATGATCAGCGACTTCCTGTTCGGCGCCAACCGGCAGTTCGCAGACCGCCTTTACCTCGACCACTTGCCGGACGAATCCCTCGGGACCTTGCAACTGGAAGTCGATACCTACACCTTCGGCAGTCGTTTCCTGCGCCGGGCCGAAGTGACCCTGCTCAATGGCTTCGCGCGCAGCCTGATTCTCACGGGCATTCTGCTAGCGCTGTTTTATGTGATGCTGACCAAACCGCTGGTGCGGGTTATCCGCGAACTCAGTGGCCGTGATCCGCGCAGCGCGGAACCGACGTTGCTGGAGTGTCCGACGGGGCATGAAAACGATGAAATCGGGGTCTTGGTCGAGGTCGCCAATCAGCAGTTCGAAAATATCGCCACCGAAATCCAGCAACGGCGCAACGCCGAAAACCGCCTGACTGACTACCTCTCGCAACTGGAAAACATCGTCTCGGCCCGCACCGCGGAACTCAAGGCGATCAATACCCGCCTCAGCCAATCCAACGAAGAATTGGAAATCGCCCGCAGCACTGCCCTGGACATGGCCGAAGCGCGCTCGGTGTTCCTGGCCAACATGAGTCATGAAATCCGCACGCCCCTCAACGGTCTGCTGGGGATGATCGCGCTCTCGCTGGACGGCCCGCTCAATGCCGAGCAGCAGCAACAGCTGTCCATCGCCCATGACTCGGGTAAAGTGCTGGTGGAACTGCTCAACGATATTCTCGACCTGTCGAAGTTCGATGCCGGCCAGCTCGAACTCGAACACATTCCGTTCGACCTTGGTTCGCTAATCGAAGACACCGCCAACCTGCTGTCCCAGAACGCCGCGCCCAGTGTCGAGCTGGCATGCCTGATCGACCCGCAATTTCCCGCTCTGGTGCTCGGTGATCCGACCCGGGTCCGGCAGATCGTCAGCAACTTGTTGTCCAACGCTCTCAAATTCACCCGTTTCGGACGGGTCGATGTGCGTCTTTCAACGTTCGAAGACGGTGTGCGAATCGAAGTCTGCGACACTGGCATCGGCATCGCCCAGGACGCGCAGGTGAAAATCTTCCAGCCCTTCACCCAGGCCGGTGCCGGCATTACCCGGCAATTCGGCGGCACCGGGTTGGGCCTGGCGCTGACTTATAGCCTCTGCGAAGCCATGCAAGGGCGTCTGACGATCAGCTCGGAAGCGGGCTTCGGCAGCCAGTTCTGCGCCGACCTGCCCCTGCCCTGCCATACCCGGGCCATTTCCCCGGCCGCACTGCGGGGCAACATCGTCGCGATCACCGCCGCCAGCAGCGGTCTGGCGGAATTGCTGAACAGTCTGCTGCCCAGCTGGGGGCTCGACTATCAACAGCGTTCCATCGATGACCGGTTGATCGGGCTGGAGCCGGATGTGCTGATCACCGACTGCCCCGAATGCCTGTTTGGCCTGCGTCCTACCTTCACCGCGCCGATTCTGCTGGTGACCGCCTATGGGAGTTTCCTGCCCAGCGACCAAGTCAACGCCCTCGCGCCCTTGCAGCAACAGGCGCGACCTCTGGCGCGCAATGCGCTTTACCAGACATTGCGGCGGATCTTGCAGCCGGAACTCACCACCATCAACGGGGCGCGGATCGAAGCCATCTCACCCCTGCGACGCGGACGCATCCTGCTGGTGGAGGACAACCCGGTCAATCAGTTGGTGGCCAAGGGCATGCTCGGAAAACTCGGTTGCGAGGTGAGCGTCGCGGCCCACGGCGGCGAAGCGCTGGATCAGCTTGAGCAGAGCGAATTCGATCTGGTGCTCATGGACTGCAACATGCCGGTGATGGATGGCTATGAAGCCAGTCGGCAGATTCGTCGCAGCGGGCGCTGGCCACAGCTGCCCATCGTCGCCCTGACCGCCAACGCCATGTCCGAAGAGCGCGAACGCTGCCGTGCGGCGGGCATGAGTGACTACCTGGCCAAACCTTTCCGCCGGGAAGAACTGGCTGCCTTGCTCGACTTGTGGATACCTGCTACGACAGCGCTTTGATTTGCCCCAGCAGATGATCGAGGCCATCGCGCAGATCATTCAGGCGATCCAGATCGACGCCGCTATCGCATAACAGCCGGGCCTTGAGCGGCCCGACCTGATCGCGCAAAGCCTTGCCGGCGGGCGAGAGGCTCAAGTGCACCTCACGCTCGTCGCGCGCCGAACGCTGACGCTGCACCAGTTGCAGTTGCTCAAGCCGCTTGAGCAGCGGCGTCAAGGTTCCGGAATCCAGCGCCAGGCGCTCACCCAAGGCCTTGACCGTCGGCTGCTCCGGCGCCGCCTCCTGCCATTCCCACAGCACCAGCATCGCCAGGTATTGCGGGTAGGTCAGGCCCAACTGATCGAGCATCGGCTTATAGGCTCGGATCACCGCCCGCGATGCGGCGTACAGCTTGAAGCAGAGTTGACTGTCGAGCTTCAGCGAATCAACTGACAACGTGTTCATTTGAGCAGGGCTTCGATCTCGCGGCTCAGGTCCTGCGGCTTGGTCGCCGGAGCAAAGCGCTTGACCAACTTGCCATCCTTGCCGATCAGGAACTTGGTGAAGTTCCACTTGATGCCCTGGGATCCCAGCACGCCCGGTGCGCGTTTTTTCAACTGAACGAACAGTGGATGGGCGCCGGCACCATTGACTTCGATCTTCTTGAACAGCGGGAAGCTCACCCCGTAGTTCAATTCGCAGAACTCGGAAATCGCCCCCTCGTTGCCCGGCTCTTGCTTGCCGAACTGATTGCAGGGAAAGCCGAGCACCACCAGGCCTTGATCCTTGTAGGTCTGCCACAACTCTTCGAGACCTTTGTATTGCGGGGTGAACCCGCATTTACTGGCGGTGTTGACCACCAGCACCGCTTTGCCGGCGAAATCGGCCAGGGTCTTTTGCTCGCCCTTGATGGTGGTACAAGGAATGCTCAACAGGTTGTCGCTCATGGCACGAACTCCGAGTGGAAGAACAAAGACCAAACATAGCGAGCAATTGAATTGCGTGCAATTTAATAAATCAATAGAGACCCGCACACGATTCTCATCGTAGGGGCGGGGTACATCCGCGCCCCTGCGCAGATTATTGGCGGGGAACGAGGTCCAGGCACACCGAGTTGATGCAATAACGCAGGCCGGTGGGCGGCGGACCGTCCGGGAACACGTGCCCAAGGTGCGCATCGCACTTGGCGCAGACCACTTCAGTGCGAATCATGCCGTGGCTGACATCACGGATCTCGACCATCGCGCTGTCGCCGATCGGCGCGTAGAAGCTCGGCCAGCCGCAGCCGGAATCGAATTTGGTCTTGGAGTCGAACAGCGGCGCATTGCAGCAGATGCAGTGGTAAACACCGTCGATCTTGCTGTCGTTGTACTTACCGGAGAACGGCCGCTCGGTGCCCTTGAGGCGGCAAACGTTGTACTGCTCCGGATCGAGCATTTCACGCCATTCTTCCAGGGTTTTTTCCAACTTTTCCATGATCACACCTCAGCAACTGAAAAAGCCCGATCTGTACCTTTTCCACGGATCGGGCGGCACGTATGATTGCGCCTCGTCAAACGCCAGTCTGGCAGCCAGACCACGCGCATTCAAACGGATTATGAGTGCCGCGACTCAAGGCGTCAGGCCTGTGTGAATACGCAGGATTCCCAGTACGGTCGTTCATACGCCGCCTGGATCGTTCATTATCGGGAACACATCGCCATGCAGGTCAGCAAATCGAACAAGCTCGCCAACGTCTGCTACGACATTCGCGGCCCAGTGCTCAAGCACGCCAAACGCCTGGAAGAGGAAGGCCATCGCATCCTCAAGCTGAACATCGGCAACCCGGCGCCCTTTGGTTTCGAAGCGCCGGATGAAATCCTTCAGGACGTGATCCGCAACCTGCCGACCGCCCAGGGCTACAGCGACTCCAAGGGCCTGTTCAGCGCCCGCAAGGCCGTGATGCAGTACTACCAGCAAAAACAGGTGGAAGGCGTCGGCATCGAAGACATCTACCTGGGCAACGGCGTTTCCGAGCTGATCGTGATGTCGATGCAGGCCCTGCTCAACAACGGCGACGAAGTGCTGGTGCCGGCTCCCGACTATCCGCTGTGGACTGCCGCAGTCAGCCTGTCGGGCGGCAACCCGGTGCATTACCTGTGCGACGAGCAGGCCAACTGGTGGCCGGACCTGGCCGACATCAAGGCCAAGATCACGCCGAACACCAAGGCGCTGGTGATCATCAACCCGAACAACCCGACCGGTGCGGTGTACTCGAAGGAAGTGCTGCTGGGCATGCTGGAACTGGCCCGTCAGCACAATCTGGTGGTGTTCTCCGACGAGATCTACGACAAGATCCTGTACGACGACGCCGTGCACATCTGCACTGCTTCACTGGCGCCGGACTTGCTGTGCCTGACCTTCAACGGTCTGTCCAAGTCCTATCGCGTGGCCGGTTTCCGTTCCGGCTGGGTCGCCATTTCCGGCCCGAAACATCATGCCCAAAGCTACATCGAAGGCATCGACATGCTGGCCAACATGCGCCTGTGTGCCAACGTGCCGAGCCAGCACGCCATTCAGACCGCGCTGGGCGGCTATCAAAGCATCAACGATCTGGTGCTGCCACAAGGGCGTCTGCTGGAACAGCGCAATCGTACCTGGGAACTGCTGAACGACATTCCGGGCGTGAGCTGCGTCAAGCCGATGGGCGCGCTGTATGCGTTCCCGCGGATCGACCCGAAAGTCTGCCCAATCCACAACGACGAGAAATTCGTGCTCGACCTGCTGCTCTCCGAAAAGCTGTTGGTGGTACAAGGCACGGCCTTCAACTGGCCATGGCCGGACCACTTCCGTGTGGTCACCCTGCCACGGCTCGACGACCTGGATCAGGCAATCGGCCGGATCGGCAACTTCCTCAAATCCTATCGCCAGTAAGTGCTCTGTCACCGTGCGACGCGGGTTAAAGTCGCACGGTGATTAATTCAGCAACACATCTGTGCCCCCCACCTTGCATCGTTGTTTCAAGCGCTGACGGACGACACGTTTAATGCCCGCGCCTAACAACGGCGGGGGCCTGCCACGCTAATTGGCTGACAACCGTTTCCCATGTCGACGTCGGAAATACCCTTCAAGCAGCTAGACTGTTGCTGTAGGACACAGTTTGAAATAGTCACTCGGTTGAATACCCCGGTGCGGCACCTTATATACCCCGCAGTACGCTACATATTTAGCACGAGGAGATTTCTACAACCATGATGCGCATTTTGCTGTTTTTGGCCACTAACCTGGCGGTCGTGCTGATTGCCAGCATCACCCTGAGCCTTTTCGGCTTCAACGGGTTCATGGCGGCCAATGGGGTTGATCTCAACCTCAATCAGCTGCTGATTTTCTGTGCGGTCTTTGGTTTCGCCGGTTCCCTGTTCTCGCTGTTCATCTCCAAGTGGATGGCGAAAATGAGTACCAGCACCCAGATCATCAGCCAGCCGCGCACCCGGCACGAGCAATGGCTGCTGCAAACCGTCGAGCAATTGTCCCGCGAAGCCGGGATCAAGATGCCCGAGGTCGGGATTTTCCCGGCCTATGAAGCCAACGCCTTCGCCACCGGCTGGAACAAGAACGATGCACTGGTCGCGGTCAGCCAGGGCTTGCTCGAGCGTTTCTCGCCGGATGAAGTGAAAGCCGTTCTGGCCCACGAAATCGGCCACGTGGCCAATGGCGACATGGTCACCCTGGCGTTGATCCAGGGCGTGGTGAACACCTTCGTGATGTTCTTCGCCCGGATCATCGGTAACTTTGTCGACAAGGTGATCTTCAAGAACGAAGAAGGCCAAGGTATCGCCTACTACGTAGCGACCATCTTCGCTGAACTGGTCCTGGGCATCCTGGCCAGCGCCATCGTCATGTGGTTCTCGCGCAAGCGCGAATTTCGTGCCGATGATGCCGGTGCACGCCTGGCCGGTACCAGCGCAATGATCGGTGCCCTGCAGCGTCTGCGTGCAGAACAAGGGTTGCCGGTGCACATGCCGGACACCCTGAATGCTTTCGGCATCAACGGTGGTCTCAAACAAGGGTTCGCCCGTATGTTCATGAGCCACCCGCCTCTGGAAGAGCGCATCGACGCATTGCGTCGTCGGGGCTGACAGGCTCCGCACCAAAAGAAAAGGCCCGCAGTGATTGCGGGCCTTTTTTTGTCTGTTTGAATGTGTGGTGCTCATTCTGGCCCCTTCGCGAGCAGGCTCGCTCCCACAGTGGAGCGACGCTGCCTAATGTGGGAGCGAGCCTGCTCGCGATGAGGCCGGTACAACCACTACAAATCTATCGGCTGGAAACCCGATACACCCGCTCTTCAAGCCTTGTGACACCGGCCTCAAGAAACTTCCAGCTCTCACCCAGGACGTCCTGGTCTTCCAGAATCTTCAACTCCCACGAAGCGCCCAGTAACCGCTGCACTTCATCATCCAGCACCGCAAACGGCGGCCCGTCCATCTGCGCCTGATCGTAATCCAGGGTAATCAACAGCCCCAGAGAATCCTTCGGCAGAATCCGAATCAGATGAGCCGCGTATTGCTCACGCATCGCCGGCGGTAGGGCAATCAACGCCGCACGGTCGTACAACCCACTGCAGTCGGCCACATCGCCTGCCGTCAACTCAAAGAAATCGCCACACCACAATTCGATTGAACCGGCACGGTAGACCTTGAACGGCCCCTGTTCACTGATGTCCGGGTCAAATTGATGCTCAGCGAAGAAATCCTCCACGGCCTTTTCCGACAGCTCAATTCCCAAGACCTCATGACCTAGGTGCGCCAGCCACAACAGATCCAGACTTTTCCCACACAGCGGCACCAGCACGCGAGCGCCCTCTTCCAGGCCCAACGCTGGCCAAAACCGTTGCAGATGTGGATTCACTTCCGGCAGATGAAAGCCGATCTGATTCGACGCCCATCGTTTGTGCCAAAACTCCGGCTGCATAATTAACCCCGAAAAATTCGATCAAAAGACCCTAAAACTTATATTAGATTTAGATCAATGATCTGACTGAAGATGGTGCCATCTTACTCTCAGGAGCTCATTCATGTTCCCCAGCCTGTATATCTCTCATGGCTCTCCGATGCTAGCCCTGGAACCGGGCGCCAGCGGGCCGGCCCTCGCGCGTCTGGCCGCCGCATTGCCGAAACCCAAAGCCATCGTGATAGTTTCCGCGCACTGGGAAAGCAGCGAACTGCTGGTCAGCGGCAACCCACAGCCTGAAACCTGGCACGACTTCGGCGGCTTTCCCCAGGCCTTGTTCGAGGTGCAATACCCGGCCCCCGGCAATCCGCAACTGGCGGCGGAGGTGGTCGAGCTGCTGAAGGCCGATGGCCTGCCGGCGCGCATCGACACCCAGCGACCGTTCGATCATGGCGTTTGGGTGCCCTTGTCGTTGATGTATCCGCAGGCTGACATCCCGGTGGTGCAGGTCTCGCTGCCCACACGTGGCGGCCCTGTCCTGCAAACTCGCGTCGGCCATGCCTTGGCCAGCCTGCGCGAGCACGGCGTGCTGTTGATCGGCTCCGGCAGCATCACCCACAACCTGCGCGAACTGGACTGGCACGCCGGCCCGGAAAGCGTCGAACCCTGGGCCAAGGCGTTCCGCGACTGGATGATCGAGAAGCTCGAAGCGAACGACGAAGCCGCGTTGCACGACTATCGTCAGCAAGCTCCGAATGCTGTGCGCAGCCATCCGAGCGACGAACATCTGCTGCCGCTGTACTTTGCCCGCGCGGCTGGGGGTGAGTTCAGCATTGCGCACCAGGGTTTCACCATGGGGGCGTTGGGGATGGATATTTATCGCTTTGGCTGACACTTGATCGTTCCCACGCTCTGCGTGGGAATGAATCAATGGACGCTCTGCGTCCGCTTCTGGGACGCGGAGCGTCCCGGGCTGCATTCCCACGCAGAGCGTGGGAACGATCAACAACAGGCAAAAAAAATCCCCGAACCAGTCGGGGATTTTTTATGTGCGATCAATCAGCTCGAGAGCGGATCAATCTTCGCGATAGCGACGCAGCTTCAACTGCTTACCGGCAACGCGAGTGTCCTTCAGTTTGGTCAGCAGCTTCTCCAGACCATCTTCCGGCAGCTCGACGAGGCTGAAGCTGTCACGCACCTGGATGCGGCCGATGGCTTCACGTGCCAAACCGCCTTCATTCAGGATGGCGCCCAGCAGGTTCTTGGCAGCGATACCATCACGCGCACCCAGCGCGGTACGGCAACGAGCACGACCTTCGGCCAATGGAACCGGAGCACGACGCTCGCGATCACCACGGTCCGGACGATCACCGGAACGCTCTGGACGATCGCCACGCGGTGCGTTGTTCGGCACCAATGGACGTTCTTTCTCGATTGCGGCCAGGGTCAGCGCCTGAGCGTTGGTTGCCTTGCGCAGCAGAGCAGCGGCCAGTGCACGCGGGGTGCAACCGATGTCGGCGGTCAGGCGATCCAGCAGATCACCGTGAGTCGATTCGGCATCAGCGACCAGCGGCGACAGGCTGTTGGTCAGTTTCTTGATGCGAGCATCGAGAACGGCCTGGGCGTCCGGCAGACGAACTTCGGCAACTTTCTGACCGGTTACACGCTCGATCACTTGCAGCATGCGGCGCTCACGAGGAGTCACCAGCAGCAGTGCACGACCTTCGCGACCGGCACGGCCGGTACGGCCGATACGGTGAACGTAGGATTCCGGGTCGTACGGCATATCAACGTTGAATACGTGAGTGATACGCGGAACGTCCAGGCCACGAGCGGCAACGTCGGTCGCCACAACGATGTCCAGACGGCCATCCTTGAGGGATTCGATCACGCGCTCACGCTGGTTCTGAGCAATGTCACCGTTCAGCGCAGCGGCTTTGTAGCCTTTGGCTTCCAGGGCACTGGCCAGGTCCAGGGTCGCTTGCTTGGTGCGCACGAACATGATCAGGGCGTCGAAATCTTCCACTTCCAGCAGGCTCAATACAGCCGAGGTCTTCTGGTCAGCGTGAACCAACAGGTGAGCCTGTTCGATCGCGGTAACAGTCTGAGTCTTGGTCTGGATCTTCACGTGTTGCGGATCGCGCAGATGGCGTTCGGCAATGGCACGGATCGACTGCGGCAGGGTGGCCGAGAACAATACGGTCTGACGGGTTGCTGGCAGGGCCTTGAAAATAACTTCGAGGTCGTCCATGAAACCCAGTTTGAGCATTTCATCAGCTTCGTCGAGAACCAGGTGGTTCACGGTAGCCAGAACTTTTTCGTCACGACGCAGGTGGTCGCACAGACGGCCCGGCGTGGCGACAACGATCTGTGCGCCATTACGGATTGCTTTCAGTTGTGGGCCCATAGGCGCGCCGCCGTAAACGGCCACAACGGTAACGCCCGGCATTTGCTTGGCGTAGGTTTCGAAAGCGGTTGCTACTTGCAGCGCCAACTCACGGGTTGGCGCCAGGATCAGGGCTTGCGGCTCGCGCTTTGCAGGATCGATGCGGTGCAGGATCGGCAGGGCGAACGCGGCGGTTTTACCCGTACCGGTTTGCGCCTGACCAATCATGTCGTGACCGGCCATGATGATCGGGATCGATTGCTGCTGAATAGCCGAAGGTTCTTCGTAGCCGGTCGCAATGACAGCTGCAAGAATATTCGGATTAAGATTAAAAGCGGCGAAGCCGCCGGTTTCCTGGGTCATGGGTCTGCCTCTAAGTGCATCCGCAAAGACCCATGCTCCAAAGCTGCGCATGCCGTGTAAGACTCAAGAGTCGCCCTGGCTGCTTTGTCGGCGGGGATTTGCGAAAACGAATGAATGAAAAAGATTCGTCAAGGAAGAGTCCGCTGTGCGGACGTGCAGCCGAAGCTGGCTTCGGGGAATTGCGCTACCTAAACGCGGCCCGGTTAAAGGCCGGCGCGCACTATACCGGAATTCGCCCAAAAAGGGAGCTTTTTTTATCGGAAAAAACCGGCGCATACCGTTGTGTCACGGGCTTTGCGGATAATTGTGCGACGGTCTATTTTGCAAAGGCCCGGCCCTGCTGACGATGGCGCTAAAACGGTTCACTCTAGCGACGCAGCCCCTTCGGTCTGACACCCCCTTCCCCACCCGAGGAAATGTCCCATGAATCAGCCCAGTCCCAGTCGTGTAACCCGTGAACGACACGGTCATGTCCTGATGATCGGTCTGGATCGGGTGGCCAAACGTAATGCCTTCGACCTCGACCTGCTCAACGAACTCAGCCTGGCCTATGGTGAGTTCGAGGCCGACAGCGAGGCGCGGGTGGCGGTGGTGTTCGGCCATGGCGAGCATTTTACTGCAGGGCTCGATCTGGTCAGCGCCGGCGCGGCCCTGGCCGAAGGCTGGCAGGCGCCGCCCGGTGGCTGCGACCCATGGGGCGTGCTCGCAGGCCCCCGGGTCAGCAAACCGGTGATTGTCGCTGCGCAAGGCTACTGCCTGACCGTTGGCATCGAGCTGATGCTGGCCGCCGACATCAACCTGTGCGCCAGCAACACCCGTTTTGCCCAGAAGGAAGTGCAGCGCGGAATCTTCCCGTTTGGCGGCGCGACCTTGCGCCTGCATCAGGTCGCCGGCTGGGGCAATGCCATGCGCTGGCTGCTTACTGGCGATGAGTTCGATGCTCATGACGCCTTGCATCTGGGGTTGGTACAGGAGGTCATGGCCAGCGAGGATTTATTGCCGCGGGCCATTGAATTGGCGGAGCGGATTGCCCGACAGGCACCGCTGGGGGTTCAGGCAACGCTGATGTCGGCCCGGCAGGCACGCTATGAGGGTGAAATGGCGGCAGCTCAGGCCTTGCCGGCGCAGGTGAAAAAATTGCTGAACAGCGAGGATGCCAAGGAGGGTGTGCGGTCGATGATCGAGAAGCGGCCGGGGGTTTTCAAAGGCTGCTGACATTCAACCTGTGGCGAGGGGGCTTGCCCCCGTTGGGTTGCGCAGCAACCCCAAAACCATTCAATTCGGGTGTATCAGGCACACCGCAATAGCTGATTTTACGACGGCTTCGCCGCCGAACGGGGGCAAGCCCCCTCGCCACAATGAATTCATGCAACCATTCAAGTCGCCGGCCGAATAGCCTTGATCAACGACTGCAACGAATACCCCAATCGCGGCGCCAGGCCTTCAGCGCGAGCGATCAGCCCATCCATGTCCAGTTCCTGATCCAGCTCCGATGGCACAATCAGAATCACGTTACCCTCCTTCACTGGCAGTTCCCAGTAATGCCGGTGATAGAGACCGCGCAACAACGCCGCCCCCAACGGCCGACCATCGTCGGTGGCCCACTGGTTGATCACCAGCCAGCCACCAGGATTCAAACGCTTCTGACAGTTTTCCAGAAAACCCCAGGCCAGATGCCCGACACCTGGCCCGACATCGGTATAGAGGTCGACGAAAATCAGATCGGCCGGTTCAGCCGTTTCGAGCAGCTCCAAGGCATCGCCGACGCGGATGTACAGCCGCGGATCGTCATCCAGCCCGAGGTATTCGATGGCCAGGCGCGGCACATCTGGGCGCAGCTCGATGGCTTCGACGTCTTCCAGCGGCAGGAACTTGAGGCAAGCCTGGGTCAGCGTGCCGGCGCCGAGCCCGAGGAACAGCGCGCTTTCCGGCAGTTCGTGGCACAGCGCGCCAATCAGCATCGCCCGGGTGTAATCGTACTCGAGCCAGCTCGGGTCAGCGGTGAACACACAGCTCTGTTCGATGGCATCACCGAACTCCAGGAAACGGTAATCGGCCACTTCCAGCACGCGAATCACGCCGAACTCATCCTGTACCTCGGCGAGCAGATGCTCGACGCGCTCCTCAGTCATTTCGTCTCCTGATCGTCACCGGGATCCGGCAACGTAATAAGACCGCGTGGGTGGCGCGGCAAAGGCGCGATTGTCCGCGAAGCGACGGGAACAGGTCACGCACTAATTGCTGATAACATAACCGTCCGAGCGTAAAACACTAGAGACTGCAATGAGCCAACCCTGGAGCCCTGACAGCTGGCGCGCCCTGCCGATCCAGCAACAACCTCAATACCCCGACGCGGCGCATTTGCTGCACGTCGAGCAAACCCTGGCGAGCTATCCGCCGCTGGTGTTTGCCGGTGAAGCCCGGGAGTTGCGTCGTCAGTTTGCCGAAGTGACCCAGGGCCGGGCGTTTCTGTTGCAGGGCGGTGACTGCGCCGAAAGCTTCGCCGAATTCTCCGCCGCGAAAATTCGTGACACGTTTAAAGTGTTGCTGCAAATGGCGATCGTCATGACCTTCGCCGCCGGTTGCCCGGTGGTCAAGGTCGGACGCATGGCCGGCCAGTTCGCCAAACCCCGTTCGGCCAACGATGAAACCATCAACGGCGTGACGCTGCCGGCTTACCGTGGCGATATCGTCAACGGCATCGGTTTCGACGAAAAAAGCCGTGTACCGGACCCGGATCGCCTGCTGCAGTCTTACCACCAGTCCACCGCAACCCTGAACCTGCTGCGTGCCTTTGCCCAGGGTGGCTTTGCCGACCTGCATCAGGTGCACAAGTGGAACCTGGACTTCATCGCCAACTCGGCGCTGGCCGAGAAATACAGCCATCTGGCCGACCGCATCGATGAAACCCTGGCCTTCATGCGCGCCTGCGGCATGGACAGTTCGCCGCAACTGCGCGAAACCAGTTTCTTCACCGCCCACGAAGCGCTGCTGCTGAACTACGAAGAAGCCTTCGTACGTCGCGACAGCCTGACCAACGACTACTACGATTGCTCGGCCCACATGCTGTGGATCGGCGACCGTACCCGTCAACTGGACGGCGCGCATGTCGAATTCCTGCGCGGGGTGCACAACCCGATCGGCGTGAAGGTCGGCCCGAGCATGAACCCCGAAGACCTGATTCGCCTGATCGATGTGCTCAACCCGGACAACGATCCGGGTCGCCTGAACCTGATTGCACGGATGGGCGCGAACAAGGTCGGCGATCACCTGCCGCAGCTGATTCGCGCGGTGCAGCGCGAGGGCAAGCAGGTGCTTTGGAGTTCCGACCCGATGCACGGCAACACCATCAAGGCCAGCAGCGGCTACAAGACCCGCGACTTCGCGCAGATCCTTGGCGAGGTGAAACAGTTCTTCCAGGTTCACGAGGCGGAAGGCAGTTATGCCGGCGGCATCCACATCGAAATGACCGGGCAGAACGTCACCGAATGCATCGGCGGCGCGCGGCCGATTACCGAGGATGGGTTGTCGGACCGTTACCACACCCATTGCGACCCGCGGATGAATGCCGATCAATCGCTGGAATTGGCGTTTTTGATTGCCGAGACGTTGAAGCAGGTTCGGCGGTGAGTCAGTAGGTTTTTTTACTACCTGACAGGCCGCCATCGCGGGCAAGCCCGCTCCCACAATGACCGCGCCGTTCACAAACTATGTGTCTGGCACGAACCCTGTGGGAGCGGGCTTGCCCGCGAAGGCGTCGGCTCAATCACCCTCAATCTGTGCCAATGCCACCCGCAATCTTGCCGCACTTGCCCGCGGGCAATTCAATTGAATCTGCGCAAGCCCCAACCAATCCGCCATCTGCCGCAGATTGACCGCCAACGCCATCATCCCGTTCTCATCCAACCCCGGCTCTTCCTCATGCACGGCATGCACCGCCAACCGGCCCAACGCCCGTTCGGCACGCAAGTCGACCCGCGCAGCAACCCGCTCATTGTGCAAAAACGGCAATACGTAATACCCATAGACGCGCTTGTGCTGCGGCGTATAAATCTCCAACCGATAACGGAAATCGAACAATCGCTCGGTACGGCTGCGTTCCCAGATCAGCGAATCGAACGGTGAAAGCAACGCACTGGCCTCAACCTTGCGCGGTACTTTCGGCTCTGCCAGGCAATAGGCCGGTTGCCGCCAGCCTTCAACCTCACACACCAGCAGATCACCCGCCTCTACCAACTCCGCCAGCCGCGGCCGGCTGTCTGCCGGGCTCAGGCGAAAATAATCCCGCAGGTCCTTTTCCGTCGCCACGCCCAACGCATTGGCGGCATGCAGCAACAGGCCGCGCTGAGCCTCGGCCTCGCTGAGCAAGGGCTGTTGAAGTATCGCCGAAGGAATCACCCGCTCCGGCAAATCATAAAGCCGTTCGAACCCGCGCCGGCCGGCCACGGTCACTTCGCCGGCGGCGAACAGCCATTCCAGCGCATGTTTTTCCGCGCTCCAATCCCACCACGGCCCTGCTCGCTCCTGACGGGTCGACAAACTGCCCGCACCCAGCGCACCGAGCTCCTGAACCGAGGCCAACACGCGGCGAATCGTGTCTTGCTGCTCACGACCGAAGCGCGCCAGTTGCTGATAGATGTCTTCGCCGCGGGTTGCACGCTGCATGCGCCAGCGCATCAAGGGGTACATCGACAAGGGCAACAAAGACGCTTCATGGCCCCAGTACTCGAACAATGTGCGTCGACGGCCCTGACTCCAGGCAGCCTGATCAAGCAAGTCGGAGGAGTAATTGCCAAGACGGGAAAACAAGGGAAGGTAGTGCGAACGCACCAACGCATTGACCGAATCGATCTGCAGAATGCCCAGGCGTTCGATCAGCCGGTTGAGCTGAACCGGTTTGACCGCCGCCGGCGGCTGACGCCCGTTGAACCCTTGGGCAGCCAGCGCCAGACGCCGAGCCTGTTTGAGGGAAAAAGACAGTGTGGCGGGCATGAGCATCTCCTTGTCTGCTCGCAACCTACCTCACCCGCAAGTGGTTTGTGTAGCGATGGCATCATCATTTATGCATCGGGTCATCCCAGAACGGTCTTACCGTCTCATGCTCCACATCCGCACGGCTCACGCCGATATCCTTCAGTGCTTCGTCGCTCAAGCCCGCCAACATTTCACGTTCACGGTGAAGTTCGTACCAGCGACTAAACTTGTGCAGCAGATCGGATACCGCGTGGATTGAGAATTTTTGTTCCGTTACATGCTCGTTGTGACCTTTCATCGTATTGCCCTCCTTTAGGGATGGCTCAAGTCTCGCGCCAGCGATAAGATCAATCCAACGAATGTTTCTGATGGCATACATCTCGGAGATTGATGAATGTCCGCCTACCCCAGTATCGACACCGATGTACTGCGCACCTTCGTCGCGATTGCCGATCAGGGCGGTTTTACCCGCGCCGGTGAAATGGTCAACCGCACCCAGTCGGCGGTGAGCATGCAGATGAAACGCCTGGAAGAAGACGTGTTGCAGCGCCAGCTGTTCGAACGCGACGGGCGCCAAGTCAAGCTGACCGCCGAAGGCCAGGTATTGCTGGGCTATGCGCGGCGCATCCTCAAACTCCACAGCGAAGTCTTCAATACCCTGCGCGAGCCGCACATGGTCGGCACGGTGCGCATCGGCACACCCGACGATTACGTCATGCGCTTTCTGCCGGGCATCCTGTCGCGCTTTGCGCAGTTCTACCCGCTGATCCAGATCGAGGTTCATTGCGAATCGACCCGGCAACTGTTGCAGCGCCAGGACCTGGACCTGTCCATCGTCACCCGCGAGCCGGGCAACGAGATCGGCCAACTGCTGCGCAAGGAGCGTTTTGTCTGGGCCGAAGCCCAATGCTTCAGCGCCCATGAGCAAACACCGTTGCCGCTGGCGATGTTCAACAGTGATTGTTTCTGCCGCCTCTGGGCATGCAATGCCCTAGATGCCATGGGCCGCGACTACCGCATTGCCTACAACAGCTCCAGCCTGTCGGCGTTGATGGCCGTGGTCAGCGCGGGCCTGGCGATCACCGCGCAGCTGGAAAGCCTGATCACACCGGACATGCGCATCCTCGGCGCCAACGAAGACCTGCCGCTGTTGCCGGAAGCCAGCATCATGCTGATCCGCAACCTGAACAACCCTTCGCCGATCACCGAATGCCTGGCCGAGCACATCGTCGAAGGTTTCAAACTTTAAACGCGAGCATCACCGCACAGACCACCAGAAAACCACAGAACAGCCCGCGCAGAAGCCGCTCCGGCAATGCGTGGGCAATTCTCACGCCCCAACTGATGCTCATCAATCCACCGACCGCCAACGGCACACCGATCGCCCAATGCACCTGATCGTGCACCGCATAAGTCGCCAGGGTGACGCCCGTACTCGGCAACGCCAGCGCCAGCGCCAACCCTTGGGCAACCACTTGAGTGGTACCGAACAGGCTGGTCAACACCGGCGTTGCCACCACTGCCCCGCCAACACCAAATAGTCCGCCCATCGTCCCGGAAGCCGCGCCGAGCACACCCAGCCACGGCCAGGAATAGCGCATCTGCGAAGAGGCTGGTGCGTTGGTGGTGAACATTCGCATCAGGTTGTAGGCCGACAGCGCGATCAGGAAAGCGACGAAGCCCAAGCGCATGGATTGCGCATCGATACCCACCGCCCAGATCGAACCGATCCAGGCAAAGCAGAACCCCATCGAGGCCAGTGGCAGCGCATGCCGCAATTCGATGCGATTGCGCTGGTGATAGCGCCACAGCGCCAGCATAACGTTCGGCACCACCATCACCAGCGCCGTGCCTTGGGCGATCTGCTGATCAAGACCGAACCACACGCCCAGCAGCGGGATCGCGACCAACCCGCCACCAATGCCGAACAGGCCGCCTAGGGTTCCCAAGGCCGCGCCAAAAACCAGATACAACAAGAACTCAATCACAGGCGATTTCCTTTTGTCAGGCTGTTCATCCTACGCAGTCGGCTCTGGCGGGGAAACGCACAGCAACGCACAATGGCTGTGCCAATTTCGCACAAGCGCAAACAAACCATGAACCCCAATCAATTGACCGAACAACTTGGCCTGTTTCTCGATGTGCTGGAAAGCGGCAGTTTTTCCGCCGCGTCCCGACGCCATCCCTTGACGCCTTCGGCCGTGGCGCGACGCATCGACAGCCTCGAAAGCGCCGTTGGCAGCCAGTTGTTCATTCGCAGCACCCATGCGGTGCGCGCTACCCCGGCCGGTCTGGCTTTTGCTGAGCGTGCGCGGCGGATCGTCGCTGAACTGCGCCTGGCCCGGGCGGAAGCGGTGTCTCTTAGCAGTGCGCCGGAAGGCTTGATTCGGGTGGATGCGCCGGCAGCGTTCGGACGCCGACACCTGGCGCCGGTGATTGCCGATTTTCTGACGCTTTACCCTGGCCTCGACGTGCAATTGCACCTGATCGACAGCTTTGTCGACATGCAGGGCTCGAATCTGGGCAAGGTCGATCTGGTATTGCGTGCCGGGCAGATGGCCGACACCCGACTGGTGGCGACGCCGCTGGCGAGTATGGTGCGTATCGCCTGCGCCAGCCCCGATTACCTGCAACGCCGTGGCGTGCCCACCGACCCTGCGCAGTTGATCGACCATGATGGCCTCGATTGGGAGGGCCTGGCTCCGCCCTTCGCCTGGCGCTTCGAGCGAGATGGGCAGATGCACTTGCACCGGCCAGCGCGAATCCGCATGAGCGCCAACAATGCCGAGGCGCTGGTGTGCGGCGCACTGGCTGGATTGGGCATCGCGCATTTGCCGACCTGGCTGGCCAGCGAATATTTATTACGCGGCGAACTGCTGCCGCTGTTCTGCGAGAACGGTCTGCCAAAACCGGAAAGCACCGGCATTTATGCGTTGCGCCTGGAACAGCAACCCAGCTCGCGCAGCCGCTTGTTGCTGGAATACCTGAAAACCCGTTTCAGTCCCATCCCGCCGTGGGATCTGGCGCTGCAAACCAACCTGGACCGCCACTAGTCCAGAATTATCTGGCGCATTAAAGATTCGCCCGCTAGATTCATGACGATCACTGATCAAGGCTTTAAAATGAACACCGAGCGCAACAACCCGGATAACTGCGACGACCTGCTGCTGGACAATCAGGTCTGCTTCGCCCTGCATTCCACCTCGCTGCTGATGACCAAAGTCTACAAGCCGCTACTACAAGCGCTGGGCCTGACCTATCCGCAGTACCTGGCGATGATGGTGTTGTGGGAAAAGGATGGGTTGACGGTCGGCGAAATCAGCACCCGCTTGCTGACCGATCCCGGCTCCCTCACCCCGCTGCTCAAGCGCCTGGAAGCCGAAGGCCTGCTGAGCCGTACCCGCAGCCGTGAAGACGAGCGAGTAGTGATTGTCGAACTGACCGAGCAAGGCCGTGCACTGCGAGACAAGGCACGGGGCATTCCCCAGTGCATCCTCGGCGCCAGCGGACAAACGCTGGAACAGTTGAAAAAGCTGCAAGCGGATCTTCAAGCGCTGCGTAGTCATCTGCAAGACAGCCTCTGACCAAATCATCACCGAATCCCCTGTGGGAGCGAGCCTGCTCGCGATAGCCATGTGACATTCAGCATTGATGTTGACTGACACAGTGCTATCGCGAGCAGGCTCGCTCCCACATTTGTTTTCGGGCGTCCTTTTCACGCTCGTTCGCCTTCCTCCTCAAAAAAATTCTCCGCTGAATAAAACCGCCTCGACAGCTCTAACTCAACACTTCTAACCGCATACGTTCATTCGGGATCAAATTTTTTTCGAAAATTTATCTTGCGCGCTAAATACTTGCGAGCTACATTCATCTCGCACTTACTTAGCGCGCAAACATTTAGCGCAAAACACACAAATCCAAATGAGGCTCACACCATGCAAACTCTCTACACCGCAATCGCAACCTCCACCGGCGGCCGTGACGGTCGTGCGATCTCCAGCGACAACGTCCTCGACGTCAAACTCGCGACCCCGAAAGAACTCGGTGGTGCTGGCGGTGCGGCAACCAACCCTGAACAACTGTTCGCAGCTGGCTACTCCGCCTGCTTCATCGGCGCGCTGAAATTCGTCGCCAGCCAGACCAAACGCAAAATCCCGGACGACGCATCGATCACCGCCCATGTCGGCATCGGCCAGATCCCTGGCGGTTTCGGTCTGGACATCGACCTGCACATCAGCCTGCCAGGCCTTGAACAAGCCGACGCACAAAGCCTGGTTGAAGCTGCCCACCAGGTTTGCCCGTACTCCAACGCCACCCGTGGCAACGTCGATGTGCGCCTGCACGTTACCGTCTAACTGCTGACTCCAAGGCCTGACAGGAAATGAATATGAACACTTTCAGCAAAGTCTTGACCGGTACTCTTCTCGCCCTGTCCATCAACAGTGCATTCGCAGGCAATGGGGTTGAACACAACACCCAGGCGTTCCTCGATGTACTGAATGCCGGCACCGGCAAACCGATGGAACAGCTCACGCCTGCCGATGCCCGCGCGGTGTTGGTGGGTGCGCAGGCCGGGGTGAAACTGACGCTGCCAAAAGCCGATGTCAGCGAGAAGACCATCCAGGTCGACGGCCAACCGATCAGCCTGACCATCGTTCGGCCGGCCGGGGTCAAAGGCGAGCTGCCGGTGTTCATGTTCTTCCACGGTGGTGGTTGGGTGCTGGGGGACTTCCCGACCCACGAACGACTGGTTCGGGACTTGGTAACGGGTTCGGGCGCGGCGGCGGTGTTCGTCAATTACACCCCGTCGCCGGAAGCGCATTACCCCGTGGCAATCAACCAGGCCTACGCCGCGACGAAGTGGGTGGCCGAGCACGGTAAAGAAATCAACGTCGACGGCAAACGTCTGGCCGTGGCCGGCAACAGCGTCGGTGGCAACATGGCAGCCGTGGTTGCGCTGATGGCCAAAGACAAAGGCACGCCGGCGATCAGGTATCAGGTGTTGTTGTGGCCGGTGACTGACGCCAGCTTCGAAACGGCGTCTTACAACCAGTTCGCCGAGGGGCACTTCCTCACCAAAAACATGATGAAGTGGTTCTGGGACAACTACACCACCGATGCCAAACAACGGAACGAGATCTACGCCTCACCGCTGCGGGCGACCACTGAGCAACTCAAGGGCTTGCCACCCGCGCTGGTGCAGACGGCCAGCGCCGATGTCCTGCGCGATGAAGGTGAAGCCTACGCCCGCAAACTTGACGAGGCGGGTGTGCCGGTCACGGCAGTGCGCTACAACGGCATGATCCACGACTACGGTTTGCTCAACGTAGTGAGTCAGGTGCCCGCGGTGCGTTCGGCGATGTTGCAGGCCTCTGAAGAGCTCAAGCAACACCTGAAATAAAGCAAAAAGATCGCAGCCTCGTTTCACTCGACAGCTCCTACAGGGGGAATACAAAATCCATGTAGGAGCTGTCGAGTGAAACGAGGCTGCGATCTTTTGATCTCGATCTTCGGTCACAAAAAAGCCCGACTCAATGGTCGGGCTTTTTCATTCCTGAGACTGTGCTTATTTAGCACGGCCTTTGTAGGAACCGCCTTCGCGGGTATCGATCTCGATCATGTCGCCGATTTCGATGAAGTCAGCAACCGACAGCTCGGTACCGTTCTTCAGTTTGGCAGGCTTCATCACCTTGCCGGAAGTGTCACCGCGAGCGGAACCTTCGGTGTAGTCAACCTGACGCACGATAGTGGTCGGCAGTTCTACGGAAACCAGACGCTCTTCGAAGAAGATCGCTTCGCAAACATCGGTCATGCCTTCTTCAACGAAAGGCAGAACGGCTTCGATGTCTTCAGCGTTCAGCTCGTACATGGTGTAGTCAGTGGTGTCCATGAACGTGTAGGTGTCGCCGCTGATGAAGGACAGGGTCGCTTCTTTGCGGTCGAGGATTACGTCGTCCAGCTTGTCATCGGCGCTGTAAACGATCTCGGTCTTGTAACCGGTCAGCAGGTTTTTCAGCTTGGTCTTCATGATCGCGCTGTTACGACCCGACTTGGTGAATTCAGCTTTCTGAACCAGCCAAGGATCGTTTTCGAGACGGATCACGGTACCGGGTTTCAGTTCTTTACCAGTTTTCATTGCGAATATCCGAATTTGGATGGGATTTACAAAAATCTAGGCCGCGTATCATATCCAATTTAGGTAAAACTGTACCAGCGCTGCGGCAAGATCTGCCTGCAAGGCTTGTTCCAGACACCATGTCTCGGCATGTTTTTCCAGTTCAGGCCAGTGTTTGCGGGTTGATTTCCAGTGATCGGTCATTGTCTCACCTGCATTCCATGCCCGCCATAGACCACTGATCGCCTCGCGGGCAGGCCCGGACAGGCCTTGGGTGTACAGGGTCAGGAAGGCGTCGAGCTTATCCAGATGGATGTCTTCGTCCTGCCGATAGATGTGCCAGAGCAGCGGCCGGCCTGCCCATTGGGCGCGGACGAAGGAGTCTTCGCCACGCACAGCGTTGAAATCGCAGCTCCACAGCAGCAGGTCATATTGATCCTGCCGGACGAACGGCAACACTTGCACGGTCAAGGCGCCGCGCACATGCACCGCACCGGCCTTCAACCCATCCACCCCGAGCCAGCGTTCGACATCGCCGAGAATCCGCCCTTCGGGCACCAGCAGATGAGTCGGCGTCAAGTCGCCAGCCATCGCGTCGAGCCAACTGGCCAGCCCGGTATTTTCGTAGGCAAACAGCGAAATCAGTTGTGCATTCGGCGCGCGCTCAATTCCCAAGCCTTGCAGGAATTCTTGCTGAGCTTGCGGACTTTGCTGAAACTGCCGACGCCGCTCCAGCAATCCGCTTTCACGTAACAAGCCGCCGGTGCCCTTGCGAAAGCCCGGGAAGAAAAAGAACTTCTGCACGTTCTTGTACTTCACCGACGGCAAGCCGTGACAGCCGACGACCCAGTCTTCGGCACTCAGGTAATCGAGGTTCATCCACAGCGGCGGTTTTTCCCGTTCCGCCATGGCCTCCATATAGGCACTTGGCAATTGGCAGGCGAATGCGGCGATGACGACATCAGCGGCTTCAGTGGGTTGCCAGTCGGCCGACCACTGTCGCACCTCTACGCCCTGCTGCCACTGCTGCGCAGCGTTGATGTCGATGTCCGGACACAAACGCTCGAAGGCTCGCAGGTCGTCGACCCACAAGCGCACCGTCACGGCATGTTCGGCCACCAGTTGTCGGGCCAGGCGCCAGGTCACACCGATGTCGCCGAAGTTGTCGACCACGGTGCAAAAAATATCCCAGCGCCAGCGGTTTTTCACTTGAGGCATTTCAGGCATTCCAGGCTCCCGTTGGCAAAGGCGCCGATTGTCCGCATAAATTACCCCGTGCAGAAGAGCCGACGGCGATTAATCTTCATGCGACAATCGCCACTCGCCCGCGACCACACGCCAGGAGGCAGTAATGCCCTACCGTCCCAACCCGCGCCGTCCCTTGCCGATCCAGTTTAATGCGCTGCAACTGACCGGCAGTATCGCCCTCGGTTTGTGGCTGGGATTCATCGCGATCGCACTGACTTGCTGGCTCGCCTGGCGCTTGTTGTTCAACGAGCAATTGGCGCCCTTGGCCCAGGCGGTGGAGCAACTGGCCAAGCCACCGGTGATTGAGCAACCCGCCTCGCAGAACCCGATGTTCGAACAGTACGAGGACCATCTGCGCAGGAATGAACAGCAGCAAATGGTGGAACAGGCCAGAAGCAGCAAACACAATCTGTCCAATCCAAAATGCCAGTTCTGGCTGCAGCAAAATCAAACGGCGCCGAGCGAAAAAAGCCGCGCCAACGTCCTGCAATTCTGCGACTGATCAAGAAGCTCTCCATGCACAAGCCGACCGTCCACCAACTGATTATCGACAAGCTGCGGATCGATCTCGACATCGCTGAACGTGCCGCGCAAACCGCTTACGAAACCGCGACCCACGAAGAAAACATAGCCGAAAACAAGTACGACACGCTGGGGCTGGAGGCGTCTTATCTGGCGGCCGGACAGGCCAAGCGAGTGGAAGAAATCAGGCAGTCATTGGCCCTTTGCCAGAACCTCACATTACGGCCTTATGACGATCAGCGCGGCATCGAAGTCGGTGCCCTGCTCGGTCTGGAAGACGAAAAGGGTCGCGAACAATGGCTGTTCCTGGCCCCCGACGCGGCCGGGCTGAAGATCGATCTGGTGGGGCAATTGATTACCGTCATTACCCCTCGCTCGCCGCTGGGCAAAAGCCTGCTGGGCAAGTTCGAAGGGGATGAAGTGGAGATTCTGGTGGCGGGCGCTCGGCAACAGTTTTCTGTCACCGAGGTGATCTAGCGATTAATGCACCGGCAGTTCAACGCCGTCGAACAGCTCTTCCAGTTCCTGTTTGTTGTGGCACTGAATAGCCTTGGCCATGACTTCGCGGGTCAGGTGCGGCGCGAATTTCTCGATGAAGTCGCACATGAAACCACGCAAGAAGGTGCCGCGACGGAAACCGATTTTGGTAATGCTGGATTCGAACAACTCGCTGGCATCGAGCACCACCAGGTCGCTATCGAGTTTGGTGTCGACCGCCATTTTCGCCACGATGCCCACGCCCAGGCCCAGACGAACATAAGTCTTGATCACGTCGGCGTCGGCGGCGGTGAATACCACCTTCGGTGTCAGGCCGCGATGACTGAAGGCTTCGTCGAGTTTCGAGCGGCCGGTAAAACCGAACACGTACGTCACGATCGGGTATTCGGCCAGGGCTTCAAGGGTCAGCTTCGACAGCTTGGTCAGCGGGTGGCCTTGAGGCACGACCACGCAGCGGTTCCAGCGGTAGCACGGCATCATCACAAGGTCGCCGAACAACTCCAGCGCTTCGGTCGCGATGGCGAAATCGACGGTGCCGTCAGCGGCCATCTCGGCGATCTGCATCGGCGAACCCTGGTGCATGTGCAGTGCAACGTCCGGGTATTGCTTGATGAAATTGCTGATCACCGGTGGCAACGCATAACGCGCCTGGGTGTGCGTGGTGGCGATCGACAGGGTGCCTTTTTTCTCGTTGGAGAATTCCTGGGCGATCTGCTTGATGCTTTCAACTTTGCGCAGGATTTCGCCGGCGGTGGTGATGATGCGCTCGCCAGCCGGGGTAACCCGGGTCAAGTGCTTGCCGCTGCGGGCGAAAACCTCGACCCCCAATTCGTCTTCCAGCAGACGGATCTGTTTGCTGATGCCCGGTTGCGAGGTGTAGAGGCTTTGGGCTGTAGCTGAAACGTTGAGGTCGTGGTGCGCCACTTCCCAGATGTAGCGCAATTGTTGAAGCTTCATATGAATCCCTCAAAGCAGGTAGACGCCACGGGCATCAGCGACGATATATAACTATATTAATGGTTTGATTAATAAATCTAGAACTTTTTTATCAAAACGCCATTATTCGTGTCCTAGCGATCCCCTTTGCGGCGACGTTCCATCAGCGGCACCAAATAGACCGGCACTCTGGACAGTTGCAACACGCGCGCAGCGGTTCGGCCCAATGGCGTTTCCGCGCCAGCGCCATGACTGTGACTTCCTACGATCAGCAAATCGACGGAGAGTTTCTGCGCCTGGTCGAGAATCACCTGCGACGGATCGCCCTGCAGCACCCGCACTGCCCGAATCCGTTCCAGGTCCTGCTCCCCCTCATCCCCCAGCTCTTCGCGAAAGCTGTCGAGCACCCGCTGCTCGATATTGGCAATCACCGTATTCAGGCCCTGGCTGTGAAACTCGTTCAAGGCCTGCTCATCGAGGTAACTCTGAAGCACCGATTCGGCGAACAACCCCATCGGCTCAACCGCATGCACCACATACAAATCGGCATTGAATGTTCGAGCCAGTGCCAACGCATGCTGCATCACAAAAGGTGCGTACAGACCGAGGTCGGTGGCATACAGCATCGAATGAATCATAGGGACCTCCTTTAATGCCAACATGGCGGAGATTGATTCAGCTTAGCAGTGCGGTGACGAGTGCGGCGTTCGGCGCAACGCATTGAACCGCAGCGCTTTAAATCGACGGCTCGTTACTGATGCCATGCGGCACGTGACCGGTGGCGACCACTTCGCGGGCCAGCTCGCAATGGCCGGCCTGGTCATCGAAAAATACGTCGGCGGCAAAGGCTTCGAGAAAGGCTGATTTGGTCAGCCCTCCAAGGAACAGCGACTCGTCCAGACGGATGTCCCATTCGCGCAAGGTGCGGATCACCCGTTCATGGGCCGGCGCCGAGCGCGCAGTCACCAGTGCGGTGCGGATCGGACAGGCATCGTCGGGGAACTCGCGCTGCAAAAGGTTGAGCGCCGCGAGGAATCCTTTGAACGGCCCGCCGCGCAAAGGCTCGCGGGCGGCCTCACGCTCGCTGGCCTGAAACGCTGCAAGGCCTCCCGATTGATAGACCCGCTCCGACTCATCGGAAAACAGTACCGCGTCACCGTCGAATGCAATGCGCAATTCATCGCTGGCGGCGCGACTGGCACCGCCCGACAGAATAGTCGCTGCCGCGAAACCGGCATCCAGCGCACTGCGCACATCGTCGGAATGGGTCGAAAGAAACAGGTCGCAGCCAAAGGCCTTCAGGTATGGGTAAGGACTGCGCCCGCCGACAAATGCCGCACGCGAAATCGCCAAGCCATAATGATGAATCGAATTGAAAACCCGCAGGCCGGTGTCGGCGCTGTTGCGCGACACCAGGATTACCTCGACCCGGGCACGGCCGAGACTGGCGTTCAGGTTCAGGAGTTTTTCGACTAACGGGAACGCATCGCCGGGCTCGAGAATTTCGTCTTCGTGTTCGATCTGGTATTGCCGATAGGCCTCGACGCCGCTCGACAGATAAACCTTGTGGCTCTCGCTCAAGTCGAACAGTGCTCGCGAAGAAATCGCCAACACCAGTTTGTCGTCTATGCCATTGGCCATGCCCTTCCCTCTCCTTTTGGCCGACTCAGTGATTACGTCGGTCGATAAAACTCAAGCTGCGATACAAGGCTTCAATTCGCGGCAACTCACATCCCGCCGCTTTCGCCGCTGCCAGTGGCCGAGTGTAGATGGCATCCAGTTCCAGCGGTCGCTTGTGCAGGAAGTCGTGGTACATGCTCGGCCAGTAGTCGGGCATTTTCTCGGTCATCATGAACAGATGGTCGGCATATCCGGCCGGCATTTCGTGACCGCAGGCCGTTGCCCCCTGAACCACTTCGGTCATCAGCGCCTTGATCAGCTCCCGGCAGTCGGTATCGGCCATCAACGGCGTAGTGCTTGCCCTGAGCAGAACCGACAGACCGTTGTAAGGGATATTCCAGACCAGTTTTTGCCAACGCGCCTGATGCAGGTTCGGCATGGCCTGGGAATCGATTCCGGCGGCACGGAACAGCTCGGCGCCTTCCTCGACAATCGCCATCCGCGCCTGCTCATCGATTGCCGGGCCGCTGTGGTAGCCGACATTCACCGCGCCGAGCGCCTGATGGGTGATGACGCCAGGTCCCTCGCGATGGACGCAGATAAAACAGAGCCCACCAAGCAGGTGCAGCGAATCGGGGAGCAAGTCGCGCAGGCTGTCTTCGACGTCCAGGCCATTTTGCAACAACAGCACTTTGGCATTCGGAGCGGCAGCTTGAATGATTGTCGGCGCCAAGTCCGCGTTACTGGTGGTTTTCGTGCCCACCAGCAACCAGTCGCAGGGCGGCATATCTTCGGCCGTCGAATAGGCCTGAACCGGGTTCAACGTCAACGTGCCGTGCATCGCACTGTCGAGTTGCAGCCCGTGTTCGGCCACCGCTGAAAATTCACTGCGCAACAGAAAATGCACATCGAAGCCGGCACGCGCCAGCATCAACCCGTAGAAACCGCCGATCGCGCCGGTTCCGATAATACCGATTGTCGGCTTGGCAACTGCCCCTATCATGGTAATTCCTCTGCTATTCGACTCAACGCCAGCCCCACGGCTGCATTGAGCTCGGCGCTGATCAAACGCGACTGTAGTGCCCCAAAGAATTCACCGTCGCGCACTACAAACAGCGCCGGCAAATGAAAGACCCGATAACGCTCGACCACGCCACCATTGTTCCCGGCATCGATCCAGCACAGTCGATCGACCGCCAGATCGAACGTGGGCAATTGCTCACGGGCAAAACGGCAGCTCGCGCAGCCGACGCTGGTAAAGATCACCAGGGAAATACCGTTCATCGCCAACAGCCGTTGGTCGGCGTCGAAATCGGTCAGTTCCGATTCGACCACTATACTGGGAGAAACGATGTCAGATGGCCGACACAGGGAGTCCGTGTTCATGGGACGTTATCTTCCTCATCCTGACGATGTACCCGTCGAATTGACGTTGCTCAAACATGAGTGCATTTCGCGGCAACAGCTGCACACTATCAGCCTCGGCGGCGTGGCTTGCAATTACCACCGCGGATGGCGAAGGGGCACCGCACTTCAAGTACGCATGCCGACCCTGAGCACCACAATCTGTTACCTGGGCTATGTGGCGTGGTGCCTGCGACGAAAACGCAGCTACCTGGTGGGCATCGCTTTTGTCGACGAACAGACCCTGTTCAGCGCGCGAATGGGTGAGCAGGTTTGCCAGATCGAACGTTACTGCCGTCAGCACGAACTCCAAAGCGAACAGGTGAACAACCAGACCCTGGCCCTCGAATGGGTCCAGCTGCACGCCAACGAGTTCTCCCACGACACGGTTCGCAAGGCATTTGCATAGGTAATGCTGGTTTAGGGGGCGTTCTCAGTCAGTTTCCCCGGCGCGGCGGGGAAACTAACCGAGAATGCCCTCTAACCGGTGTCTGCCCATTGTCGAGCCACGGTGTAACGCGCTAAGGTTCAGCTCCCCGACGCGCTTAATTTGCTGTGCTCCGCCGCGCGGGTTCGCTGGCGGCCGGCACCCGTGACCTGACGAGTAAACGATGGCTGATTTACCGATCAACGACCTTAACGTCGCCTCCAACGAGACCCTGATCACTCCCGATCAGCTCAAGCGTGACATCCCTCTGAGCGACGCTGCCCTGCGCACCGTCACCAAGGGCCGCGAAGTCATTCGCAACATTCTTGATGGCACCGACCACCGCCTGTTCGTCGTGATCGGGCCGTGCTCGATCCATGACATCAAGGCTGCCCACGAATACGCCGAGCGTCTGAAAGCGCTCGCGGCGGAAGTGTCCGATACCTTGTATCTGGTCATGCGCGTGTATTTCGAGAAGCCACGCACCACCGTCGGCTGGAAAGGCCTGATCAACGACCCGTACCTGGACGACTCGTTCAAGATTCAGGATGGCTTGCATATCGGGCGTCAGTTGCTGCTGGACCTGGCCGAAATGGGCCTGCCGACCGCAACCGAAGCCCTCGACCCGATCTCCCCGCAATACTTGCAGGACCTGATCAGCTGGTCGGCGATCGGTGCACGCACCACTGAATCCCAGACTCACCGTGAAATGGCTTCCGGCCTGTCCTCGGCTGTCGGCTTCAAGAACGGCACCGATGGCGGCCTCACAGTGGCCATCAACGCCTTGCAATCGGTCTCCAGCCCGCACCGCTTCCTGGGCATCAACCAGGAAGGTGGCGTGTCGATCGTCACCACCAAGGGCAACGCCTACGGTCACGTGGTGTTGCGCGGCGGTAATGGCAAACCGAACTACGATTCGGTCAGCGTCGCGCTCTGCGAGCAAGCGCTGAACAAGGCGAAGATCAAGCCGAACATCATGGTCGATTGCAGCCACGCCAACTCCAACAAGGACCCGGCTCTGCAACCGCTGGTGATGGAGAACGTCGCCAACCAGATCCTCGAAGGCAACCAGTCAATCATCGGCCTGATGGTCGAAAGTCACCTGAACTGGGGCTGCCAGGCGATCCCGAAAGACCTCGCCGACCTGCAATACGGCGTGTCGATCACCGATGCCTGCATCGATTGGACCGCCACCGAAAACACCTTGCGCAGCATGCACGCCAAGCTCAAGGATGTGTTGCCTAAACGCGATCGCAGCTGATCACCGTTTCACGCAAAAAAAAAACGCCAGGCTTAAACCTGGCGTTTTTTTATGCGCTCGCTTTACTCACAGCTTGGCGGCATGCCGCGCGTGACGCTCCATGTAGCGCTCCACATAGGAACACGATGGAATGACTGTGTAGCCCATTTCCTCGGCGTATTGCAGTGCCTGCTCGGTCAACGCCGCCGCGATGCCGCGACCACGCAGCGCGTTGGGCACAAAGGTACGATAAATATCCAGGGTCTGTTTCCCCAGATCCATATAGGTCAGGTAGGCACGATAACCGTCCACAGTGGTCTCGAACTGATGACCAGCCTGGTCATGGTGGATGGACAACGCCTCGCTCATCACTACTCCTCGCGGGTCTTTAATTCTGACCCCTACCTTACCGATGTTTTTCCGGCGAAGGAACATCTACGCCACCCTGTGCCTGAATGGACACCGAGAGAGCAACACCAATCTCGCGCAACCGAGCACGTATCAAATAGTAGGCACCATTGGCAGAAATGCTCAAGGGACGCTCGTCATGCTGGCAGGCGGATGTTGCTTGGGTAATGCAGGGGCGGCCTGACCGGAATCTTCCCGAGTCGAGCCTGAACATTGCCGGATATTGCGACTTAAGACGAGCGCCATTTGTTTAAGTCACCTCAACATGGATAAAGATATGAGAGTCGCTGCGCAAAATCCGAACAAAAGTCTGGACGATTCCATCTAGACAGACTTTAGTCGAGACTGAAAAACAGCTGCCGAGGTGGGGAACTTTTCTTTGGCGGCTCGCTCAGCTCGGGCCTCGCAGCTGGATATTTTTTATACAATGCAGTTAAAAGTTGCTCGAAAAAGAATCAACGCCTACAATTTTTTTTGCTTCTTGCTCTACGTCAGTTTACTTACTACAAGTAATGGGTAGTATGTACGCCGGCTATTTCCTCACTCTGAGGAGACAGCTACTTAATAGAAAGTCCTTGAAGGGGAACACGATGAACAACGTTCTGAAATTCTCTGCTCTGGCTCTGGCCGCAGTTCTGGCTACCGGTTGCAGCAGCGTATCGAAAGAAACCGAAGCACGTCTGACTGCTACTGAAGACGCAGCAGCTCGCTCCCAGGCTCGTGCAGACGAAGCTTACCGTAAAGCTGATGAAGCTCTGGCTGCTGCTCAAAAAGCACAACAGACTGCTGACGAAGCTAACGAGCGTGCTCTGCGCATGCTGGAAAAAGCTAGCCGCAAGTAATAGTCCTTCGGGATTGTTATCAAGCCGACCCATTTTTTGGGTCGGCTTTTTTATTGCCCGCTGTTTCTGCAGGCCATAAAAAACCCGCCGACGCGGCCTGCGTCGGCGGGTTGCTTTTAACGCGTTACTGCTGCAGATCGATCGGTGCACTCGATACCATCGGCGCCGACGCATTCGGCACGGCGATTTCCACCGGCAGGCCATCTTCAGCGGCAACCACGTCACGCACCACATCCCAGTTCATGCGCAAGTTGTTAGTGATGTCTTCACGCTTGAGCATCGCGTTGATGACTGCGGTGTGTTTGTCGACCACCGAAGGGTTGCCCTTGTCGTCCAGCGGCGTGTGCGCTTCCAGATAAACCTTGCCGGCGCTGAGGCCGAACTTGTACGGGTCATTGATGATCCGCACCGACGTCCCGACCGGCACCATGCTGGCCATTTCCAGCACGTTGTTGTTGAACATGCGGAAGCAACCGTGGCTGGTGCGCATGCCGATACCGAATTTCTTGTTCGAACCGTGGATCAGGTAGCCCGGAGTGCCAAGAGTGAACTTGAACGGCCCCAGCGGGTTGTCTGGGCCAGCTGGCACCACATTCGGCAGTGGATCGCCATCAGCGGCGTGCTCGGCCTTGATCGACGCTGGAGGCGTCCAGGTCGGGTTCGGCGTCTTGGCGATGATGCTGGTATGGGCAATCGGCGAGCCCCAGCCTTCACGGCCGATACCCAGCGGGAAGGTGTACACCACGTCCCGGCCTTTCGGGAAATAGTAGAGACGGTATTCAGCCAGGTTGATGACGATACCTTCACGAGGACCCGGCGGCAGGATGAAACGCGTCGGCAAGACGATTTCGGTCCCGGCGCCCGGCAGCCATGGATCGACCCCTGGGTTGGCCGCGACCATTTCCGAGTAGCCCAGATCGTAGGTGGTGCCAAGGTCGGCGAAGGTGTCTTCGTACTTGGCCTTGATCACTTGCACCTGGCCGATGATGTCTTCACCGGCAGGTGGCAGGGGTAGCTCCAATGCTGCTACCGGACCCGCGACACAGAGGGCGGCAAGAGACAGGCAGCGGGTGACGGCGGGAAAGCGCGGCAACATCCGGAAAATCCTTCGCATGATCGACAAGGGTATAAAAACGGGATTGTACACCGCCTCCCGTTATTTCGGGGAGACGTAAAGACCTGTGGTTGGGGGATCTGCGGATGGAGGCTTGCCTGTGGCGAGGGGGCTCTGTGGCGAGGGGGCTTGCCCCCGTTGGGTCGCGCAGCGGCCCTGAGACAGGCGCTGCAGTCTATCAGGCATGTCTCATTCATCCGCTACGACGGCTGCGCCGCCGAACGGGGGCAAGCCCCCTCGCCACAAGAGCCCCCTCACTACAGGGGGGTCCTTACCACAGGCGATCTAAAGCTCGAACCGCAACTCAGGCCAGATCGGTGAGGTGCCGCGTTTTTGCGACTCCAGAATGGCCCGGCACAGCGAGCACAGACGCTGGTCCTGGAACACGGTACGGTCGACGCTCGACCAGCGCGGTTGCGCCGGCAACAGGCTGCCGCACAAGGTTCGGTCCACCGAGCCGCCCAACTCCAACTGACGAGTCACCAGATGCACACGCACTTCCTGGCAGGCGAACAGATCCAGCTGTTCGTCAGGCTCGATCAGTTGGTAGGCAAATAAGGACCAGGCAGGACGCGGCATCGGGGGCTCCAAATCGGGGGCGCCACCTTAGCCGAAACACCGCCGCTAGAAAAGCGTCAAAGCAGCGGTTTCAGTGTCGGCCAGACATTTTCCAGCAACTTGTCCTGAGCCTCCGCAGCCGGGTGCAGGCCGTCGCCTTGCATCAGGTCCGGATGACCGCCCACACCGTCGAGAAAAAACGGCACCAGCGGAATCTTTTTCTCGTTGGCCACCTTGATGAATACCTCGGCAAAGGCCTGGGTGTAACGCACGCCATAATTGGGTGGCAATTGCATGCCCAGCAACAGCACCTTGGCGCCACTGACGCGGGAGCTGTCGATCATCGACGCAAGATTTTGTTGCAATTGTGTTGGCGGCATTCCGCGCAGGCCGTCATTGCCCCCCAACTCGAGGATAACCAGCGCAGGCTTATGCTCTGCAAGCAGCGCCGGCAGGCGCGCCCGGCCTCCGGCACTGGTGTCGCCGCTGATGGACGCATTGACCACCTTATCGTCGAAACCTTCGCGCTTGAGCCGTTGCTCAAGCAATGACACCCACCCCAAGCGGGTATCCAGGCCGAAACCGGCGCTGATACTATCGCCAACGATCAGGACTGTACCCGCCGCTGCGTTCTGAGCCATGCACATCAAGGCCAGGCCAGCACTCAAAAACCACACACGCATCGGATTCTCCATGGGCGCAAGCATTCTCACCGCGAAGAACCTCAGCAAAGTGGTTCCGAGCGCGGAAGGTGAACTGACTATCCTGCACGAACTCAGCCTGGAACTGAACAAGGGCGATAGCCTGGCCATCGTCGGCGCCTCCGGTTCCGGCAAATCCACCCTCCTGGGCCTGCTCGCTGGCCTCGATCTGCCGAGCAGCGGTGAAGTCACCCTCGCCGGGCAAGGCCTGAGCAATCTCGATGAAGACCAACGCGCACGCATCCGCGCCGAGCATGTGGGGTTTGTTTTTCAATCATTCCAGCTGCTCGACAGTCTCAATGCTTTAGAAAACGTCATGCTGCCGCTGGAGCTCGATGGCCGTAAAGACGCCCGCGAGCGCGCCACCGAACTGCTGCAACGGGTCGGTCTGGGCCAACGCCTGACCCACTCGCCGCGCCAGCTTTCCGGTGGCGAGCAGCAACGCGTAGCGATTGCCCGGGCCTTCGCCGCCGAGCCCGACGTGCTGTTCGCCGATGAACCCACCGGCAACCTCGACAGCCACACCGGCGAGCGCATCAGCGATTTGCTGTTCGAACTCAACCAGGAAAGCGGCACGACCCTGGTGCTGGTGACCCACGATGAACGCCTGGCACATCGCTGCCGGCGCCTGATCCGCCTTGAAGCCGGCCTGCTGGTCGCCCCTCTGGAGCCTTGATGGCACGCTTGCCGCTGTTGCGCCTGTTCAGTCTCGCCCTGCGCCAACTATTGCGCGATGCCCGTGCCGGTGAGTTGCGCGTTTTGTTCTTCGCCTTGCTGGTGGCCGTGGCGGCGAGTACCGCTATCGGTTACTTCGGCGCTCGCCTGAACGGCGCCATGATGCTGCGCGCCACCGAGTTTCTCGGTGCCGACCTGGTACTCGAAGGCAGCTCACCGGCGCGACCGGAACAGGTAAGGAGCGGCACAGAGCTGGGCCTTGAACACGCTCAAGTGGTGGAGTTTTCCAGCGTCATCGCCACCGACAACGGCATTCAGCTGTCCAGTATCAAAGCCGCCGATGACGTCTACCCGTTGCGTGGCGAACTGAAAAGCGCCCCCGCGCCCTTCGCGCCGGAAGAACCCGGTGGCGGACCGAAACCCGGCGAAGCCTGGGTCGAAGCGCGACTGCTGACCGCATTGGACTTGAAGATCGGCGACAGCATCGACGTCGGCATGAAAACCCTGACGCTGGCGAGAGTGCTGACCTACGAACCGGATCGCGCCGGCAATTTCTACAGCCTGACGCCACGGGTGCTGATCAACTTCAGCGACCTTGAGGCAACCGGCGTGGTGCAACCCGGCAGCCGGGTCAGTTACCGCGAACTCTGGCGCGGCAACGCCTCGGCGCTGGAAACCTATCGGCAACTGATCAAGCCAGGCCTGGCGGCCAACCAGCGTATCCAGGATGCTCGCGATGGCAATCGGCAGATCGGCGGCGCCCTGGGCAAGGCTGAACGTTATTTGAACATGGCCAGTCTGGTGGCGGTGCTGTTGTCCGGTGTGGCGGTGGCGTTGTCGGCGACACGCTTCGCCACCCGCCGCTTCGATGCCAGCGCATTGCTGCGCTGCCTGGGCCTGTCCCGTCGGGAAACCATGGTGCTGTTCAGTCTGCAGCTAACCGTACTCGGACTGCTCGCCAGCATCAGCGGCGCCCTGCTCGGCTGGCTCGCGCAGCTCGGGCTGTTTGCGCTGCTGCGTGATTTACTGCCGACCGATGTTCCACCGGGTGGCCTGTTGCCGGCCATCGCGGGGATCGGCACCGGGCTGGTGGCGCTGGCCGGTTTCGCCCTGCCACCACTGGCTGCTTTGGGTCGAGTGCCACCGTTGCGCGTGTTGCGTCGCGACATGCTGCCGATTCCGTCCAGCACCTGGATAGTTTATGGCGCGGCATTGGGCGCCCTCGGCCTGATCATGTGGCGCTTGAGCCTGGACCTGTTGCTGACTTTCGCCCTGCTCGGCGGCGGTGTGATCGCGGCACTGGTGCTGGGCGGCTTGCTGTTGCTGCTACTGAAAAGCCTGCGCCGGATGCTGGCGCGCGCCGAATTGCCATGGCGCCTCGGGTTGGGCCAACTGCTGCGCCATCCACTGGCGGCGGCCGGTCAAGCCCTGGCCTTCGGTTTGATTCTGCTGTCCATGGCACTGATCGCTTTGCTGCGTGGCGAATTGCTCGACACCTGGCAAAACCAGTTGCCGAAAAATGCCCCGAACTACTTTGCCCTGAACATTCTTCCGGCGGACAAACAGGCCTTTGCCGATCGACTGATGGAGCTGTCGGCACAATCGGCGCCGCTGTATCCGGTGGTGCCGGGACGGCTGATCAGCATCAATGGCGAACCGGTGCAGGACATCGTCAGCAAGGATTCGGCCGGTGATCGAGCCATTCAACGCGACCTGAGCCTGACTTGGGCGGCCGACCTGCCAGCGGGCAACAAACTCACCGCCGGCAACTGGTGGGACCAACAACCGGCAGATGAAATACCCGGAGTTTCGGTGGAAGGTAAAGTCGCCGAAAGCCTCAAACTCAAGCTCGGCGATCACATGGTGTTTACCGTCGGCGGAGCCAATCGGGAGGCGAAAGTCACCAGCCTGCGGGAGATCAACTGGGACAACTTCCAGCCGAACTTTTTCATGATCTTCCAGCCCGGCACCCTGAAGGACTTGCCGGCGACCTACCTGACCAGTTTCTATCTGGCGCCCGGTCACGATCAGCAGATCGTTGATCTGTCCCGAAGCTTTCCGGCAGTGACCATTCTGCAAGTCGAAGCCTTGCTGGCGCAGCTGCGCAGCATTCTCGGCCAGGTCACCCTGGCAGTAGAATACGTGCTGTTGTTTGTGCTGGCGGCGGGCATGGCGGTGTTGTTCTCCGGTTTGCAGGCAACGCTGGATGAACGCATACGCCAAGGTGCATTGCTGCGAGCGCTAGGCGCCGAGCGACAGTTGCTGGTCAGGGCCCGGCGGATCGAGTTCGGTCTGCTCGGCGCGGTCAGCGGATTGTTGGCGGCACTGGGTTCGGAATTGGTGAGCCTGGTGCTCTACCGTTATGCCTTCGACCTGCCCTGGCATCCGCATCCATGGCTGCTGGTATTGCCGCTGATCGGCGCCGCGTTGATCGGAGGCGCCGGTGTATTTGGTACACGCCGCGCTCTTAACGCCAGCCCCCTGACAGTCTTGCGCGAGGGTTGATAGACTCAAGCTCTCTTTACCACAAGAAGTTGCCATGAGCCGTTATCGCCCTCCCCGTACCGCCGGCACCGCGTTGATCACCCCCGAAGGTGAAGCGCGGATGCGCGCCGAGTTTCATGAGTTGTGGCATGTTCGACGCCCTCAAGTGACACAGTCGGTCAGCGAGGCCGCAGCCCAGGGCGATCGCTCGGAAAACGCGGAGTACACCTACGGCAAAAAAATGTTGCGCGAGATCGACAGTCGCGTGCGTTTTCTCACCAAACGGCTGGAAGCACTGAAGGTCGTCAGCGAGAAGCCCAGCGATCCGAACAAAGTCTATTTTGGCGCCTGGGTCACCATTGAAGATGAAGAAGGCAAAGAGTCGCGCTATCGCATCGTCGGGCCAGATGAACTGGACTTGAAACAAGGGCTGATCAGCATCGACTCGCCGCTGGCACGCGCCCTGATCGGCAAAGCGCTGGACGCCGAAGTTCGAGTGCAAACACCGACTGGCGAACAGTGCGTTTATATTATAGACATCAATTACCCGTAACACCCTACCTACAACATCGAAACAATAAGCTGCAAACACCCCCATCTTCCTACTTGACTTAAAAACAACAAAGAACAACTATCAAGCCGCCAGACAGCCCGACAACTGACAATCTTGTTGGCGGATGCCTGCCTCACTTACTCAGTTAACTTTATTCAAAGGAATGAATAACATGCTTGATCGCTGGATGAACAATACGCTACATATCGGCAACTTGCGTATCGACGAACTTATTCTGCCGGGGTCGCATGACTCAGGCTTTGACAAAAAAGCGCCGAACGCATTTTTTCCTCAAGAGATCACACAAGATGTCAGCCCTCAGGAGCAAGTGGCCGCCGGCGTACGGGTGCTGGACCTAAGGGTAGAGTTCTATAGCAACAAGCCTGTCGGCCGGGCACACCGCTTCCAGATTTTCCACAAGACGTCGTCCGGACGCACGGTCAGCGTCGATATTCTAGACATGGTGAATGACTTCTATGATACGCCTTCAACCAAATCGGCCCGGGCGCGGGAAATTTTCATTCTGGACTTTCACGAGTTCAAGAACTTTACCCCACAGGCTCATCAAGAGTTGCGTGAACTTATCAATAGTAAAATCGGTTACAGATCCATCTCTAAAGATCTGCGCCACTTGACGCTTGACCAACTATGGAATCAACACCCAGGAAAAACGGTCGTCGTTGCTTATAATCATTTCATTCAAAACTCCGACTTCTGGCCCGGAGTGGAACAAAAATGGTCTGGCGACAATGTCATGACCACCCAACAATTGAAAGCCTTTATGGACGAGGTCGCCACGCAATACAAACCTTCTTATGTGCTGCGTTCAATACAATGCGCCAAATACGTTTTACCACTCGTTGTACCCGACGATTTCAGCAACAAAATAGATACTTGGTTTGAATCGACTGACGAAAATAGTTATATCCAGAAGTTCTTCATTATCAATACCGACTGGACAACCCGCAGTCGAATTATCCTGAACTGCTTGCACGCCAATCAATTTCGCGGCAGGCAAAAAAAACACCCACAATGACACGCAGGCCTCTTTCAGCGGCGAGTAATCAGCCCTTGGCGAGCCACGCGAGTCAGCTGCCTGATCACTTCAGGCGCATCCTCGGCGTTGGGTGCCAGAATCACCGCCAGATCGAAACTGTCGTTGGCAAACCGTGCCAGTGACTCGCCGTCGTCGACAAACTGAATCAGGAAGGCAGCAGGCCCACCGGTACGACGTGGCCAGCCATCGAGGTAACGCAAAAGCGTCGGCTGATGTTTACCGCCAAGCAGGATTTTTGGATTGCGCTGGGTGAGGTGTGCCGTGATCGGCGCGGGGCGTATAACGGGGTTTAATGCATTCATTGTGTCGTGTCTCTGCCTCAAAAGTCTGCATGGCAGGTGAGAGGCAACACCGAACCAGCGCTTTAGCGGTATTTCGAAGCCTGTTTCAAGCTTCTATCGGCAACTGAATGAGTTACCTGGCGCCCCGCAAGTAGCTGTTTAAATCGGCGCATGGGCAGCATCCTAGAGAAGCTGACCGGACAGTGTCAAGAATCACCAGCAACAAAAAAGGCCTGCACAGTGCGTCGCACAATGCAGGCCTTTTCGTTGAGCCAGGGCAGTCAGTTGGTGATGGCGCGGTCTACCGACAGTTTGCCTGCACCCTCAATCAGCACCGCGAGGCTGCCACCGAGCAAAGCCAGGGCGAACTCATAACCGTTGTTAGCCATGAACAGACCGTTGCTGATGTGCACTGTGAAAATAGCCACCAGAGAGAGAAAGGTCAGCCCCAGCGCTGCCGGGCGTGCCAGCAGACCGATGATCAACGCCAGACCGCCGAAGAACTCGGTACCACCGGCCAGGATCGCCATCACATTGCCCGGAGCCAATCCAATGCTTTCCATGTACTGCGCAGTGCCGGCAATGCCGTAGCCGCCGAATGCCCCAAAGAGTTTCTGTGAACCATGGGCCGCGAAGATGATGCCGACGAAAATGCGCAGAATCGTCAGACCGTAGCCCGCGCGAGTGAACAGTACCTTGTTGATCAGAGTGCTCATGCTGTGTCATCCATTGTGAGTGTGTGTTGGTTGGCCGCTATATTAATCAGTAAAACTCATGTTAAAAGCGCAAAAAACGCACCATAACAATCAGCTTAGTCGATCATTTGCGCGAGACCACTTTTTGCCCCTGGGGCTCCAACGACTCCCGCTCCCGATCGAACGCCAAGTAATACTTGTTCACGCTATTAACATAGCTGACAGCCCCCATCCCCACCTGCTCCATGGCGATGCGCTCGACCTGGAAAAACCACTGATTAGGATTCAAGCCGCGCCGCCGGGCCTCGGCGCGCATGCCTTGAACCCGCTCCGGTCCCATGTTGTAGGCCGCCAGCACGAACGCCATGCGCTCGCGCTCATTGAGTTTGGGGCTGGCAAAAAACTTGCGGCGGATCATCGCCAGGTACTTGGCGCCGGCCTGCACATTGGTGTCGAGGTTTTGAATATTACTCACGCCAACCCGTTGGGCGGCGGACGGGGTGATTTGCATCAAGCCGGTGGGGCCGCTACCGCTTCTGGCGTTGGGTTGCAGCGCCGACTCCTTGAAGGCCAGCGCTGCCAGGTTCAGCCAGTCCATGCCTTGGGCTTCAGCGTGTTTCTGCAACACCGGGCGAAGTTTTTCCAGGCGCTGCCGATCGGCTTTGGCCAAGGGATAGTGCACTTGATACAGGCGTCGATAGATCCGCAGGAACGCCGCATCCTGGTCCGACGGTTTCTTGTAAGTAGTCAGGAAGCGATCGATGCTCGAACGCAGCATTGAAGCGTCGCGGCGTACAAACCAGTATTCCTCGCCTGGCTCGCTGATAAGGACCTGTCGATCGAAGCGTAATTTGGGCAGGATTTTGCCCCAACGTTCGGCAATCGGTTGCTCGACAATCGTCAGATGAAAAATCCCGCCCTGGACCATTTCCAGCACGTCCTCGACCGCCAGACTGGGATCGACCCACTCGATCTTCACTGGAGGCAGTTTGTGCAGCGCGAGTTTCTGATTGATCTGGCTGACCGCATCCCCGGCGGCACTGCCGGTGGGCAGCGCGAGGGTTTTGCCCGAGAGTTGTTCGAGACGGGTGTAACGTCGTTCGCCTTTAATCCCCACCAGCAGCAACGGCACGTTACTGGCAATCGGCTGACTGGTACTGACGGCGAGGCTCGGTTGCGGGTCGAGTAATTCTCCCGGCGCAACCAGATCACCCTCCCCGCGCTGCAACGCGCCGAGCAGTTGATCCTTGGCTTTGGGAATGATCTTGAGGGTGATTTCCTGGCCATCGCGGGCATGGCCATTGAGGTATTGTTCGAAAGCGCGCAGGCGGTGGTATTCGACGCCGATGGCCTGGCCCTGGACTTCACCGGAGCTGTTGCGGCTCTGGTTGACCAACACCCGCAACACGCGACTGCTGCGAATCTCCGCCAGGTCGCGGACCTTGGCCGCCGGCACGGCTTGCAACGGCCCGGCCAGACGCGCAACCGCCGGCATGGGCAGCAGCAACGAACAACACAGCAGTAACAAAACCGAGGGACGAGTCATCCACTCTCCGGAAAGAATACTGGTCGACTTCATGGGTGATTTCATGACGTCGAGCGACAGAAACAGAGCGCCTGAAGCGCTGGTAAAGTGCGTGAGAGTGGCACAGTGATGGCAAATCTACCAATCCGACCTGTCTCGCGGCCTCAACAGACAGCTTTAACTCGTTGTAGTTCTTGGTTTTTCTTATAAATCCACAGCTCTGATATGCTTTCCGGCCTTTGGTCCGAGGTAGCACCATGCAACTCATCGATATCGGCGTCAACCTGACCAACCCCAGTTTCGCCGACAAACACCAGGCTGTACTCGACCGTGCCTATGCTGCCGGAGTCTGCCAATTGGTGCTCACCGGGACCAGCGTCGAGGGCAGTGAACAGGCTCTGGAGCTGTGCCAACAACTGGACGAAAGCGCTCAGCGGCTGTTCGCTACGGCCGGTATTCACCCGCACTCGGCCTGCGACTGGAACGCCGACAGCGCTAAGCGCCTGCGCAGTTTGCTCAAGGAGCCGAACGTGGTGGCCGTGGGTGAATGCGGCCTCGATTTCAATCGTGATTTCTCGCCCCGCCCGCAGCAGGAAAAGGTCCTCGAAAAACATCTGGAGATGGCGGTCGAGCTGCAATTGCCGGTGTTCCTGCACGAGCGCGATGCCAGCCAACGATTGCTGGAGATCCTGCGTGATTACCGCGACCAGTTGCCGGCCGCCGTGGTGCACTGCTTCACCGGTGAAAAGAAGGCGCTGTTCAACTACCTCGATCTGGATCTGCACATCGGCATCACTGGCTGGATTTGTGACGAGCGCCGGGGCACGCACCTGCATCCACTGGTCAAAGAGATTAAACGCGGGCGCTTGATGCTGGAGAGCGATGCGCCGTATCTGCTGCCCCGCAGTTTGCGCCCCAAGCCGAAGAATGGCCGCAACGAGCCGGCGTATCTGACTGAAGTGTTGCGTGAGGTGGCGTTGCATCGCGGGGAAAGCCAGGAAGACCTGGCAAACCACACCACAGCATGCGCACGGGCATTCTACGGGTTGCCTTCGATCCCCCAATAACCACAATTCCCTGTGGGAGCGAGCCTGCTCGCGATGGTGGCACCTGCAGCATTCATGTTGCTGACAGACCGCTATCGCGAGCAGGCTCGCTCCCACATTTGGATAGGCTGTACTCGTTGACCTGCATCAACATCTGAATCCCTGCATAGCGGCACAATGCTGGCACCTTGCCAAAACTGTTTCCGCTATCAGAGAAGACCTCCATGGGTGCCTGGCTTAGCAACATCTCGCTGAAATACAAATTCTGGGCGGTCAACGCCGTTGCCTTCGTCACCACCCTGTTGCTGGTGCTGTACGCCGTGCAGCTTGAACAACAGGCCCGCAGCCACGCCGCCCAGGCTTCGGCTCAGGCCCAGGCGCGATTGCTCAATGCCTGGCCTGCCGGGCAGCCGCTGCCCAAGGCCGATAACCTGTTGACCTTCAATCGCGGGCAGGCACCGTTACTGAATGGGCAACCGGTGCTGGAGCTGACCGATACCAATGGTTGGGTCGAGTTCAACGCTATGCCGCTGTTCGGTGAAAACCCGTTGATGGGCGCCGAGATACTCACTCGCCCCGATGGTCAACAGATCGCGGTGATTGCCCATGGCCCGAGCCTGAGCCAAGTGTTCGGCGAACGCTTCACCCACTACGCGGTAGCGGTGTTCATCCTGATGCTGGCAATGCTCGGCGCCTCGCAACTGTTGATCCGCTTCCTGCTCAGCCAGCTCAACACGTTGAAAGACGTGATGCTCCATGTCGAGAAAAGCGGCGACCTGTCGGCCCGTGTGCCGCTGGCTTGCAAGGATGAAGTCGGGCAGATGGCCAACGCCTTCAACGCCATGCAGGCCGGTTATCAGCGGGTGGTCAACACCGTCGCCAGCACCGCCCGGCAACTGGATGTCGGTGCCGCGCGGCTGGCCTCTAGCATGAACGAGGTGCGTCACGGCATGCTCGGTCAGCAAAGCGAAACCGATCAGGCCGCCACAGCGATCAACGAAATGACCGCCACGGTCCATCACATCGCCCAACACGCCGGCGCCACCCGCGACCTCTCGCAAACCGCCGACACCCTGGCCGGCAGCGGCCAGGAAGTGGTCACTCGGGTGCAGAAATCGATTGGTGGGTTGTCCACCGGCGTGCAGCAAACGGCCGAGATGATTCAGCGTCTGGCCGAGGACAGCCAGAAGATCAACGGCGTGGTCAGCGTGATCCACAGCATCGCCGAACAGACCAACCTGCTGGCCCTTAACGCCGCCATCGAAGCGGCCCGGGCCGGGGAAATGGGCCGCGGGTTTGCGGTGGTCGCCGATGAGGTGCGTAACCTGGCCAAGCGAGTCCAGGCGTCCACCGACGAGATCACCACCATGGTTTCAGCGCTGCAGGCCGGCACTCGGGATGCCGTGGACTTCATGCAGGAAAGCTCGTACAAGGCGGACGACTGCATGCAGCAGGCTCAGGAAGCCAGTGTGGCTCTGGTCGAAATCACCAGTGCGGTGGCGCAGATGCGTGAAAGCAATACGCAGATCGCAGTGGCGGCCGAACAGCAGAGTCATGTGGCGGAGGAGATGAATCGGGCGGTGGTGAGCATTCGCGACGTCACCGAGAATACCGTGCAGCAGACCGTGAATTCGGCGATTACCAGCAATGAGTTGGCGATGTTGGCCGGGGAGTTGAGCAAGGCCATAGGTCAGCTGAAACTGTGACGGCCCCATCGCGGGTAAGCCCGCTCCCACAGGATTTGCGCTATTTTAAAATTTGCGCATGACCTGTGGGAGCGGGCTTGCTCGCGAAGGCGTCAGACCGGTCAACATCAATATTGACCATGACCCCTATCACTTCGATAGCCAGCCTCGATTCGCCGACGGCTTTCGCCCGGCCTATTCTTTGTTCAAGAGCCTCATCGAACCAAGGATAAGCATCATGGGCAAACGTCATCCCAACCTTCCCGCCTGGCAATGGCGAGCGTACCCGCATAATCACCAGCACCCGACCAATCTGGTGTTGCACCTGATTGCCGTGCCGCTGTTCATTGTGGCGTTTTTGCTGATGGTCTCGGGGGTGTTCAGCCTGGATCTGGCGAGTATCGCGATCGGCGTTATCGGCCTGATCGCCGCCCTGGGTCTGCAGCGCCAAGGTCATCGCCTGGAGGCGCAAGCCTCCGAGCCCTTCAGTGATCGCAAAGACGCCGTATCACGCTTGTTGGTCGAGCAGTTCCTGACCTTCCCACGGTTTTTCTTCAGTGGCGGCTGGTGGCGCGCCTGGCGTGAACGCCACCGCCGTCGTCACTGATCAGGCGAAAATCGTGACTGTCTGCCGGCTCATGGCGATCAACTGACCGTCTTCGCTCCACAGTTTTGCGGCGGCGTGCCCGTAGCCGTCAGCGGCATACTCGATTTCCACCAGGTACTTGCACCAGTCCAGCGTGCTCAACGCAAGTAACGGCTGGACGAATTCGATGGTCCAGGTCAGCGTGCTGCCTGCCGCCGGCTTCTTCAGATACGACAACAAGGACGGCGGCCAGGCATCGACCAGCGCCAGAATATGCGCCTCGCTGACCACCTCGTCCTTCCCTTCTCCACGCAAGCGGACCCAACCTCCCATGTCGCGGGAGGTGTTGCCGGTGAACGGCAGGCCACCGACACTCCAGCGCATTGCCAAATGACGCATGAATTCCGGGGTCACCCCTTTGATATAGGGCATTTCCTGGCAGTCGTCCCAGTGCTTCATCTCGGGCGCAGCGTTAGCCGTGACCGCCACTTCGGAAGGTCGCGAGGCGCCGAAGCTGCCCTGGACCAACGTCACCACTTGCCCCTTCTGTATCGCCCGGCCCAGCACCTGGCTGACGGCTTTGCCTTCGCGCAACACATCGACTTCAAAACTGACTGGCACATCGGGTTCGACCGGGCCGACAAAGGTGATTGCCAGAGAACGCACCGGACGATCCGCCCGGACTTTTGCGCGCATGGCTTCGTATTGCAAGGCGGCTATCAGCCCACCAAAACTCGCCCGGCCCTGGCCCCATTCCGCCGGAATAGACAGCTCCTGCGGCTGACTGCGCACAGCGTCGAGCAGATCGGAAAAGTGCATGGGAACCTCAGAGACAGGAAAATGGATGGAACGATCTTAACCAGCGCGCAAAGCTGACACAGCGCTTATTCCGGCCAAAATCACTGACAGATGAGCCGTGCCAACATTGAACACACAAACTGATGTGGGAGCGGGCTTGCTCGCGAAAGCGCTCTGACATTCAACATTTACGTTGAATGTTATGCACTCTTCGCGAGCAAGCCCGCTCCCACATTTGATCTTTAGGGTTTTCAGGATTTGAAGCAGGCGGCGCTGAATTTGTCGAGGACGTGGTCGGCGCGTGCTTCGGCCTCGGCCAAGGTGGTTTTCCAGACCGCGACACAAGGCTGCAGATCGGGCTCTTCTTTGGCGCGGTCCAGCCACTGCCAGCTGTCGTGCCAATCGCCCAAGGCAGCCTGCGCCGATTTCAGTCTGGGCAGGGCCGCTTCCGGTAAGCGATCCAGTTCGGGGTAGGCTTCGATGCCATAGCGCACGCGCTTGATCAGCAGGCGCAGGCGATGGCGGTCATGGGCGGGATCATGCAACGCCTGGTCGAGTTTCTTCCATTGTTTGCCCAGGCGTTTTTCGATGCGTTTGCGCAAGCCCTTGAGCAAACCCTGACGCTGAGAAGCCCGCAGGAAACGCGGAAAGGCATCGAGGATCATCAGCATCTGCGCCACTTCCGGGCTCGCCGCGACGACGGGATAAGCCTCGTCCATCCGCGCCATGCGCCGGTGCGCGGCCTCGGGTTGATCGTGCCGGAGCAGGTACGCCGCCAGCACTTCGCGATCGCGCAACGGCGTGGTCAGGTCACCAACCCGGGATGCCGCCGCTTCCAGTTGCTCGACCCCGGGCAAACCGCGCAAAGGCCGCAGCAAGCTGCGCAAACGCCGCACGGTGGTGCGTAGATCGTGCAGCGCTTCAGAGTCGGTTCGGGTACTCAAGCGTGCCTGACAGGCGAGCAGGCGAATGTCCAGGCTCAGAACGTGAGCCACCAACCGATCAACCAAGGCAGACATCGCTTGCTCCGTGAATCGAGTTCCCCCATTGGCTATAGCATGCTTCAGCGGCCGGCGCGAGACTCACGAATGTAGAAGCGCGCCTTCTCGGCTTTCTTGGTGCAACCCTCATAGGCTTCGAATTGCTGCTGGGTCTTGGCACCGGTCAGCAACGACAGCGCCTTGGAGTAGCTGACGGTCCCAGCAAAGCCCTCGACCTTGGCCAGGTCCAGTTCATGCCAGGCGGCGTCGAGCTGGCTTCCGCAGCTGTCACGGTAAGCGGTTTTACCGGCACAACCGGCGAGTGCCAGGGCAATCAACGGCACACAGATCCAGACTTTCATCACTCACACCTCGAAGATAGGTAAACATGCATGCACGTAAGACGGTCTGGCACGTGAAAAGTGCCTTGGGCCGCAGTGGAAACCCGCCTTGAAAATTACAGCGCCCGCGAGAATACCTATTCGCCCTCCCGGAGTGTCAAAAAACGACGCACTGGCCCCGTCGAACGACCATAGCGATTGAAGCGTGCCCCTCGATAGGTGCATTGTTGAACCTTGTCAGAGAGGTCGATTCATGAAAAAGCGTGTCGCACTGGTGTTGGGCTCGGGTGGCGCCCGGGGCTACGCCCATATCGGCGTCATTGAAGAGATCGAACGGCGCGGCTACGACATCGCCTGCATCGCCGGTTGCTCCATGGGCGCAGTGGTCGGCGGGATCTATGCCGCCGGTAAACTCAACGATTATCGCGACTGGATCGAGAGCCTGGATTACCTCGACGTGTTGCGTCTGGTGGACGTCAGCTTTCGCCTGGGCGCAATTCGCGGGGAAAAGGTCTTCGGGCAGATCCGCAAGATCGTCGGCGAGATCAATATTGAAGACCTGCGCATTCCCTACACGGCGGTGGCCACGGACCTGACCAACCAGCAGGAAATCTGGTTCCAGGAAGGCTGCCTGCACCAGGCCATGCGCGCCTCGGCGGCGATCCCCAGCCTGTTCACGCCGGTGATGCAGGGCAATCGAATGCTGGTGGACGGCGGCATTCTCAACCCATTGCCGATCGTGCCGGTGGTGTCGAGCCATTGCGACCTGATCATCGCGGTCAACCTCAACTCCACCAACCAGCGTCATTATCAACTGCCAGTGATCCAGCGCCCGGCCGCGTTCAAGACCCGTTTTGACAGCCTGATCAACTCGTTGGGTTCGAAAATGCCCTTCCGCCGCAAACAGGCGGAACAATTGCTGCTGCTGGAAAAGGAAGCGTTGATGGCAGAAGCGGCCGATATCAATCCGTGGATCGAATCCGCCGCACCCGAAGGCCAGCAACCGGCGGCGGCCCCGGAAAGCAACGGCGCACCGAAATCCGCCACCGGGTCGTTCATCATCGACAACGTCGGGCCGGCGTCCTTGCTGGATCTGATCAACCAGAGTTTCGAGGTGATGCAGACCTCATTGGCGCAGTACAAGATTGCCGGGTATCCGCCGGATATCCTGATCAACGTGCCCAAGCGGGTGTGCCGGTTTTTCGAGTTCTACAAGGCGCCGGAATTGATCGCGCTGGGGCGCGAGATTGCGCGCGATACGCTGGATCGGTATGAGAATGAGCGGGACTCTTGAGGCCTGACGATCGTTCCCACGCTCTGCGTGGGAATGCATCCTGTGACGCTCCGCGTCACGACTTCAAAAGCGGACGCAGAGCGTCCATGGCGGCATTCCCACGCAGAGCGTGGGAACGATCAACTAAAGGCTACCCTCACTCAACAACCGATACCCTACCCCGGCTTCGGTAACGATAAACCGTGGCTGAGTCGGATCATCCGCCAGTTTCTGCCGCAGGTGCCCGACGACGATCCGCAGATAGTGGCTGTCTTCGGTGTGTGTCGGGCCCCAGATGTCCTTGAGCAATTGCTGCTGGGTGATGACCCGCCCCGGATGCCGCGCCAGTTGCGCCAGTACGGCGTATTCCTTGCGCGTCAGCGCCACTTCGGTGCCGTCCAATAGCACCCGGCGATAAGCCAGGTCCACGGTGAGCGGGCCGAAACTGAGCGCCGCTTCCTGAGCCTCACCCGTCGGCGCCTGACGCAGCAACGCGCGCACTCGGGCCAAAAACTCCTGGATGCCGAACGGCTTGGTCACGTAGTCGTTGGCGCCGCCATCCAGGGCTTGTACTTTCTGCCCTTCGCTGGCGCGCACCGAGAGTACCAGTACCGGCACCGTCGACCACTCGCGAAACTCGCGCAGCACCTGCTGGCCGTCCATGTCCGGCAGGCCGAGGTCGAGCACCAGCAGGTCGGGTTTGTTCAATGCAGCCTGGGCCAGGCCTTCCGTGCCGGTGCCGGCCTCCAGCACTTTGTAGCCTTGGGAGGCGAGGCTGATGCGCAGGAATTTGCGGATCTGCGGTTCATCATCGATGACCAAAATGGTCGCAGTCTGGCTCATGAATTCATATCAACACAAAGAAGTGGCAAGAGAGTAGCGCAGGCGAGATCAGGCTTCACTGTCCAATCCCGGTTGAGTCTGCAACGGCAGGTGCAGCGTGATGCAGGTACCGCGCCCTTCGATACCGTCGGCGACGCTGATCCGCCCGCCATGGGCACCGACCATGCCCTGACAGATCGCCAGCCCCAACCCGGTGCCCTGCCCGCCGCGATCACCGCGAGCGGCGGTGTAAAACATGTCGAAAATCTTCGCCCGGTCCTCCTCGGGAATCCCCGGCCCCTCATCGCTCACCGAAAAAAACAGCTCGCTGTCAGTGGCCCCGGCACGCAATTCAAGACGCCCGCGGGGGGGCGAGAAACGCGCGGCGTTTTCCAGCACGTTGACCAGTGCTTGTTCGATCAGCGCGGCATGCACATAGAGCAGCGGCAATTCGGCCGGCACTTCGGTAATGACCTGCAACGATGCCAGCACCGCGCGCAGACGATTGAGCGAACTGCCGACGATGTCTGCTGGCGACACCCAGTCTCGCGCCAGTTTCAGGGCTCCGTGACCGAGGCGCGTCATGTCTAGCAGGTTTTGAATATAGCGATCCAGCCGTTCGGCTTCATCGCGGGTGCCTTCGAGCAGTTCGCGGCGGTCCTCCAAGGGGATCGCCTCGCCAAGCGCCAGCAGGCTGTCGATGCTGCCGCGCATGGAGGTCAACGGCGTGCGTAAATCGTGGGACACCGAGGCCAACAGTGCGCTGCGCAGTTGCTCGGTTTCGCCATGCAAGCGCGCCGCCTCGAGGTCATCGGCCAGTTGTGCGCGGGCCAACGCCTGGGCCAGCGGTTGGCTTAACGCGGTCAACAAGCGCCGCCGCTGGCCGCTCAGGGTCTGACCTTCTTTGGCACACACGCCGAGCAGCGCCAACGGTCCATCATCCACCGACAGTGGCCACCACCACCAGCGCCCGAACGGCAACGTACCGGTGCCTGCGCCGGCCGGTTGGTCGTGTTGCCAGGCCCAATCGGCAGCAGCGCGCTCGGCTTCGGAGAACTCTAGCGGCCCGCCGGTTTCGACTTTCCAGCCGCTCTGGCCATCGCGATTGAGCAGGCACAGTTTCAGGTCGGTCCAGCCATTGAGGTGCTGCGCCGCAGCGCTGACCACGGCCTGACGGTCGGTGGCGGCAGTGAGTTTGCGCGACAGGTCGAGCAGTTCGCTGGTTTCTTCCTGGGTGTCGCGCAAGGCCTGCAATTGCCGCCGTTGCCGCGCCGCAAGGTTACCGGTCAAGGCTGCCATCAACAGGAAGAACAACAAGGTCAGCACGTCTTCTTCGCGCTGGATTCTGAAGGAGAAATTCGGTGGAATGAACAAAAAATCATAGGTCAGAAACGACAGCGCCGCGCAGGCCAATGCCGGGCCGAGGCTGCTGCGCACCGCCACCAGCAACACCGCGGCGAGGAACACCAGCGAAATGTTGGGCAGCGGCAAGACGCTCGACACCGCCCAGGCCAGGGCACTGGCGAGCACCGTCGCCACCAGTGCCAACGCGTAGTCGAACCAGACCAGCGACTGCGCCGAGCGTTGGCGCGGTTGATGCTGTTCGTGGTCTCTGTCGAGCACGTTGATTTCCAGCCCGCGAGCATCACGCAGTAAACGAGACGCCAGACCGCCACCGAACAACCGTCGACGCAAACGCTGGCGCGACTGGCCCACCAGTACCAGGCTGGCGCGGCGTTCAGCGGCATGCTGGATCAGCGTTTTCGCCACCTCACCGGCGCGCAGTAACACCACTTCACCACCGAGGCGTTCGGCCAGTTGTTGAGCGCTTTGCAGGCGCAGCCGCGATTGCTCGTCGCGCACACGGCCGTTGTCCACATGCACCAGGCTCCACGGCAGATGCCGACGCTGGGCCACACGACTGGCGTGACGCACCAGGCGCTCGGCCTGAGCATCGCCATCGACGCCCACCAGCAAGCGACCGCGCACAGCCGGCGCGGCCTGCCCCAACTGGCGATAACCCTGGGCCAGATCGTTATCCACCTGAGCGGCGGCGGTTTGCATCGCCAGTTCGCGCAGGGCGGTGAGGTTGGTCTGGGTGAAGAACGCATCGATAGCCGCCCGCGCCTGCTCCGGCACGTAGACCTTGCCGTCGCGCAGACGCTCCAGCAACTCGCGCGGCGGCAGGTCGATCAGCAGCAGTTCGTAGGCTTCTTGCAGCACCCAGTCCGGCAGGGTTTCGCGCACCTGTACGCCAGTGATGCCGCGCACCTGATCGTTGAGACTTTCCAGATGCTGGACGTTGACCGTGGTGAACACGTCGATGCCGGCAGCCAGCAATTCCTGAATGTCTTGCCAACGTTTGGCGTGACGACTGCCGGGGGCGTTGCTGTGGGCCAGTTCGTCCACCAGCACCAGTTTCGGTTTGGCGGCAAGCAGACCGTCGAGGTCCATTTCTTCGAGCATCACGCCGCGGTATTCCGAGCGCACCAACGGTTGCTGCGGCAAGCCAGCCAACAGCGCTTCGGTTTCGGCGCGACCGTGGGTTTCGACCACCCCGGCCATGACTTTCACGCCTTGGCGCAGTTGAGTGTGGGCGGCTTGCAGCATGGCGTAGGTCTTGCCGACCCCCGGGGCGGCGCCAAGAAACACCTTGAGCCGGCCACGGCCATCGCGGGGCAGGTCTGCTAACAGCGCGTCGGCGCGGCCGGAGTCACTCATGCTTGAAGTTCTCTCTCATTCTGATGTTGATCGTTCCCACGCTCTGCGTGGGAACGATCCTTTCCAAACTTTTGACCTTTACAACTTTTCCAGCGCCATATTCAGCGCCAAGACATTCACCACCGGCGGCCCCACCAAGGGCTGTTCAATGTGCGCGTTCAGCAGTTGCTCAAGCGTAGACACTGGCAGATTGCGCGCCGCCGCGACACGCGCCAGTTGATAGGCAATCGCGGCCGGTGGCAAGTGCGGATCGAGGCCGCTGCCGGAGGTGGTCAGCATCGCCAACGGCACCGGCCCCTGGCCAGCTACCTGCAATTTACTGGCCTCGTCGATAACCCGAGTGGCGAGCGCCGGATTGCTGGGCGAGAGGTTGCTGGCGCTGCTCGACACGGTGGCAAAGGCACCGGCCGATGGCCGTGGGTGGAACCAGCCATCACCAACGAAATCCTGGGCGATCAGCGACGAACCCCGAACCTTGCCGTCGGCGTCGCGCACCAGGCTGCCGTTGGCCTGGTCCGGGAAGGCGACCTGGGCGACACCGGTGACCACCAAGGGATAGGCGACGCCGGTGATCAGGGTCATCAGCAACAGCAGGCTCAGGGCCGGACGTATCAGTGTGGACATTTCAAAATCCTCGATTCGATAAAAAACTCAGGTCTGGAAGCTACTGCTCAACCCGGTGGCAAAGGAGCTTTTGTGGCGAGGGGGCTTGCCCCCGTTCGGCTGCGAAGCAGTCGCCAGAGCGATGCATGCGGTATGTCTGAAGAAATGAGGTTTTAGGTTTTGGGGCTGCTGCGCAACCCAACGGGGGCAAGCCCCCTCGCCACAAAAACCCCTCACCACTGGCAAGCGCCTCAGCACAAAAAAACCGCACACTCAGATCAACCTCAAACCAAATGCAACGCCGTCAACAACATGTCGATCGCCTTGATGCCCACGAACGGCACCAGAATCCCGCCCAGCCCATAAATCAGCAGATTGCGCCGCAGCAACGCCGCCGCGCTCACCGCTTGCACCCTCACACCACGCAATGCCAAAGGAATCAGCACCACAATGATCAAGGCGTTGAACACAATCGCCGACAGAATCGCGCTCTGCGGGCTGCTCAGGTGCATGACGTTGAGCACACCCAGTTGCGGGTAGATCGAGGCGAACAACGCCGGCAGGATCGCGAAGTACTTGGCCACGTCGTTGGCGATGGAAAAGGTCGTCAGCGCACCACGGGTCACCAGCAATTCCTTGCCGATTTGCACCACGTCCAGCAGCTTGGTCGGATCGCTGTCGAGGTCGACCATGTTCGCCGCCTCCCGCGCCGCTTGCGTACCGTCGTTCATCGCCATGCCGACGTCCGCCTGGGCCAGGGCCGGGGCATCATTGGCGCCGTCACCGCACATGGCGACCAGGCGACCGTCGTTCTGCTCGTGACGAATGCGCGCCAGTTTTTTCTCCGGTGTGGCTTCGGCCAGCACGTCATCCACGCCCGCTTCGGCGGCAATCGCAGCGGCGGTCAGCGGGTTGTCGCCCGTGACCATGACCGTGCGAATCCCCAGCTTGCGCAACTCGGCGAAACGCTCGCGGATGCCGGGCTTGACCACGTCCTTGAGGTGAATGACACCGAGCAATTTGCCGTCGGCGCAGACCAGCAGAGGCGTGCCGCCACTCTGGGCGATCTTGTCGATTTCCCGGGACAGAGGCGCGGCCAGATCGGCGCGTTTCAGGCCGACGAAAGCCAGCAGCGAATCCACCGCGCCTTTGCGATAGACCCGGCCCTGATAGTCAACGCCAGACAAGCGGGTTTCAGCACTGAACGGCACCGCGGTCAGCACCTCGGCGGACGGCTCGGGTTGCGGATGAAGACCGCGCAGGTACTCGACGATGGATTTGCCTTCAGCCGTGTCATCGGCCAAGGAGGCAAACAACGCGCCTTCGGCCAGTTCCTTGGCAGTGACACCAGGCGCGGCATAGACCGCTGAGCAGCGCCGGTTGCCGAAGGTGATGGTGCCGGTCTTGTCCAGCAGCAGGACGTGAACGTCCCCCGCCGCTTCCACGGCGCGACCGGATTTGGCGATCACGTTCAGGCGCACCAGACGGTCCATCCCGGCGATACCGATGGCCGACAACAAACCGCCAATGGTGGTCGGAATCAGCGTGACCAATAACGCCACCAGAAACACCAGCGGCAGGCTGCCATTGGCGAAGTGGGCGAACGGTTGCAGGGTCACCACCACCAGCAGAAAGATCAGGGTCAGGCCGATCAGCAGGATATCCAGCGCCACTTCGTTCGGGGTTTTCTGGCGTTTGGCGCCTTCGACCAGCGCGATCATGCGGTCGAGGGTCGACTCGCCGGGGTTGGCAGTGATACGCACCAACAGCCAGTCGGACACCAGTCGGGTGTTGCCGGTGACGGCCGAACGGTCGCCGCCGGACTCACGAATCACCGGTGCCGATTCACCCGTAATCGCCGCTTCGTTGACCGCCGCGATGCCTTCGATCACCTCGCCGTCACCGGGGATCATCTCCCCCGCTTCGACGCGCACCACATCACCCTTGCGCAGGCTGGTGGCGGGCACCACCTGAAAGCTGCCATTGGCGTTTTTGCGCCGGGCACTCAAGCCTTCACTGCCGGCCTTGAGGCTGTCGGCACGGGCCTTGCCGCGACCTTCGGCCAGCGCTTCGGCGAAGTTGGCGAACAACACGGTGAACCACAGCCACAACGCGATTTGCGCGGCGACGAAAGTCGGCACGGCACTGTCGGGAATGAAGCACAGCACAGTGGTCAGAATCGCAGTCAGTTCCACCACCAGCATCACCGGCGCACGTTGCAATTGCCGTGGGTCGAGCTTTACGAACGCTTGCACCAGCGCCGGGCGCCAGAGCGCGGCGATCGCGGTTTTCGGTTGTTCCGGCGCCTTGACGACGGCGGCTTTAGTTGCGGGCATATTCATCATTGACTCCTTAGAAGCCCAAGCTCAGATGTTCGGCAATCGGGCCCAGCGCCAGGGTCGGCAGGAAGGTCAAACCACCCACCAGCAAAATGGTCACGGTCAACAGCACCACGAACAGCGGGCCGTGAGTCGGGAAGCTGTTCTGGCCGATCGGCGCGGTTTTCTTCATCGCCAGGCTGCCGGCCAGGGCCAGTACCGGGAGGATGTAACCGAAGCGACCGATCAACATGCCCAGCCCCAGCATCAGGTTGTGGAACGCGGTGTTGGCACCGAAGCCGCCGAACGCCGAGCCGTTGTTGGCACTGGCCGAGGTGTAGGCATAAAGCAACTGGCTGAAACCGTGAGCACCGGGGTTACTCACCGCCGCGACCGGGCCAGGCAGGCTGGCAGCAATCGCGCCGAGCACCAGCACGCCGACTGGCATCACCAGTAAGGTCACCACCAGTAACTGGACTTCTTTGGCTTGCAGTTTCTTGCCGAGGTATTCCGGCGTGCGGCCGATCATCAGCCCGGCGAGGAATACCGCGATCAGCACGTTGAGCAACATGCCGTAGAGCCCGGCCCCGACGCCGCCGAAGATCACTTCGCCGACCATCATGTTGATCATCGCCACCATGCCGCTCAGCGGGTTGAGGCTGTCGTGCATGCCATTGACCGAACCGTTCGACGCCGCAGTGGTGGTCACCGACCACAGCACGGTGGCGGTGGTACCGAAGCGCGCTTCCTTGCCTTCCAGCGGCGCGGTCTGTTCGACGGCGACGTTGTTCAGGGTCGGGTTAGGCTGGTACTCAGCCCACAGTGAAGTGGCGCCGCCGATCAAAAACAGCGCCAGCATGCAGGCGATGATCGCGCGGCTCTGACGCAGGTCTTTCACGTAATGGCCAAAGGTGAACACCAGCGCCACCGGGATCAGAATGATCGAAGCGACTTCGAACAGGTTGCTCCACGCCGTCGGGTTCTCGAACGGGTGCGCCGAGTTGACGCCGAAGAAGCCACCACCGTTGGTGCCCAGTTGCTTGATCGCAATCTGGCTGGCGGCCGGGCCGAGCGGGATCACCTGATCGACGCCCTGCATCGTCACGGCGTTCACGTACTGGGCGAACGTTTGTGGCACGCCCTGCCAGACCAGATACAGCGCCAGCAGCAGGCACAGCGGCAGCAGGCCGTAAAGGGTGGCGCGGGTCATGTCGACCCAGAAGTTGCCCAGGGTCTTGGTCGACTTGCGACCGATGCCGCGACATAACGCAACCAGAACCGCCAGGCCGGTGGCAGCGCTGACGAAGTTCTGCACGGTGAGGCCGACCATCTGACTCAGGTAGCTGAGAGTCGCTTCGCCGCTGTAGGACTGCCAGTTGGTATTGGTCATGAAGCTGACGGCGGTGTTGAACGCTTGCGTCCATTCCTGACCCGGCAAATTTTGCGGATTGAGCGGCAAATAATCCTGAAACAGCAGGATCGCGAACAACAGCAAAAAACCCGCGAGGTTGAAGGCGAGCAAGGCCAGGGTGTATTTCTGCCAGCTCTGCTCAGCCTGTGGATCGACACCGGCCACCCGATAGCAACCCCGCTCCACCGGCCCGAGGATCGGCGACAGCCAGGTGCGCTGCCCTTCCATCACCTTGTAGTAGAAGCGCCCCAGAAACGGTGCCGGGATCAGCACCACGGCAAAGAAGGCGAGGATCAGCCAATAGTCATAACTGTGCATAGCCGCTCCTAGTTCCGGTCCGCGCGCAACAGCGCAACCAACAGATAAATGAACAGCCCCACTGCCAATAGCAGTGACACCCCGTCCAGAACGCTCATGGAAATTCTCCGTGTTACGGCGTATTGCCGCGTGTGGAGTGATTGTCGGGAGGGAGGCTGTAAAGGCGCGAGATCGAGGGGTGTGGCGGGGCATAAATAAAGCGTAAAGAGTGGGGTTAAGGCTTTGTTACAGCGGTGTTCCGGCGGGCCTCATCGCGAGCAGGCTCGCTCCCACAGGAGTTCGGCGTTGTATGGACGGCAGCATTCCAATGTGGGAGCGAGCCTGCTCGCGATAGCGCCAGAACAGGTGTCGACGCCCCTAACTGGAGCACAAAAAGCACTCATCCAGCCGCGAACATCCCCGATACGACAGCTTTCAGCACTTTACGACGCCCACCTGAAAAATGGCACGCCCACTGCACACGCCCTCCCCCGAGCTTTTCCAAACCGTTCAGGGAGCAAGGCATGAACACACAACTCAAACCTACGCTGGGTACGCTGCACCTGTGGGGTATCGCGGTCGGGCTGGTGATTTCCGGTGAGTACTTCGGCTGGAGTTACGGCTGGGGCGTGGCCGGGACACTGGGCTTTCTCGTGACCTCATTCATGGTCGCCACGATGTACACCTGCTTCATCTTCAGTTTCACCGAACTGACCACCGCCATTCCCCATGCCGGCGGTCCCTTTGCCTACAGCCGCCGCGCCTTTGGCGAGAAAGGCGGTTTGATTGCCGGGTTGGCGACCCTGATCGAGTTCGTCTTCGCCCCTCCGGCGATTGCCCTGGCGATCGGCGCCTACCTGAATGTGCAGTTTCCCGCCCTCGACCCGAAACACGCGGCGGTCGGTGCCTACATTGTGTTCATGGGCTTGAACATTCTCGGCGTGAAACTGGCCGCGACCTTCGAACTGGTGGTCTGCGTATTGGCGGTCGCCGAATTGCTGGTGTTCATGGGCGTGGTCGCCCCGGCGTTCAGCTTCAGCAACTTCGCCCTCAATGGCTGGGCTGGTGCTGATGTGTTCGGTGCGCCAGCGATTGCCGGCATGTTCGCAGCCATTCCGTTTGCCATTTGGTTCTTCCTCGCCATCGAAGGCGCGGCCATGGCTGCCGAAGAAGCCAAAGACCCGAAACGCACGATTCCCAAGGCTTACATCAGCGGCATCCTGACCCTGGTGCTGCTGGCCATGGGCGTGATGTTCTTTGCCGGCGGCGTCGGCGACTGGCGCACCCTGTCGAACATCAACGATCCGCTGCCGCAAGCCATGAAAGCCGTGGTCGGCGAAAGCTCCGGCTGGTTGCACATGCTGGTGTGGATCGGCCTGTTCGGCCTGGTGGCGAGTTTCCACGGGATTATTCTCGGCTACTCGCGGCAATTCTTTGCGCTGGCCCGGGCCGGTTACCTGCCAGCATCCCTGGCCAAACTGTCGCGCTTCCAGACCCCGCACCGGGCGATCATCGCCGGTGGCGTGATTGGCATCGCGGCGATCTACAGCGATGGCTTGATCAACCTCGGCGGCATGACGCTGACGGCGGCGATGATCACCATGGCGGTATTCGGTGCGATCGTGATGTACATCATGAGCATGCTCAGCCTGTTCAAACTGCGCAAAACCGAACCGAACCTGGAACGCACCTTCCGCGCGCCCTGCTACCCATTGGTGCCGTTCATTGCGTTGATGCTCGCGGTGGTTTGCCTGGTGGCGATGGCCTGGTTCAACACCTTGATCGGGTTGATCTTCCTCGGCTTCATGGCAGTGGGTTTCGTGTACTTCATGCTCACCGCGCAATTGCGTGCCGATGCGCCGGTGGATGCGATGTTGACCGGGCTGTAAACAGTCGCGGTGTTGCTGTCAGTTCAGGCATAGAATGGAATCATAGCGAATGGAACCACTGCGAAATTCCATCGCTCAAAAGTGGTAGGCACGATCGGTTGGCGAAACCATCGCCAAGCGGCCTGCCCTTAAGGAGAAACCCTATGCCTTGGTATGCCTGGTTGATTCTGATCGTTGCCATCGGCTCGATCGTTGGCGGCTTGATGATGCTGCGCGACACCGCCAACAAGGTCGAATTGACTGAAGAGCAACGTAAACGCGTCGCCGAACGCAATGCGGAAGCGGATGCCAAGGATGCGCAGGACCGCTAGCAAACAATTGTGGCGAGGGAGCTTGCTCCCGCTGGGTCGCGTAGCGGCCCTTGAGGTCCCTCGCACATTTTTTGCGCCCGCTGCGCGGTCGAGCGGGAGCAAGCTCCCTCGCCACAAAACCGTTTCTATTTCTCCCAATCGGCCTTGGCGATGTGCAAGCCATGCAGCCCCTTGTAAGCCGCACGCTCCGGCTGGCTCCAGCCTTCAAGTAACGACTCCTCCAACCGATAAATCTCCACCCCCAATGGCCGACACACACTCAGCGGATCCTGCGCATCCGGCCCCCACATGGCCAAGGACAGATCCCCACCCGGGCAGGTCGACAACGCGCACAGCAGATCAATCTCGGCAAAGAACTCCAGATAATCACCCTTCTGTGCCGGGCAGGCTTTCATGAAGTACATGTCGTCGTGGTTCAGACCAGTGCACTGGAAAATGTTCAGCACATCATGCACGTCAAACTCGGTCAGGCCATGGGGTAACACGGCGCGGGTCAAATTCGAGTGGCAGTGATGATGGAAGTCCTCGCCGGTGAGCATTTTGTTCACATACGGATCGCACCGCGTCCCCAGCAAGTCGTGCAAACGCCCGCCATGTTCGTCGATGCCGTACCCGGCCAGGCTATCGTCGGTGATGGTCACCAGCGGCCGCAAAAATGGCAGGTTCGACCAGAGCCGGTCATGAATGCTGACATGAGCACCCTGCAACTGCCGGGTCCGCGCCGCCCACAAGCGTTCGCGCGGGTCATGGGCATTCCAGACATTGAAATCCCCGACTTGCGGGCCAACCGGGGTCGTGACCCTGAACACGTGCCCCGCCGGCACATTCCAGGCGCGGCCAGTGCGGATCGGCACTTCGAACTGTTCGATCAGCGTGCGCCCCTCTTTCTTGTCCCGGACTCTCTCGTAGAAAGCCGTGTCCACCTGCAAGGCCGAGCCTTTGCTGACTTGATAGGCCGCCGGATAGTCTTTGTACATGGCACAAATCCTCGATCAGTGATGGGAAGAAGGGGCAAGCATCTGCAACAGGAGGTGTTCGGAGTCGTCGAGATAAAGGTTCATCGCGTCCCCGGCCGCGGGTTTATCGCCGTCGGCCAGCAAGTCATGTATCTGCCGGTCACGCGCCAGCCAAGGCGCCTGAAAACGTGATTCATCGGGAGCGGTGCAAAACACCAGGCGCAGTTGCGCGACGACATTGGTGAAGAACTCATCGAACAATGGACTGCGCAGCAATCCGACGATGTGTTGATGAAACGCCAGGCTGTGAGTGCCAACGGCGCGCCAGTCCTCACGCTCCCGAGCCAGTTCGGTGGCCTCCAGGGCTTCGAGCATCCGGTCGGACTGGTATTCACGCAATGGCTGACTGGCGCTGATGGCTTGCAGCTCCAGGGTGCGACGAACCTTGAACAGATCGCGCACATCCTCGACACCCAACCGGCGCACCATCACACCCTTGTTACGGACATAACGGGTCAGCCCTTCCTGACCCAGACGGTGCAACGCCTCGCGAATTGTGTTGCGCGAGGCGTTGTAAGCCGACACCAGATCGTTTTCCACCAGCGCCATGCCCGGCAGCAAACGACCGCCGATGATGTCAGCGCGCAACTCCAATGTGATGTGGTCGGCCAGGGACAGTCCGCTGCTCATACTCAATGCCTCATGATTGTTCAACAATCGTCAGCGAATGAGTAATCACTATTCGTGCCATCTACCTTGAACTACTCATCCCAGTATTTGAACAACACACTGGCGTTCACGCCACCAAATCCGAAGCCGTTGGATAACGCGTAATCGATGGTCATCGGCCGCGCCTGACCGTGAACGATGTCCACCCCTTGCGTTGCCGGATCCGGGTTATCGAAGTTGAGCGTGGCCGGCACCACCTGATCGCGGAGCGCCAACAGCGTAAAGATCGCCTCGATCCCGCCAGCAGCGCCGAGCAAATGCCCGGTGGCCGATTTGGTCGACGTCACCGCTATCTTGTTGTCCGAGCCGAACAACGATTTGATGGCCGCCAACTCCCCCAAATCCCCCACCGGGGTCGAGGTTGCATGGGCGTTGAGATGCTGCACCTGCGCCGGCGAAATGCCCGCCTGGGCCAACGCCAGCGACATCGCCCGACGCGCACCGCTGCCATCTTCAGGCCCCGCGGTCAGATGATAGGCATCGGCACTGGTGCCGTAACCGACCAGCTCGGCCAGCGGCTGAGCGCCGCGCGCCAAGGCATGCTCCAAGGATTCGATCACCAGAAGGCCCGAGCCCTCGCCCATCACAAAGCCATCACGCCCACTGTCGAACGGCCGCGAGGCGCGTTCCGGGGTGTCGTTGTAACCGCTGGACAACGCCCGAGCCGCCGCGAACCCGGCAAGGCTGACACGATCGATTGCCGCTTCCGCACCGCCACACACTGCAATATCCGCTTCGCCACAGCGAATCAGCCGCGCAGCGTCACCAATCGCCTGAACCCCGGCCGCGCACGCTGTTACCGGAGCCCCCAAAGGCCCCTTGAAACCATGCTGGATCGACACATGCCCTGCCGCAAGGTTGACCAGAAACGAAGGAATGGTGAACGGCGACAAACGTCGCGGGCCACGGTTGTCGGTGGTGCGCACCGCATCGGCAATCGCGCCGAAACCACCCACGCCCGAGCCAATAATGGTGGCAGTGCGTTCCTGGGCGTTGACGTCCTGCGGATGCCAACCGGCCTGCTCCAGTGCCTGACGCGCCGCCTCCATGGCAAACATAATGAAGCGGTCCATCTTCTTCTGCTCTTTGGGCGGCGTCGCCCGGTCCGGATCAAAACCCGCCTCGGGATCTTCCGCCAGCGTCTGCACCGCGCCACCGACCTTGGTGGTCAGATCGGCAACCACCTCGTCCGGCAACGCCCGCAACCCGGAACGCCCGGCCAACAAACGTGCCCAAACCGCTTCGACGCCACTACCCAACGGCGACACCAGGCCCATGCCCGTGACGACCACTCGACGATTACTCATAACGCAAATACCTCAAGCCGATTCATGGCGCCTCACTTGTAACGCGTGGCGGCCGTGCTTCTAGACAGATTCGGCGCCATCGCATGACGCGCCGCCATAAAGGCCTCCCACTCGGAGGCATTCGGTAACGAAGGAATGGTGATCAACTCACCCTGGTCCAGACCCGATAACGCCGCGTCGACCATCTCCCCCGCTTCCATGATCATGTCCGCCGGAATCTGGGACGCATCAATACCGGACCGCTCCAGGATCTCGGTACGTGTGACGCCCGGCAACACCGCTTGAACCTGAACCCCGGTGCCCTGCAGCTCGGCGTTCAACGACTGGGTCAGGCTCAACACATAAGCCTTGCTCGCGCTGTACGTCGCATTGAACCGCTCCGGGAACAACGCCACCACCGAGGCAATATTGATGATCGTCCCGCGACCGGCCTTGGAAAAACCCGCCGCCGCTGCCGAGGCCAACCGCGTCACCGTGGTGACGTTCAGCTGAATCAAACGCTCCAGCTGATCCATATCAGCGTTGGCGAGCAAACCATCCGCCGCGACACCGGCGTTATTCAGCAACAGGCTGATACTCGAATCGCTGCGTAGGCGCTGCTCAAGCTTTAACACATCATCCTTTTGCGTCAGGTCCGCCTTCAGCACCTCCACCTGAACACCATGCGCCGCGCGCAACTTGCTCGCCGCAGCCTCCAGCCGCTCCTGATCACGGGCCACCAGCAACAAATCAAAACCACGCGCCGCCAACCGCTCCGCGTAAACCGCACCGATGCCGGAAGATGCGCCGGTGACGAGGGCCGTACCTTCGTTCTGGACAGAATTCATGACTGTGCTCCAAAGAGGATTGCGTGAGAGAAGGTCTGCGCCTGAACACCAGTGCGCATCAGCGAACGGAAGATATTATAGGCATAATCCAATCGCCATATGACAGCCGTAATTTTTCCAGTCCCGATGAAAGGCGCCAGATCGCCCTCTGCGGCACTATGCAAAAAGGCCGGTCAATGACCGGCCTCTTGGTGTGGATCTACAAGCTTAGTTCACTTCCAGCTTCTCGCGATTCTTGTCCAGAATAGCCTTGCCAATCCCCTTCACTTCCAGCAATTCGTCGACCGACGAAAACGGCCCATTACTCTCACGATAAGCAACAATCGCCTTGGCCTTCGCCTCACCAATCCCGGACAACTCGCGCTGCAGAGTCGGCGCATCGGCGCCATTGAGATCGACTTTGGCGGTTTTAGCCTGGGCGGCAGCATCCAGCATCAAGGGTGCCTTGGCAGCCTCTGGCGCACTCGTCGGCGCAGCAATGGCCGCAATAGAGGCGCTGGTGAGCAGGGCAAAAACCAGAGAGTAGAAATAGCCAGTACGCATAAATGAAGCTCCATGACATCGATTGAGAAAGCAGCTTTTCCGAAGCTGCCTTCCAAACTTAGGCGATGTGGTGGAGCTGTCAAAAATGTGTCCGTTACAGGATGTGAAACAATCAGGGCTCGAGGCGGCGTTGCTGATGAATCCAGTCAACGATCTCCCCGTCGGGGGTATAGCCGCTGACCGTTTCGCGCAGGAGTTGGCGCACGCGGGAATAATCGTCCTGCTCGACAGCCAGCAACAAATCAGTCAAACGGCTCTTGAGCACATCCCAGGGCAAATGATCTTCATTGGCCGTCATGATCATCGGATGCGGCGTCGCAGCGACGTTATCCCCGATCAACAACTCTTCGTAGAGCTTCTCTCCCGGACGCAACCCAGTGAACTCGATCGAAATATCGCCCTGGGGATTTCGCTCGGAACGGATGCTCAAACCAGACAGGTGAATCATCTTCTCCGCCAGCTCGACAATCCTCACCGGCTCGCCCATATCCAGCACAAACACATCACCGCCCTGCCCCATGGAACCGGCCTGAATCACCAGTTGCGCGGCTTCGGGGATGGTCATGAAGTAACGGGTAATCTTCGGATGGGTCACCGTCAAAGGCCCACCCGACTTGATCTGACTATGGAACAACGGAATCACCGAACCGGACGATCCCAACACATTGCCAAAACGAACCATGGTGAAACGGGTTTTATTGACCCGGGATACATTGGCTTTATCGCCAAACAGCACCGGGGCGATTTCACGACTGAGGGCCTGAAGGGTCAACTCCGCCAGACGCTTGGTGCTGCCCATGATGTTGGTCGGACGAACGGCTTTATCGGTGGAGATCAACACAAAGTTCGCCACACCCGACTGCAAGGCAGCCTGAGCAGTGTTCAACGTGCCGATGACATTATTGAGCACGCCTTCAGCGATATTGTGCTCGACCATCGGCACATGTTTATAAGCCGCTGCGTGATAAACGGTATCCACGCACCAGGTCTTCATCACATCGAGCAGTTTGTGCGGATGACGGATGGAGCCAAGAATAGGCAGCAACTGAACCGACACCGACTCACGGCTGGCACGCTGCTCCAGCTCTGACAGGATGCTGTAGAGGTTGAACTCACTGTGTTCGAACAGAATAAGCGTGGTCGGGCCAAGGGAGAAAATCTGCCGGCACAGCTCTGAACCGATCGATCCGCCGGCGCCAGTAACCATCACTGTCTTGCCTTTGATACAGCGCTCGAGCAAATCAGCCTGGGCTGGCACGGCATCGCGGCCGAGCAAATCGGCGATATCCACTTCCTGAATGTCTTCAACCTTGACCCGACCGCTGGCCAGATCGGTGAAGTTCGGCACGCTTCGTACGTGAAGCGGATAACCTTCCAGCAGATTGAGAATTTCCCGGCGCCGTGCGCGGGTGGATGACGGTAGCGCCAAGAGGATTTCCTGAGCGCCGGTGACGTCGATCATCTGCTGGATGTGTTTGGGTTTGTAGACCTGGAGGCCTGAAATTGAGCGATCGGAGATGCTGGAATCGTCGTCGATGAAGGCCACTGGGCGCATGACTCGGCCCATGCGTAATGCAGCAACCAACTGATTGCCGGCCACGCCTGCGCCGTAGATGGCGACTTTGGTCAGGCCGTCATCGCGGCTGGTGAAAGGCACGTGCTGGGCGGCGGTGAACCAGTCGCCCATGAAGTATTGGCGCATGCATAGGCGTAGCCCGCCGATGATTACCATGCTTAGCCACCAGTAGTTGAAGATGATGGAGCGTGGGACGACGGTTTGGTGGTTGCTGTACCAGTAGACAACGACCGCCAGGATCAGGGATGACAGGCTGACAGCTTTGATGATGGCTATCAGGGCATCATTGCCAAAATAGCGCATGACCGCTCGGTACATGCCGAAGCGGATGAACAAGGGAATGGCTATCACAGGCGCGCAGGCGAAGAGCCAGAAGTGGACCTTCAATGGGTTGTACATGTCATCGATGCCGAGGCGGACGATGAAGGCGAGCCAGAGGGCGACCCACACCAGCACAACGTCTGTAGCGACCTGAAGCAGTCGTTTCTGCCTGCGTGGCAGCCCCAGCAAAAGAGCTCGTAATTTATCCATAAATCTGTGGACCTGACCGGCCAGCTCCTCGTACAAAATTCAGTGGCACATTGTACCCGCTAGGCCTACAAAATGCTTAAAATGGGCCTTCGACTGGCTTAACAAGGGCACGTCAAAAAAGCGTTCAAGTGTTGCCTAGCAAAAATGATTCCAACTAAACTAGCGATAATTCAGACTCTAATCATGGCCTTTAAACTAGTCAAAAATCGCAAATTTGTCGTTTGGAGTCTGAGCATCAGATTCAAGCTAGCACAACTCAAGCATACCAAAGAATGAAAACCGCAAAATAAAAAATATGTCAAGAAAACCTTGCAAATAGACACCTGCCACCTACAGCCACTCAAACCTTAATCCACCCAACCAACAGCCATATCCTAACAACCAACCACTCAGAAAATATGACCCAAACCACCTCAGAGAAAACCGTAGCAATTTTGCTCTGCACCTTTAATGGATCGAGATTCCTCAATGAACAACTCGAATCAATTAAGCAGCAGACGCACAAGCAATGGAAAGTCTATATATCTGATGATGGCTCATCAGATGAAACCCTTGACATACTCATGCGCTTTAAAGAAAGCTCCCTCCCCGGGCAGGTGCAGATCTTTCACGGCCCAAGGAAAGGATTCGGAAAAAATTTTATGTCCCTGATATACAATCCCAAGGTATCTGGCGACTACTACGCTTTTAGCGATCAAGATGACATATGGCATACTGATAAACTTGAAAGAAGCCTAGCAGCGCTGAGCAATAGCCCAACGCATACTCCCGCACTGTATTGCACTCGAACCCATCTTATCAATACTACCGGCGAAAGCATTGGCTTATCCCCCCTCTTTAGAAAGGCACCATCATTTCAAAACGCGATAGTTCAAAGTATTGCCGGCGCAAACACGATGACCATTAACGAACCAGCAAGAGAACTACTACGCACCGCCGAGGAAAACAACCAAGTAGTTGCGCATGACTGGTTAGCCTATATCATAATCAGCGGATGCAACGGACATGTCATTTACGACCCACTCCCAAGTATTGACTATCGCCAGCACGAAGCGAATCTGATCGGTGCAAACTCCGGAATAATCGACAAACTAAAAAGATTAGGAAAAATGACGTCAGGCCGCTTCAGAACCTGGAATGACTCAAATTTAGCAAATATTGAAAAAATCATCCCAATGTTATCTCATGAAAACAGGGACACGCTACTGCATTTCGTAAAGGCTAGAAATAGTAGCTTTCCGAAAAGAATGTTTTACTTCAAGAAATCGAAAATTTATCGTCAAACCTTTGCAGGAAATGCAAGCCTCATAGCAGCCATAATGCTCAATAAAATATAAGCACACCAAACCAAACATTCGCGACAATCAGCAACCAATAGCACACCCAACATCACAAAAAAAACCATCCACCCGCCCGCATCAAAATGCAGCAGCATCAGCCCTCCCCCCCCAGTCCGCCCCATCACGGTTCGGGTACTGCCCCTCCATCCAAACTGGCCGCAGGCAAAACACTCCCGAAGCACACAAAATCGATGACTTTTTGAGACAAATTCGATACCCTGACAAGTTGATGCTTGCTCTCCCAAACCCTTAAAAATTGGAACCGTTACTGAAGCAGCTTCGGATTCCGGGAGGGATATTGAGAATGTGTGGCAATTACCAAATCTGCGAGGAGCGTGCAAGAACATGAAGATGAAGATACAAACGGGGAAAACGCAATAGAAATTGCGCATACAAAAAGCAGACAGTGAAGGGTAGGAAATAATGACAGCAGGCAAAAGAGTCTTAATAAAAGCTAGTGACGAAAAATCCTATTTAGCTCTTTTGCAGCTTGACTGCCTAACACACCGCAGTAGAGATACATTTTCTTTGGGCCACATCTAATGAATCCTCATGCACTACATTCAACCACATTCAAATCGATGCTTTTAGGATTGTGGCAGAATAAAAATCTAATTGGACAACTCACACGTCGCGAGGTCGTAGGTCGCTACAAAGGATCTATGATAGGTCTGGCTTGGTCCTTTTTGAACCCTTTGTTCATGCTGGTAGTATACACCTTCGTTTTTTCTGTCATATTCAAAGCACGCTGGGGGACGGGGGTCGATGAGTCAAAAACACAATTTGCAGTAATTTTGTTCATAGGCCTCATTGCACACGGACTATTTGCTGAGGTTCTCAATCGTGCGTCAACGACCATAATCAGCAATACAAACTATGTCAAAAAAGTAGTTTTCCCGTTAGAGGTATTAGTAGCGATTAATATGGGGTCCGCCCTGTTCCACTTAGCAGCGAGCGTAATCGTATTGCTGGTGGCACTGGTAATTTTCAACGGTGGCTTACACTGGACCACCATATTTCTACCGCTGGTACTGATGCCTCTCATTATATTATGCATGGGGTTATCATGGATCATCGCATCTCTTGGGGTATTCGTACGCGATATGGGCCAAGCTATCAACATCTTGACAACAGTGATGCTTTTCCTATCCCCAGTTTTTTTCCCAATTACCGCTCTTCCGGAACAGCTCAGACCCGTCATCATGTTCAATCCGCTTACTTTCATTATTGAACAAGCGAGAGCCGTGACCATATGGGGGCTGCTTCCGAACTGGCAAGGTCTTCTAATTTATACCGTAGTTGCTCTCTTGGTAGCCTGGGCAGGTTATGCCTGGTTCCAGAAAACAAGAAAGGGTTTTGCAGATGTCCTCTAACGAATATGCAATTCAAGTCAGCAATATTAGTAAGTGCTACCACATTTACACAACTCCTCGTGATCGCTTGAAGCAGTTCGTAATTCCGAGACTGAATAGTGGACTTGGCCGAGCAAGCAGGAACTATTATTCTGAGTTCTGGGCCTTAAAGTCCATGGGATTCAAGATTAATAAAGGGGAAACGGTCGGGATTCTCGGAAAAAACGGGTCTGGAAAATCAACTCTTCTGCAAATTATATGCGGAACGTTAACTCCGACAGACGGAGAGGTCAGTGTTAATGGTAGAGTTGCCGCACTCCTTGAGCTAGGCTCAGGTTTCAATATGGAGTTCACCGGGAAAGAAAATGTTTATATGAACGCGGCTGTTCTAGGTCTAACCAAGAGCGAGATCGATGCAAGATATAACGCAATCATTGAGTTTGCTGATATCGGGCATTTCGTTGAACAACCGGTAAAAACGTACTCCAGCGGAATGATAGTTCGTCTTGCCTTTGCTGTAGCGATCAATGTAACACCCGATATTTTAATTGTTGATGAAGCCTTGGCGGTTGGTGATGCGGCCTTTCAGCAAAAATGTTTTAAGCGTATTGCCGAGATGCAGGAAGCTGGTTGCTCGATACTGCTCGTAACCCATGATCTTTCGTCGGTTGTGCAATTCTGCAATCGTGCGATGATCATTTCTCACGGTGAACTTGTCGAAGCAGGTGACGCAAAGTACATTGTCGGACAATTCAAAAAGCTTATGTCGGTGAAACCGCTTGCCGATAACTCGACTGGGTCTAACGATATTTCAGTACTCAAGGTCACTGACAACCTGTTACATACTCATTACGAAATAAATCCAAATCACTCCCATTATGGCGAGGAAAAAATCACCATTGTTGACTGGGGAATCATCGACCAACATGGCGTACCTATCGCCGCCATCGATAACGAAGAGACAGTTGAAGTCACAATTACCCTTTTATTCAAGACCCTTTGTGAAAAGCCTATTATTGGATATTTTTTAACTGATCTGAAGGGACGAGAAATCGCGGGAACTAATACGCTGTTTGAGAAAGCCGAACTTAAAACCTGTAAACCCGGGGAAACTTTGACCGTTCGTTTCAAACAAAAACTCGCACTCGCAGCAGGGACCTACGCATTAAACCTAGGTTGCAGTGAGTATCGGAATGATGACCTCATTGCTCATCATAGACTCTATGATATCACCTTAATAAATATTACCAGCAAGAAGCAATTTGTTGGCTTTTGCCATTTAGATACAGTCATCACCAGTGAAGTTTTGTCCAACGGGGAAATTCAATGAAAAAACTAATCGCACACTTTGGTGCTTTTGACCATGACAGCTATGGTGACTTGCTTTTTCCCCATATTGCCCAGCACTATTTAGGCGATGAATTCGAAATAGTTAATGTGGCCCCCACCAGCCGCCATACACCGTGGCCTGATCAGCCACCTATCATAAGCGTAGAAGAGGCTCTGAATCGAAATGATTGGCAGGGAGTGATCGTAGGCGGTGGAGATATTGTCCAAGCGGAAGATTGGACCCCCGAAAAATGGCAATCCGATCCGAAACTATATATTGCGGCGCTTCCCAGTTTGTGGATTGGCGGGTCATTATTGGCTGCTCGCTTGAATATCCCTTTAGTTTGGTGCGCCCCCGGGGTTCCGAAACCAATAAATCCAGATTTCATTGAGAGTGCAACCCTTGCTCTTAAAGCAGTAGACTACCTCTGTGTTCGTGATGAATACAGCAAAAGCAATATTTCAGCAATTACTGAAAAGGAGATATTTGTAGTTCCAGATACCGCTATTGCTTTGAGTAGCGTCTGGCCAATTCCTTCTACCTCCATAGAAAGAGAAAAGACTTACTTTGCGCTCTGCTTTTCGACAGCAGACCTAAACAACAAACATCTAGAGATATCTAAAGCTTTTCAGGGTATTGAAACCCACAACCAACATGAATACAAAGCTTTGCCGCTGATGCTTTGGCAGCAAGCAGAGTACGAATACTTAGATCCAATAAAAGAACTTATCGACGGCAAAATAAAAATATTATCACGCGAACTTTCACTGCAGCAGTGCGCGCACCTTATTGCCTCATCTTCCGGATATATTGGCAACTCACTACATGGACTTATCACCGCTATTGCGTACCAAGTCCCAGCAGTGTTAGTAGTGCCGTCGAACGCACCTTCCGCACATAAATATACTGGCTTCATTGAAAGTATCGGCTTAGTCCCGGCCGATTACATTACAGACTCCTGGTTACAGGCGGAGACACTATTAAAGCATCAATCCAACACTAGCGCCCAGTATTCGACACAAGACCTGATAACAAAACACTGGGAAAATATTGCTTCAATTTTACGCGCCCCTCAAACAGACAAGAGCAGTTTCTGGCTAGAGGCTGAAAAAATAGCAGCCGATCAGGCTTCAGCCTTCTTGAAGTATGGGATTCTTCCGACCTCCGCCGAAAATCGTCACATCAAAGATATAGCCAAATTGGCAAAAGAAATAACCGAACTGACAGCGCAGCATCAAAGCGCTCAGCGATTGAATATAGAACTAACAACTACACTCCAGAATGTTCAACAAGCGAACAGTGAATTATCTGATTTAAATATTCATTACGAAAAAGTGATCCACAAGCAAGTAATCGATACTCAAGCACAAATCACCCACATGAAAAATTCTACGTCATGGAGGCTCACGAGACCGCTTCGTTTATTGGGAACCGTAGCAAAAGGTGATTGGCAAAAAATCTATAGCTTATTAAGATCGTCTCAAATCAGTCGACTACCGTTTATAAAGATCCTTGCCAATCCAGTGCGCAAATCGCTAATGCGCCGCATCCAATTACCGATACTCCCAGATCTGATGCTTCCCGAAGTAACAGCCAATATTGATTCAACTATAAAGACTCTGACATTTAAACCAGCAGCCAATCCAATAGTATCCATCATCATCCCCAGTTATGGTCGACTTGACTATACTCTAACCTGTCTGGCATCTATTGCAAGATACACCCCAAACGTTTCATTCGAGGTCATAGTAATCGAAGATGCTTCTGGTGACCCAGAAATAGAGAAGCTAGAAAACATCCCCGGTCTCAGATACATTCATAACGACAAAAACCTTGGCTTCCTTCGCTCTTGCAACAAGGCGGCAGCGTTAGCTCATGGGAAATATATTTATTTCTTGAACAACGACACTGAAGTAACCAATGGTTGGTTGGATGCTTTAGTTTCTACATTTGACCAGTGGCCAGGCTGCGGTTTAGCCGGCTCAAAACTCGTGTACCCAGACGGTCGCCTACAAGAAGCAGGAGGCATCGTATGGAAAGATTCAAGCGCTTGGAATTTCGGAAAGTTCGATAGCCCAACTCGAAGTGTATACAACTATTGCAGAGAAGTTGATTATATTTCTGGGGCCTCAATTCTTATTCAAAAAGATTTGTTTCTAAGGCTCGGCAGCTTTGACGAGCATTATCTGCCCGCGTATTGCGAGGACACCGATCTGGCATTCAAGGTAAGGGCCTCAGGCCTGAAAGTAATATACCAACCGCGCTCGAGCGTTATCCACTATGAAGGTATTTCACATGGCACTGACACCAGCAGTGGCATTAAACTCTATCAGGTAGAAAACCAGAAGAAGTTCGCAGTACGATGGAAGAATGAACTTGAAAACTTTCATTATGAAAACGGGTTCCGCCCACTCGTTGCCTGTGAGCGCGCACAAACAAAAGGCCGGGTATTATTAATAGATCATTATGTACCACAACCGGATCGAGATGCAGGATCACGAGCTATATCTCAGCTTATGACGCTAATCCTCTCTAACAATCAAGTTCTCAAGTTATGGCCTGACAATCTTTGGTATGACCCCGAATATACGCAACACCTCCAAGACAAGGGCGTAGAAGTTTTTTATGGCATAGAGTACTTTGAAAAGTTCGAAGAGTGGTTTTCTGAAAACGGCGACACATTTGACACCATTATTTTGAGCCGCCCTCATATTTCCGTAAAGTATATCAACGCAATAAGGAACCACTCAAAGGCCAAAGTATTATTCTACGGTCATGATATACATCACCTACGATTGATCGAACAAGCCAAGATGAACAGTGAGCCTGGTATTCAGGAGCAGATTGAGTTGTTCCGTAAATATGAACATCAAATGTGGAAAAGCGCAGATGCGGTATACTACCCTTCCGCCTTTGAAACCAACTATGCAAACGAATGGTTATCGGCGCAGGCTCTTCATGAAACTGCCGAGACACTTCCGCTGAACGCTTACGACACACTTCCTGCTAACCCTGGTGAAAACCTAAGCCGTCGAAAAAATATTCTTTTTGTAGCAGGCTTTGCGCATGCACCCAATGTCGACGGGGCACTCTGGTTCGCCAAAGAAGTACTTCCCCTCGTTACTAAAATGCATCCCGACATTCATGTGTACATGGTCGGTTCAAATCCAAAAGAAGAAATCCAAGCACTTGGCTCCTCAAAAATCACCGTTACGGGTTATGTAAGTGATGAGGTTCTCGAGAATTTTTACACAGACTCCCGCGTCGCCGTCGCACCATTGAGATTCGGTGGTGGAATGAAAGGAAAAGTTCTTGAATCCATGAAGTTTGGAGTTCCTTGCGTAACAACACCTACGGGTGTCCAAGGTCTTGATGAAACATTAGTTTTCATGCCTGTGTCTGAAAGCAGCGAAGAGTTTGCCCACCTAATAAATGTTATGCTAAGTAATGATGAAGAATGGGAAAAAGTCTCCAAGGCCGGGCAGAATTTCATTCGGCAAAACTTTACGACAGAATCAGTTTGGAATGTAATCGGTCGTCAGTTTTTAAATTCCCCGAAGGGCACCGTTTAACAATTCAGCGACGAGCGGCTCAAACGCCGCTCGGTATCGTTAAGAGCGAATAAATTTACATCTAAGGACGTGTAAGCCCATGCTAATCCCAATGATCCTCAGCGGTGGTAGCGGTACCCGCCTATGGCCGATGTCTCGTAAGAATTTACCCAAACAGTTCTTAGCTTTAACTGACAAGGATAAAACTCTGTTTCAGCAAACGATTGCTCGAGCATCTGATATCCCAAATTCTGCTGCTCCAATTATTGTGTGCAGCGAAGACCATCGCTTCATTGCCGCCGAGCAATTGCAATGCGAGCTGGGAGGGCCTGCCACTGCAATACTACTTGAGCCAGTTGCCAGGAACACTGCCCCGGCAATCGTTGTGGCTGCACTATATGCTCAAAATCTAGATAGCGAGGCTGTGCTTTTAGTACTACCCGCAGATCACTTGATAGCCGATAACTCAACGTTTATAAAATCAATACAGCAAGCAGAGCAGTTAGTCAAAAAAGGCTATCTAGTTACATTTGGGATAAAACCAGAATCCCCCCAAACTGGCTTTGGCTATATTCGCCGAGGTAAAACAATCAATGAATTTGCATATTGCGTAAAGGAATTCGCCGAAAAACCAAACGTAGTGACTGCAAAAAAATATGTCGAGAGCGGTGTATATGACTGGAATTCCGGCATTTTCATGTTTAAGGCATCTACACTTCTCGAAGAAATCTCAGTATTCAATCCCGAAATACTAGAGCATGCAGAGCGTTCGCTGAATAATGCAGTATCTGATATAGACTTCATTAGATTGGAGCACGAGAGCTTTTCCGCGTGCACCGATATATCTATAGATTATGCAGTTATGGAAAAGACTTCTAAAGCAGCAGTTATTCCAATGAGTTGTGGTTGGAATGACATTGGGTCTTGGTCAGCACTGTGGGATATTTCCGAAAAGGACCAAAACGCGAATCATGTCCAAGGTGACGTGATTATGCAATCAACCAACAATAGTCTAATAATGGCACACGATAGTCATTTGATAGCTACCGTTGGTATTGATAATTTGATAATTGTCTCAACACCAGATGCTACCTTGATAGCCGCTCGAGATGAAGTACAGGAAATCAAGAAAATCGTTGACCTCTTGAACTCATCAAAACGTAAAGAACATCTCTACCATCGAAAGGTCTATCGCCCATGGGGTAGCTACGACTCCCTAGACATGGGCGAGCGTTTCCAAGTAAAGCGAATCGTAGTAAAGCCAGGAGCGTCATTAAGCTCACAGATGCATTATCATCGCGCAGAGCACTGGATTGTAGTCTCAGGTACCGCAGAAGTTATACGAGACGGCGAAAAAATCTTGTTAGCAGAAAATCAGAGTACTTACTTACCGTTAGGATGCGTTCATCGCCTAATTAACCCAGGGAAAGTCAATCTCGAGCTTATAGAAGTACAATCTGGAAGCTATCTAGGAGAGGACGATATTGTTCGGTTTGATGACGTATACGGTAGAAAATAAAAATCCGATGAAACACAAAGCTAATTATATAACTGCCTCACATCTGGACTTTTCATTCAATGACTAAATCGAGTTTAAAAAACCCCTATCGACCGGATATTGATGGTTTAAGGACGATTGCTGTACTAGCGGTCGTCCTTTATCATGCTGGCTTCAGTGCTTTTAAAGGAGGATTCGTCGGCGTTGATGTTTTTTTTGTCATTAGTGGCTTTTTAATCACTCGAATCCTTACACAAGAAATCGAGAAAACTGGAAGAATAAACTTTGGAAATTTCTATCTGCGCAGAGCAAGGAGATTATTACCCGCATTATTTTTTACATTATTAATTACCACATTCATTGCTATTTATGCGCTATCTTCACAGGCCCTGCAGAGATTTGGAGCATCACTACTTCATTCCGTCCTTTCAATATCTAACATTTTCTTTTTTTCAGAGTCCGGCTACTTCGACACCGACTCACATCTAAAACCCCTGTTACACACATGGTCGCTTGCGGTAGAGGAACAGTTCTACATCATCTGGCCATTAATTCTGCTGCCATTGGTTGCTCGTAATGCACCTGCAAAAGTAATGATTCTCCTGCTGGGTTCCATTAGTTTGATTTCAGCACAAATACTAATAACAACAAACATTAGCTCCGTATTCTTCTTAATGCCTTTCCGGATCTTTGAGTTCTCTATTGGAGCATCATTGGTATGGCTAAAGCCTCCGAGCGTACACTCGATAAAAACCAATAACTCGCTTTTATTGGCAGGGCTCGGGCTAATTGCTTATTCCATATTCTTTTTTGATGAGAAAACCGTTTTCCCAGGACTCAGCGCTCTTATCCCCTGCATCGGAACTTTTTTATGTATCTATGCAAATAACCCCTCATCCTGTGGAAAATTAATCAACAACAAACTATTTGTATCCATCGGCTTAATTAGTTATTCACTTTACCTTAGTCATTGGCCGATTATCGTATTTTACAAAATTTTCTCCTCAAACTTACAGCTTCTGATTCACGACAAGATACTAATAACAGCACTTTCCATTGCGACTGCTTATGCAATGTATTTTTTAATTGAGAAGCCATTTAGACAGTCTAAAACCTCAAACTCGAAATTCTTAGCAGGTTGTCTAATTTTCTGTCTTTTGCTTTGCTATGTTGGCGCATCGATTTGGGCCCAAAATGGATGGACATGGCGTCCATGGGTAAAGACCGCTATTCTCAGTAATGAGCAGGTCAAGCAAGGAATGGACAAACGTTTCCAAACGCGTCGAATGGTATGTGAGCGAAAAGGTTGGAGCGAATGTGATCTCCCCGAATCCGCTAAAACTAATGTTCTTATTATTGGGGATAGTCATGCTGTTGATGCGCTAACCGCTTTCGAAAGACTATATCCTTACGAAAGCTTTTCAGTCTCTGAACAGGGTGGATGCCCTCCCTATAATGATATTGAACGCATCACGCTTCCAACACACCCAGACCGTGAAAAATGTAAGCTGCTAAACCTAAAACGTTATGATGTAAACTATTTAAAGCAATACGACTATATTGTTATAAACGTACTTTATGGTTGGTATACGCCAGAACACTTGAAATCATACTTAGAGTTTCTTCACGCTAACGAAGTCAATAAAGTTATTGTGCTTGGCGGATACCTAGTACTTAAAAAAGATTTATCGGAGTTAGTAAATCAGTTCGGACAGACCCCTCAAGAGATTACAAAGTGGCTGGACGAAAATACGGCCATAGAAAAGCGCATCAAAACTTATACAGAAGACAATGGCTTTCTATTTATTAGCAAACGTGAAACTTTTTGTGGCACTGGTGAATGCGCCATTTTCGACAAAATGGGGATACCATTCACCTACGACCAACATCATTTGACCTACGAATTCTCTTCCAGGCTGGCCGTCGAGAACCAAGCTAAAATTGAAGCTTATTTAACTCATAATAAATAATCTTGAAACGACAGTATCTCACAAGAGATACTGTCGCCAAAACAGATCGAGAACTCTCTCCGCACGCACGCTATCTAATACGCCCCTAATTAACAACAAAAACAACCCAGTAAAGCAAGTATCAAATATGCATTATCACCTTCCCCTTAAAACTTCAATTACTCGCTACTGTTGATCAATTGTTAGATCTCACCTATAACGATAAGCGAACGATTCGCTCGAACGGTCGCGGTAGGGATGGCAGTTACCTGCCCCCCCGCACAGATCCGTACGTGCGGAACTACTGCATACGGCTCCTGCCTCAGGTACGAGACGCGAAGCGTTCTTCTGGGTAGGGATGAGCGGTTCTGGGTCGTGGTATATAAAGGTCGGCAAGGCGTCCATATCGCGACCACTGAAGCCTGTTCCTCTGGCTACGACGTTTGAGGGCTTGCCGCCATAAGCGACAAACCGCAACTCGAAAACCATCAAGACGTAACAGGTTTGTAAGCGCTCCATGAACCCCACATTTTAAAGGTGGGGATCTACGGCTATCTTGAAATTTGCGGCGTGCAGTTCCACGGCAGCAAAGGCCTCGAAGTCTTCTACGTTCGAGGCTTGTGGCAGGCGCTCAAGTGCGTGGCGCAGCCACGCATAGAGCTCTTGGCTCTTGGCTCTTGGCCGTTGGCTTTAGCCGTCTCGGCCAAACTGTAAAGTCGAGCGCTGGCCATCGTGCCTTTGGGCGTGTCGCTGAACAGCAAATTATTGCGCTCGATAATGAATGGCCTGATCGGACGCTCTGCCGCATTGTTGTCAATCGGCAAATAACTGGCATCGGTGTAGCACTTAATCGTACATTTAATATCGAGTGCCTCATAGAGCACCCGAAAAAATTCACATCACTATTTTATTAGTTTTAATCCAAAAAAAGAGCTTTAAAAAATATACATTTAACTATAAATACGCTTTTCTGCGCCAGATTTTTCTAGCACAGAAAAGCGGATACATTATTACAAGCCTGACAATTATATATCTATTTTTTATATACGAGACACTGAGCGGTCATTGCTAATGACAGTGCTCCATCTGGTGACTTATCTCCCCAATTAGATACAGTAAGCTTAACCGGATACCAACTACCAATCTGCTCTCTTCCTGTGTTTATTTTCATCAAAATGTAATTCGGAGCACCTGGTTCCGCTTGGAAGTCGACAGCGGCTGGACGCCCATTAGCCTGATACATAGCTTCCGTCGAAATCATTGCTTTGTTCATGCAACTGCCTTGCGTATATACAAAATTTTGCAATACCACTGTATGTATCAGCAGTATCAGCAAAGCTGCACTCCCGAAAATTCTGCCTATATAATACTTATCTGCCTTGTTAAATATAATCACACCAAGCCCCACACTTAAAACAAGTGAAGAGCCGTACATATAATGTGCTCCCTTTATCGGAATCAAAAGAACTGGAGCGAGAAACAAAAGATACATTAGAACATAAACAATTGAAGCTTTAATCCCAACTTTTACCCCCACAAAATAAACAACCAGAAAGTGTATAAAAACTCCCGCCCACATACCTAGGGAAGATATGAACACCCAGTTATTAGCCTCAGTCAAACTATAAATAAACGGATAGGCCATATAAATGAACAACCCATCTGGCACATTAGTAACAGATGCCTTGTAATCAGCAACGGAAGGCGCGCCGAATGAGGCTATTATAGATGGAAGCCTATAAACCATAAAGAGTAGTATTGGTATTGACCAAGCCATACCGGCATACCAAAATCTTTTAGATTTAATACTAGACAGGTCAGCGGCTACAATTAACAACAAAAGCCCAGGCAATATCATAGCTGTTTCTTTTGATAAAATGGACATTGCCGACCAGAGACATATCCAAACCAATGATAAAGCCGATGCATTTTGTCTAATAAATTTCTCTGCACATAGTAGCGTGATAAGTCCAAACAGAATATAACAGCGATCCATTAGCGCAGCAGACCAGCCGGTAGCCAGCACAGCCAAAGGATTCAGTACAAATATTATCGCAATAGTTAGCGATAGTGACTTGGTTTTTGAAAATCTATTAGCAACTACGTAAAGAAGACACCCAACTACTGCATGGGTCATAACCGAAAAAAGATGGACAAGTACCGGATACTTGTCCATAAATAAAGCCAATACCCCTTGCACGAAGAAAGCAAAAGGTCGTACTGGCGAGCCAAACGCAGCAGTCTGCTGAAGCTTCACATACGTGGATATGTAATGATCAAACCCATACCGTAATACATGATCATACTTTTGCAGCTCATCATGACTGAAGTACCCTGGATTTGCCGACAGCAAAATCAGCCCCGACAACGAAACTCCGACTATTATTAGAAAGTTTTTAATATCCTGCATGAGATCGTACGAAAGCTTATCATGAAAAAGCTTAAACATATTCAGTCTTCCCTACTCTTGCGACATTACGCTTAAAGTATTCCTTTAGATTAATTGTCGGCTTTTCAACAAAACGCCAAGAAAGCACGGCAAAGAAAAATGCCAACAAACAACTTAGGATAGTATTTTGAAAATTATTAGCCGCAGGAATAAAAGACATCACAAGTTGTTGGGAGAGCCAACCATACAAGTAGACGCCATACGAGTAATCTCCAAATCGATTAAACCATTTAGCTCCAGGGGCAAATGCGACATACAGCACAAGATATGGTAACAACAAGTTATAAATTAGCCCAAAAGAGAGTGTACCATGAGTAGCGGCAGCTAAGAAAAATAGCACCAACAAGATCCATGGATTCAAACTAATTAGATCTCTATTAATCCAAGCAAAACTCCCCATCATAAACATCAAAGCAACATGCCTATGATTTTCATACTCGAATAGAAATGACCAGAACTCTTTACTGAGAAAACCAACAATCAACACACAAAAAAACAGCACATTAAAAACCGAGCGCCTACTCAATACACCAACAACAGCTAAAACAAAAATAATAACATACAATCGTACTTCGACAGCTAGTGACCATAAAGAACCATTTACGGCTTTATCATGTAATGCCTCAAACACTCCAGGCAAAAAATATTCAGTATTATAGGTAGAGGCATTAATCCAGAGATATGACCATGTTTGCTTCGTAGTCAGATAATTATCAGCGGTTGTAAGAGTCAGCCCCACAACAAAAACTGTAAAAACCACACAAACAATAAGAGCAGGATAAATTCGTAACGCTCTCGATACTATATAATATTTTAGCCCCTGACTTCCCAAAGCGCTAGCGGTAATCAGAAATCCGCTAATAACAAAGAAGACATCAACCGCAACACCTCCAATAAATTTAAACCCAACTAACTGTACAAATATGTCAGCCGGACCTTGTCCGGTAATGGCTGTAGCATGCCCATAGATGACAGACAATGCTGCCAAAAGCCGTATAAGATTAAAGTTATTACTTGACGTCTTAAATGTCTCACCAAGCGAATTAGTGATCATTTCGCTCAACCTCGCCCTGCTGAACAACCCTGGAGGGTATATTTTCTGAAATTAGGTAAAGAGGACGCTTTTTCGTCTCGCCGAATATTCTCCCTAAGTATTCGCCCAACACACCGATGAAAAATAATTGAACTCCGCCAATGAACAGAATCGTAACCATTAAAGTTGGATAACCTCTGACGACATCACCCCACAGAATCGTTTTTGCAACAATAAACAGCCCAAAAAACAAGGAGATCAGTGAAACCAAAAAACCCAAATACGTCGCCATTTTCAACGGAGCAATCGTGAATGACGTGATACCCTCCAGAGCAAAATTCCACAACTTCCAATAGTTAAACTTAGTTTCTCCAGCAACTCGCGGATCTCTCCGGTATTCTACTGCAACAGACGGAAAACCAACCCATGCAAACAACCCCTTCATAAACCGATGATGCTCACGAAGCTCACAAAGCGCATCTACAACCCTTCGTGTCATCAGCCTACAATCACCAGTATCTTGAGGGATCGAAATCCGAGAAACTTTCAACATCAATCGATAGAATAGTGACGCAGTGCTCTTCTTTAGCCACGTCTCCCCATCACGATGTGTTCGCTTGGCATATACAACGTCAAATCCTTCTTCCCACCTTGTAACAAAATCGATTAACAATGAGGGTTGATCTTGTAGGTCAACATCAAATATAGCAACTGCATCGCCCTTGACTATGTCGAGCCCAGCAGTCATCGCCGCTTCCTTACCAAAGTTCCTGGAAAGCGTAACCGAACTAACTCTAGGATCCTCCTGAACCAACTGATTCATTATGAGCTGAGTATTATCGGTACTGCCATCATTAACAAAAACCATTTCACAGAGATAATTACTAAGCTGATCAAATACCTGAGTCATCTCTTTATGAAATAGCCGGATCACAGCCTCTTCATTGTATGCCGGAACGATAACGGATATTAATTTTTTCATATTATTTTAATTTAAAAACCCATAGCTTTGAGATGATAAAATTCGAAACCAGCGACAACACAGTCGCTAGCACCTGTGCGAGCCAGTTATTCCAACCTAGAAAGTCTGCTAACAACGCCATGCAGCCGGTATTTATTGACCATCCTATCGCAACCATTATATAAAATCGCGCTACAGCCTTAACATGTGACTGTTCACTTGAGAAGGTAAAATAATAATTAATTGCGTAATTAAGCACTGATCCAAATAAATACCCAACACCAGATGCCACCGCTGCTACGGAGTGAAAAGCATGTATTCCAATCCCCAATATGAAATATTGGAGTGCTGTCGCCATCCCTCCTGCAACCAAAAAACGAAATGCTACTGTCTGCATTTTTTCAACTCGCCATCCTTCATACTATACTGGTAATCGATTTTATCGGTCGCGCCCTCACTAACCAACTCAAACTTTATTTTCAAGCCCTCCAGCATCAAACCTGTACGCCAGCCAACAAAGTGGTAAATAGGCTACGAGTAGTCCAAGCAATCCACTCCCTTGCCAAACACCCACCCACAAGGCGATTGGAAACAACCAAAGGATATTAACTCCAATGATTAGTAAGGTAACTTTCTTATGACTGGAGAATATTCTTGATGCGAACTGATATCCATGGCTACGGTGAGCTTCATATATTTTGTCTCCACGCATAAGCCTTCGAATCAATGTCCAAGTTGCATCGACTATAAAAACGCCCATTAGAATGAGCCAACTCCATAAAAACTGAGAGGAGGTCCAGGCTGCCTGGATCGAGAGCATCGCAAGAATTATACCTAAAAACCCACTCCCAGCATCGCCCATAAAAATACGAGCGGTAGGAAAATTCCAACATAAAAATCCCGCTACGGCCGCGGCCAGGATTATAGCCGGCCAGATAAGCGCAATTGTGTCGGCAAACCAATATACAATACATGCACCCAAGCATACGAAGATAGCCTCGGCACCAGCCAAACCGTCAATACCATCCATAAAATTATATAGATTCAACAGCCACACAACATAAATTATTGCCAGTAGATGACCAATCCAAGACAACTCAAGCTTAACGCCGAACATCAATATCGGCGGCAAGCCTTTCAAAAAAAACAAGCCCCAACTTGCTGCAATAAAATGACCAAGTAAACGCCACCTAGCGGGGATGTGTCCGTGATCATCAGCAAATCCGATCACAGAAACCAACAGCCCAGTCCCCAAAAATACAATCATTACGTCTCTATCAAGCAGTCCATAAATATAAAGGAATGGAACAGCCATGAGAAACACTGCGACTATTGCGACTCCTCCCCCACGCGGCGTCGGGATCGAGTGAGAGCTTCGCTCGTTGGGTATGTCCATCAATCTCTTGGTCAAGGCATAACGACGTAACACAAGCGTCAATACCCAAGAGACGGCGAATACCGCCAACACCAGCCACCAAACAGTCATTTCGTTTGCTTTTCCAGATAATGGCCAGCGGTTTGACGCATGGCTTTGTCCATTTTGACGGGTGGCGTCCACCCCAATAATTCGCGATTTTTATTGATATCGACTTGCAGCGAGCCACATATGCGTTGAGCAGCGGCTTGTTTGCCCAGTGTCGAGGCTGCCAGTTTCAACAGCCCCTCAGGTAAAGGCAAGAGTCGGGCAGGTTTGCCTAGTGCCTTGGATAGACGATGCAGCAGTTGAGTGGTGGATAGGTCTTCGCCGTCACTGACCAGAAAGGTCTGATTGGCTGCGGCGGGATGATCAATACAAGTAACTATGAAGCTCACCAGGTTTCCGATTGCTACCAGGCTACGCTGATTCCGAATCGAGCCAAGCGGCAAAGGAACCCCCTTATTGAGCCAGCTCAGCATGCTTAGAAAATTAGCTTTCACGCCAGGACCGTAGACCAATGGCGGACGGATGATCACCACTTCCATGCCGGTATCGTGGCCCATTCGCTTCAGAGCCTCTTCGGCTTCGTACTTGGACACACCGTAAGGATCTTGCGGATCCGGATGATCATCGGCTTTGAAGGGTTGACCCGGGAGAGTGCTTTCGCCGTTGACCTTGATCGAGCTGATGAAGATAAAACGCTTTACTCCCGATTCCGCAGCGCACTGAGCCAGCTTGAGCGTCCCCTCCACATTGACCTTACGAAACTCGGCCAATGCATCCACTGCGGTTTCATTCATGACATGCACTCGGGCAGCGGCATGAACGACTACCTGGACATCGTCGAGTGCAGGCAAGATCTTGGCATGGGTGAGATCGAAGGGCACCACTGGGCACAATCCGTGCAACCGCGTGGCACCGCGTGCCGCCGCTATCGGGCTGAACTTCTTGTCCACCAACAGCCTGAAAACCAACGCCTCTCCAACGAAACCGCTAGCCCCCGTCACTAATACCTTCGGGGTGGTCATTTAGCCTTCTTCCCTATCAACGCGGTCGCCCAGCAAATACAAAAGAAAAACACTTTATCCCGCACTCGCCGTCGGCAACGCCAAGCACTGAAGGAAAGTTTCATAAGTTGTCTGCGGCGCAGTTTCAGCCATGTCTGCACGAAAGGATCGCCCCCCTGCCCCACCAAGCGTGCAATCAACTGAACCTGATTGAACCACCAACCGTCATGAATTGTTTTGTAGCGGGCTATCAATGGGCTCAAGCCCTTATTCGCGCCCACCTGGTTACGCTCATGCTGGCGATAATCCATGGACGGTTCAGGGTCGATACACCAGCGGTAGCCATGGCTACGAGCGAAGGCGTAGCAATACCAGTCATGCAAGCTGACATCTTGCAGCTGCTGCCAGTTGTCGAGCATCGAAGCTTTTAGCGAGTTCATGAGCTTTTTGCTCATCACGTAGGTACAGCCGGGACCCGCCGCTTCGAACAGAAAATCCCAAGCGACCTGAGGCTGCGCCTTGTCCAATACATGAGTGCTACCGTCTGGCCAGAAGGCCGTGACATTGCTGGAATAGGCTTCTAAGCGACGAGCCTGAATGGCTTGGGTTGCACGCTGGAGTTTATTCGAATGCCACACATCATCCTGGTCGGCAAAGGCGACAAAGTCGTAGCCTTCAAGGTCGACATCGCGAATGAGGCGGAAAAAGTTTCGTGAGGCACCGCCAAAGCTACCGGCATCCGGCAGAACGATCACTTGGTGATGCTCAGCCGCATAAGCCGCACACCAAGCCTCGGTACCATCAGTGGAAGGATCGATACTGATATAAACGGTTAAGTCGACAGCTGACTGGTCGAGGATCGAGGCCAACTGCTCCTCGATCCACTGCATGCCATTGTAGGCAGCCAGCAAAACCGCAACCTTGGGATGTTTTACTGGCATGCCATTCCTGTCTGGACCGGTTAAACGCTACTGTTCGAAAGGGCTGAGCCTTCGAATCAGTGGGAAGGCGAGTCCAGCAGCTTCTGCAGGTACTGGCCATAGCCAGTCTTCTTCAGAGCATCAGCCTGAGTACCCAACTGCTCGGCTGTGATCCAGCCATTGTGGTAAGCGATCTCTTCCAGGCACGCCACTTTCAGGCCTTGGCGCTGCTCGATGGTATGCACGAAGTGACTGGCTTCCAGCAGCGAATCATGGGTACCGGTGTCCAGCCAGGCGAAGCCACGGCCTAGCATTTCGACGTTGAGGGTCTTCTGCTCGAGGTAGGCACGGTTAATATCAGTAATTTCCAGCTCGCCACGTGCGGATGGCTTGATGCTCTTGGCGATATCGACGACCTGGTTATCGTAGAAGTACAGGCCAGTCACCGCGTAGGCAGATTTAGGCTTCAGCGGTTTCTCTTCGATGCTCAAGGCACGGCCGGCAGCGTCGAACTCGACGACACCAAAACGCTCCGGGTCCGATACGTGGTAACCAAATACAGTCGCGCCGTGCTCTTGAGTGCTGGCGGAACGCAAGTTTTCGGAGAAGTGCTGGCCGTAGAAGATGTTGTCGCCCAGGATCAGGCAGCAAGGGTCTTTGCCGATGAACTCTTCGCCGATGATGAAGGCTTGTGCCAGGCCGTCCGGGCTAGGTTGCTCGGCGTAGGTCAGCTTGATGCCGTACAGGCTGCCGTCACCCAGCAATTTCTGGAACGATGGCAGGTCTTCTGGGGTGGAGATAATCAGGATTTCGCGCATACCCGCGAGCATCAGCACCGACAACGGATAGAAGATCATCGGCTTGTCGTAGATCGGCAGCATCTGCTTGGACACGCCGAGGGTCAACGGGTGCAGACGCGTGCCCGAGCCGCCAGCGAGAATGATGCCTTTACGATTTGTCGTGGTCATTTATTCAGGACTTCCATCAGCATTCGGGTGACGCCACTTTGCCAATCCGGCAAGTGCAGAGAAAAATTGTCGCGCAGCTTCTGAGTGTTCAACCGTGAGTTCAGAGGGCGGCGCGCCGGTGTTGGGTAGGCGGTTGTGTCGATCGGATTGATCGCCGTGACGGCAAGCTCTTCACCGTTGGCCTTGGCAAACCCGATCACATGGCTGGCATAGCCGTGCCAGGACACCTCACCACTGGCCGCCAGATGATACAGGCCCGCCAGTTCAGGGCGTAGCTGGACCTGCTGAATGGCCAGTGCCGTTACGTCCGCGATCAAATCTGCGCCGGTCGGGGCACCGATCTGGTCAGCGATGACGCTCAGGGTGTCGCGATCCTTGGCCAGACGCAGCATGGTCTTGGCGAAGTTATTGCCGCGAGCGCCATAGACCCAGCTGGTGCGGAAGATCAGGTGCTTGCAGCCCGAGGCAATGATCGCTTGCTCGCCGGCCAGCTTGCTGGCGCCGTAGTGATTTACCGGGGCGACGGCATCCGTCTCTTGCCATGGCGTCAGGCCTTCGCCGCTGAACACGTAGTCGGTCGAGTAGTGAATCAGCCAGGCATCCAGGGATGCAGCCTCTTCAGCCATGACCTGGCTGGCTTGGCCGTTCACACGGTCGGCCAGTTCGGTCTCGGATTCAGCCTTATCGACGGCAGTGTAGGCCGCAGCGTTGACGATGACATCCGGCTTGACCTGACGAATCGTCGCGCGCAATGCATCGAGATCAGACAGGTCGCCGCTCAAGCCATCGACCGGGTGACGATCAAGGGCGATCAACTCGCCAAGCGGCGCAAGGGAGCGTTGCAGCTCCCAGCCGACCTGGCCGTTTTTTCCCAACAGGAGGATTTTCATGCTTTGTCCGAACGTTCCGTGTAGTTCTGGTCGATCCATTGCTGGTAGCTGCCGCTCTTCACGTGAGCTACCCATTCAGTGTTGTTCAGGTACCACTCGACGGTCTTGCGGATACCGGTTTCAAAGGTTTCTTCCGGCGTCCAGCCCAGCTCGCGCTGGATTTTGCTGGCGTCGATGGCATAGCGCTGGTCGTGGCCCGGGCGATCCTGAACGTAGGTGATCAGGCTGGCATGGGGACGATGCGTGGAATCTGGACGCAGTTCGTCGAGCAGTGCGCACAGGGTATGCACCACTTCGATGTTTTGCTTTTCGTTATGGCCGCCGATGTTGTAGGTCTCGCCGATCACGCCTTCGGTCACGACTTTGTACAGTGCGCGGGCGTGGTCTTCGACGTAGAGCCAGTCACGGACCTGGTTGCCTTTGCCGTAGACCGGCAGAGGCTTGCCTTCCAGTGCGTTGAGAATGATCAGCGGGATCAATTTCTCTGGGAAATGGCAAGGGCCGTAGTTGTTCGAGCAGTTGGTCACCAGCGTCGGCAGGCCGTAAGTACGAGCCCAGGCGCGAACCAGGTGATCGGAACTGGCCTTGCTGGCCGAATATGGCGAGCTTGGCTGATACGGTGTGGTTTCGGTGAAGAGGTCTTCCGGACCTTCGAGGTCTCCGTAGACTTCGTCGGTGGAGATATGGTGGAAGCGGAAATTGGTTTTACGCGCCCCATCCAGTGCCGCCCAATAGTGGCGTGCAGCTTCCAGCAAGGTGTAGGTGCCGATAATGTTGGTCTGGATGAATTCAGACGGACCGGAGATCGAGCGGTCAACGTGGGACTCTGCGGCCAGGTGCATGATGGCATCTGGTTGGTGCTCACGCAGGACACGGTCCACTTCATTACGGTCGCAGATGTCGACGCGTTCGAACACGTAACGCGAGTTCTGGCTGACTTCGGCCAGCGACTCAAGGTTACCGGCATAAGTCAGTTTATCGACGTTAACGACAGAGTCGGCAGTGTTGGAGATGATATGACGAATGACTGCCGAGCCGATGAACCCGGCGCCGCCGGTAACTAGAATTTTCACGCGAAACCATACCCTTAAGTTGCTGACAGGGCCGCCAACCGCGCACTGTCTAATCCATGAATGCAAAAGCCATCAAGTCAGCCGTGGCTTCTGACAGAGTCAGTCTGAACCGATTCGGGAACGCCTTATCGACCAAGCGCAGCATTTTACAGCTTAATGAAGGTTTTACTAATGGATATGGACAAGCCATGACGCAAATTCGACGCGTGTAACGGGTTTGTCGCGATCAGACAAAGCGCTTGCGTGAAGCCCTGGACGTACGCCCCAGAAACCAGCCGAGAATCGGCCCGATCACCATGCCAATCAGCAACGCAATCACCATGACCAGCGATACTGGCAACTGCGGGCCCGCCCAGCCCAGGAACAGCAGTGACACGCTTTGCTGGTTCTCAAGTACGAACGCCAGGATCGCGAGAACGAGCAACAGGACAAATATAGCGAGAAGTACGCGCTTGAGGTTACGCATCAGCGGTTCCTTGAAGTGCAGCAGCTGTCAAAGCCCCTCCTCCTCTTCCTCGTTCACGCGATCGCGCAGTTCTTTGCCTGGCTTGAAATGCGGAACGAACTTGCCGTCGAGGCTGACGGACTGACCGGTTTTCGGATTGCGGCCTACGCGCGGTGCGCGATAGTGCAAGGAGAAGCTGCCAAACCCACGGATCTCGATTCGATCACCGGTGGCCAGACATTGGGACATTTGCTCAAGCATGGTCTTGATGGCCAGCTCCACATCCTTGGATGAGAGCAGCCCTTGATGGGTGACAATTCGTTCGATCAACTCCGACTTCGTCATATTTTTCCCTTCTTTTTCAAGCAGCTAGGAAAAGCGCTTCAAAGGTTTTAGCATGCCCGGAGAAATTTGAACAGCCTGAGTTTTGACATATCTTTCCTCGTAATGAGGCACCCGATTTCAGAACATCGGAACATTGCTCCAACCCGGCATTCATCTACAGATAACCAGCATGGTGCGCGTCAGATAACCCGCGGGATTGAAGCCGAAAGGGAATACATCCTCTTCCTTGGCATCATCGGACCTGACGACGACTTTATAACCTGCGCCTTTGCATTCCTTTGCAGCTCGCTTGTGGCACTTTTCCCATCCGGAGCCCAACCCGGAACAATCGATCTCTATGCCACTGACTCCGCGTACCGCATGAGTTTTGGCGCTTGTGGTACAGCCCGCTAATGTCAGTACTGCTATCACGACAATGAGCTTGTTCATTCGCTTCCTTATGCCGGGTGCAATGCCCAGCGGTCGTTCACTTCAGACTAAGCCTAGCCTCGAATAGATGATTGACCTGTATGAAGTTACAGACAACTTATATAGATCATTGGTTTCACGAAAGAAAAGCGGTGGTGTCAGCCCTCCTTGGGATTCACCAAATCGCAGTGTCTAGTCCTGAAATAGGTTTACACCTGTTTCACCCTAACGCCCGATGCACCGCATCGGGCGTTTTGTATTTCAAAGACAGGTGCGGACGCT